>DAHUZJ010000055.1 GCA_027306585.1 Acidimicrobiaceae bacterium | reverse complement strand
GCCCCGCCCCCAGCCGGGCCCGCACGTCGCCGAACGATTCGCCCGTGTGCAGGACGTAGCCGCCGGGCTGCACCTGGGGCGTGCCGTGCAAGAAGAGCGAGAGACGGAACGCGAACGAGCTCGAGATCACCCCGTCCGTGGACAGGGTGGACGTGATGGCGCTCATCCCCTCGCCCTTGGCGACGTGGACGACGACCGTCTTGCCGCCGCCGGAGCCGCCCGCCGCCGCCTCGTACCAGGCGAAGGCGCCGATCAGCACCAGCACCGCCACCATGAGGAGCGTGAGCAGGAGCCGGATCCGGCGGGGCACCCGGTGCCGGCTGCGGAAGCGGTACGGGGACACGGGGCCGAGACGGGTGAGCCGGCCGCCGGCCGAGCCGCCCGCGTCGGCGTCGTCGAAGGCATCCGCGCCGCCGATGGTGCCCGTGCCGCCGATGGTGCCCGGGTACCTCGTTCGCCCATTGCCGTTGGGCGCGCCGCCATCGTCGTCGGCCGGCGGGACGGCGCCCCTGGCGCTCGAGCCCACGGCGGGGTCGCCGGCCCCGACGCCAGCTCCTGCCTGGGCGCGCCCCTGGGCCTCGGGCAGCACGCCCAGCGCACCCAGCGCACCCCGAGACCCGCTGTCCCGTCTGGCGCGGCCGGCGGCGGCAGCGGGGTCCGAGGTCGCCCTGGGCGCGTCGGGCCCGGTTGGCCGCCGGACGGCGTGCAGGCCCACGGGCGGCGTGTCGTTGGGACCCAGGGCGGGCATGCCGGCCGGTCCGTGGGATGGGCCGCCCGGCCCGACCACCTCGAACGTCTCGCCGGTCCCGGCACCGGGAGGAGCGCCGCCCGGCGACCTCTCGGCCGACGCAGCCGGCCGCCGGCGGGCATGACGGCCGCGGGGAGAGCCATCGTGCTCGGTGGGAAGGGCCGACCGGCCGGGGGGCACCGCAGGGCCGGGATCGCGCCGGCGATCCTCGTGCTCGTCGCTCACCTGCCGGCCAGCCAGGACTCGAGCAGCACGGTGGCGGCGGCGCTGTCGACCGAATGCCGGCGCGCCGGGCCGCGCTTTCCCGCAGCGGCGAGGCCGGCATCGGCGGTCACGGTCGTGAAGCGCTCGTCGAACAGCTCCACCCGGACACCGCGGGCGGCGAGGACGTCCTCCAGCTGGCGCGCCTCGTCCGCCGTGCCGCGTGCCGCCGGCCCCTCGGTGCCGTCGAGGGACAGCGGCCAGCCGACGACGACGACGTCGGCGCCCACATCGTCCACGACGGCCGCCACCTGGCGGTGGTCGGCGGACCGGTCACCGGTGCGCCGGATGATCTCCCGAGGGAAGGCCATCGTGCCCGTTCCCCCGCTGACGGCCACGCCGATCCGGCGTGCACCCAGATCGATCGCCACGGCCCGCGTCACGTTCCCTCCAGCGCCTGCCGGGCAGCGGACAGCGCTTCGTCCAGGCGAGCAGGATCCCGCCCTCCCGCCACTGCCACCTCCGCAGATCCGCCGCCGCCCCCGCCGACGACGGCACCCAGGCGCTTGACCAGGGCACCGGCGTCCGGGTCGCCCCCGGTCGCCGCCGCGATCGCCACTCCTCCGGCGTCGGGAACGCCTCCCACGACCGCCACCCGCACGCCGACCTGCCCTCGGGCCGCCTGGACCAACCCCCGTAGCTCGTCGGGGCTCCGGCCGTCCCGCCGAGCCACCACGACGCCGAGCACCGCGGTCCGTGCCAGCTCGGCCGCTTCCGCAGCCACCATGGAGGAGCGGAGCCGAGAAAGCTCCTTGTCCGTCGCTCGCTGGCGGTCGAGCAGCTTCTGCAGCGCGTCCACCACCCCTTCCGGCTCCACCCTGAGCAGCGCCGCCGCCTCCTGCACCAAGGCGTCACGCCGCTGCGCCCGCTCCACCGTGGCGATCCCGGTGACCGCCTCGATCCGCCGGGTGTTGGCGCCGATCGAGCCCTCGGACAGGATGCTGATGGGACCGATCATTCCCAGCGCGTCCACGTGCGTACCGCCGCACAGCTCCAGCGAGTGCGGCCCCGCCCGGACCACCCGCACCAGGTCGCCGTACTTGTCCCCGAAGAAGGCGATGGCGCCGAGCGCCTCGGCCTCACCCTTGGGCAGCTCCGAGGTCTGGACGTGGTCGTCGGTGAGGACGTCCTCGTTGGCCTGCCCGACGACCGCACGCACCTCCTCGGGCGCCAGCGGGCCGGGATGGGAGAAATCGAAGCGCAGCCGGTCGGGCGCCACCAGCGAACCCTGCTGGCGAACGTGGTCCCCGAGCACCGAGCGGAGCGCGGCGTGGAGCAGGTGGGTCCCGGTGTGGTTGCGACGGACCGCCTCGCGCCGCCCCGCGTCGATGGTGGCGAGGGCGTCCTGGCCGCGGAACAGCTCACCGGTCACCCGGGCGCGGTGGGCGACCAAGCCCGGCAGGACGGCCACGGTGTCGACCACCTCGGCCCGGCCCGTCTCGGTGACGATCGTGCCGGTGTCGCCGACCTGGCCACCGCCCTCGGCGTAGAAGGGCGTCTGGTCGAGGAAGATCTCTGCCGTGCCCGGCTCCGCCCCTGCCAGCACCCCCACCACCCGCGCCGGCGACGCGTAGTGCAGCAACGACCGTCCGATGAACACCGTCGGTCCCTCGGCCTCGAGCAGGGTGCGGTACCCCTCTTCGTCGGCCGCCGCCGGCGCACGAGCCGCTTGGCGCGCTCGGTGGCGCTGCTCGGCCATCAGGTCCTCGTAGGCGGCGCGGTCGACCGTCAGCCCCGACTCGGCGGCCAGCTCCTCGGTGAGCTCGATCGGGAACCCGTGGGTGTCGTGCAACCGGAACGCCGCCTCACCGGGCATGACCGTGCTCCCGACGGCCCGCACCTCGTCGAGGGTTCCCTCGAGCAGCGTCAGCCCCGTCCGCAGGGTGCGGTCGAACCCCGCCTCCTCGCGGGCGAGGACGTCCTGGATCATCTCCAGCTCGTCGCGCAGGGACGGGTACGTGTCACCCATCACCGCCACCGTGGTCTCGGCGAGATCGGGCGTGACCGCGGTCGCCCGGCCCAGCCGGCGGGCGGCCAGGACGGCACGCCGGATCACCCGCCGCAGGACGTAGCCGCGCCCGTCGTTGGACGGCAGGACGCCGTCGCCGACGAGCATCGTCATCGCCCGGCCGTGGTCGGCGAGGACGCGGAGGCCGACGTCGGCGCGCTGCTCGCGGCCGTAGGCGATGCCCGTCAGCGCCTCGGCGCGGGCGACGAGCGGCCGCAGCACGTCGGTGGCGAAGATGGAGTCGGTGCCCTGCAGGATCGGCAGGATCCGCTCCAGGCCGGCGCCGGTGTCGATGTTCTTCTTCGGGAGCTCCTCCATGCTCCCGTCCGCCAGCCGGTTGAACTGCATGAAGACGAGGTTCCAGATCTCGACGAAGCGCTCGGCGCCGCCGTGCACCGGCCCGCCGGGAGCACCGTACGCCTCACCCTTGTCGTAGTACAGCTCCGAGCTCGGGCCGCACGGGCCAACGTCGCCCATGCGCCAGAAGTTGTCGTCGCCCATCCGCTGGATGCGCTCGGCCGGCACCCCGACGGCGTCGGCCCACACGGCGGCCGCCTCGTCGTCGCTCTCGTGCACCGTGATCCACAGCCGGTCGGCGTCCACGCCCAGCACCTCGGTGACGAAGCCCCAGGCGTACGGGATCGCCAGCTCCTTGAAGTAGTCACCGAAGCTGAAATTGCCGAGCATCTCGAAGAAGGTGCAGTGGCGGCTCGTCGTCCCGACGATGTCGATGTCCACCGTGCGGAAGCACTTCTGCACCGTCGTCGCCCTCGGCCACGGCGCCGGCTGCTCGGCGAGGAAGTAGGGCTTGAACGGCACCATCCCTGCGATCGTGAACAGCACCGTCGGGTCGTGCGGGATGAGACTGGCCGAGGGCACGACCTCGTGCCCTCGGGACGCGAAGTAGCCCGTGAAGGCGGCACGCAGCTGGTTCGCGTCCATCCGCAGCAGACTAATGGGCCCTGCGGACGCCCCGAATCGGGGGACGGGCAGGCACCGGCGACCGCCGCCGGTGCGCCGAGACGGCCGGGCGGGCGTGCTTGGCGTGGCGTGGCTGGCCGCCCAGCTCGGCCCAGAGCTCCGCCTCCCGACGGGCCCGCTCGTCGCGCCCGGCGTCGATGGCGGCGCGGACCCGCGCGCCGGCCTCACGCAGCGTGGTGGCGGCGTCACCGGACAGGCCGCCCGGCAGCACGGTGCTCACGGCCCGGTCGAACCGCCGCAGCACCCGGCGGCGAACCCACACCGTGGCGGCGACACCGAGCACGACACCGATGAGCATCCAGCGGGCCCGCTTCAGCACGACGGCTCCTTCAGGCGGCGAAGCCCGTTGCTCGTGCCGGCCCGCAGGGCCAGCGCCTTCACGATGGGCGTCGCCAACGCACGCTGGGCGAACCGCGTGGCGGAGTCCACGGCGGCGGTGACGGTCTCGGTGTCGGCCAGCACCGCCTCGACGCGCGCCATCTCGCTGGCGGCCATGCCTGCCGCCTCGCGGGCTTGGTGGAGGAGCGGCAGCGTCTCGCCGTGCAGGGCCTCGAGCCCGCGGTCGAGGCGGCGCACCTGTCCGACCAGGACGACCGCTGCACCGAGCACGACGGCGGCGGCCAGGCACGTCACGACCGCGGCGACCAGCACGATTACGTCAGCGGCAGCCACGCCAGGACACTAGTGCGACCGCCCCCCACGACCGGTGCATTTCCGAGCGGCCGGCGCCGCGCAGGGGACCACCAGCGGGGCGACGGCGTGTGGCGAGGGCTGCCCTCAGGAGCTCGCCATGGCCACGACCGGGGCGTCGAGGGGGCGGCCGCCCATCGAGCCGTAGAAGCGGGCGTCGCCGAAGGCGAAGATCCCCCCGTCGGCCGCCACCTCCCAGTAGCCACCACCGTCGGGGGTGGCGCCGATGCCGACGACCGGCCGGTTCAGGGGACGGCCGCCCATCGAGCCGAGGAACGGCGCGTCGCCGAAGGCGAAGATCCCCCCGTCGGCCGCCACCTCCCAGTAGCCACCACCGTTGCGTGCCCCGACCAGCCCGACGATCGGCTGGTTCAGCGGCCGGCCGCCCATCGAGCCGTAGAACGGGGCGTCGCCGAAGGCGAAGATCCCCCCGTCGCTCGCCACCTCCCAGTAGCCGCGCCCGTCGGGGGTGGCGGCGATGCCGACCACCGGCGCGTTGAGCGGCCGGCCGCCCATCGAGCCGTAGAACGGCGCGTCGCCGAAGGCGAAGATCCCCCCGTCGGCCGCTCCCAGCCAGTAGCCGGCGCCGTCACGCTCGTAGGTGTACCGGTCGCCGGCGACCGCCGCCGACGTGCCGTTGGGCGTGGTGACGGTGACGTCGACGGTGTCGAGGGCGGCCGCCGCCGGGACCTGGACCGTCACCGAGCCCGCGCTGGCCGACTGGACGGCGGCCGGCGCCGGCCCGAAGTGGACCGCGGTCGCCCCGGCCAGGCCGCTCCCGCTGATCGTGACGGTGCCGCCGCCCCCGAGCGGGCCGCCGTGGGAGCTGAGGCCCGTGACCGCCGGGCAGCCGCCGCTCGGCTGGAGCGCGGCCAGCAGCGCCCCACCGACCGGGGTGCCCCATCCGGTGGCGAGGTCGTAGCCCGGGCCGGCCTTGTACCGTGTTGTGCCCGTCCCGGGCTGCAGGATGTTGTTGGTCCCCGTCGTGACGTCGGTGAACACCGAGGGGTCCGTGGTGCCGAGGCGGTAGAGCGCCGGGTTCGCCTCCCCCACGCGCCCGCTGCACCCCTGGTCCGTGAGGGCCATGACCGACGCCCACAGCGGGGCGCCCCCACTGGTGCCGCCCACGTCGCTCACCCAGCGCCCGTCGTAGAAGACCGTGTACCCGGTGGCGGGCGCAGCGTCCGCAGCCACGTCGGGGACGGCCCGGCACGAGGACGGTGCCGGTGTTGTTGTCGCCGCATGGGGGCAGGTCGCTGCCGGTGGGGGGACTGTGGCGGCGACCCGGGCGACCACCGGGGCGGATGTCCGCTGGTACTTCGGCATGCTCCAGATCGACGACACCCCGCCGCCGCCAGCGCTGGTGAGTGGTGTGCTCCAGACGGTCTGGGTCGCGGGGCTTGTTGTGGCGCCGAGCCGCGTCCCGCCGACGGCCGTGACCGTGGGCTGGCTGGCCGGGTCGTCGACGTTCAGCTCCGCCTTCGTCGTGAGTGTCGTGGCTGTCGGTGTGCTCCAACAACCCTCCGATCCCGAGTCCCCGGCGGCGGCGAGGACCGTCTTCCCCTCGACGGCCATCTGCTGGAAGAGCCGCGCCTCCAGGTACGGCGTGTCCCCGGGTGTCGCCTTGGCCACCGGCTCGCACTGGCCCCAGCTCGTGCTCACCACCTGTGCCGTCGGTGTTGTAGCGATGGCCTGGAGGGTGGCCAGGGCACCGGTGCCCGTCCTCGGTCCCTGGAAGACGTTGATCGCCGCGCCCGGCGCCAGGGCGGCGAGCGTTTCCACGTCGAGCGACGTCTCCAGCCCCGCTGCGCCTGCGGGTGTCGACCCGCCGGCGGTCGGACCACCGTCGACCGGGACGTTGCGCACCTGGGGGTCGACGCCGTAGCAGGCGTCGAACGTGGCCAGCTCCGCCGTTGTCCAGCTCTCGAGCTCGAACACGTCGACGGTGACCCCGGCCCCGAGCCGCCCCTGGCCGTACAGGCCCTGCAGGTCGTAGATCGACGCGATCCGTGTGTAGGACCGC
>DAHUZJ010000042.1 GCA_027306585.1 Acidimicrobiaceae bacterium | reverse complement strand
TGGCCGACGACCGTGTAGTGCAAGGTTGCGCACGGCTCGACGTAGCTGAGGGTGTCGCCCGGTTGAAGGGTCGTGTCCCCGCTCAGGTACCCGACGTCGTGCCCGGCGATGAGCGTGGAAGCCCCCGGAGCGGGCCAGGCCGTCGAGGGATCGTGCCCGAGCGCCGTCGCCAAGACTGTCTCCGACATTCCTTGCGCCACCGGGGCCGCAAGGTGGAGCGCGGGGATCTCGAGGACCCCGGGTCCCGCCTGGGGCGTGCACGCCGTCCCCGCCCGTGCGGCGTCACTCGCTGCCGCCTGGGCGCTGGCGCGGTCGGCGCGGACCGCCTGTCGGCCGACCACGTCTTGGTGGTGCTGCCAGAGGAGCGGGTAGGCGATCCCACCTGCACCCAGCGCGAGGCAGGCAAGACCAGCGGTCAGTCGCCACTTCGGTAGTTTCCACAGCGGCACCTTCCACCGCGGCAGTTTCCACCGCGGCACCCGCGGCCAGTCGCGTGCCGCCATCGCGCTCCGCTCAGGGGGTGCGGCGGAGCCGCCGCCTCCGTGGCACGAGGAGGAGTCCGCCGACGAGGAAGAACCCGCTGGCTCCTGCCCACCACGGCCAGCCGGCCCACGGCTGACCGGTGTGGACGGCTGGCACCGTCACCGCCGCCGCGGCCGTTTGCGTCGGGACCACCGCCGTCGCCGTCGCCGTCGCCGTCGCCGTCGCAACGTTCGCCGGTGGCAGCGTCGTGGGCGGCAGCGTCGTGGGAGGCAGCGTGGTGGGAGGCGCCGTCGTCGTGGTGGTGGTCGGCGCGGGCGCAACCGTCAGGTACGTGATGACGACCTCGCCGTCACCCGAGCGCACGCCGGTGATGTCGGTCACGGTCGGCCCGGTCGCGTCACCGGCTGGCGCGGCCCCGACCGGTGGTGCGCCAGTCGGGGCGCTGGTCGGAGCGGTGGCCGCGGTCGACGACCCTCCGCCGCCCCCGCCGCCATTCACGGTCTGGAGCGTGACGACGTCTGTGACAGTGCAGACGAGATATCCGCCGCCCCCGCCGCCTCCACCGCCGGCCACGCCGCCGCCCCCGCCGCCGCCATTGCCACCGAGAACTGCTGTGGCCGGCGCAGGGAAGGGCGCGCTGGGGGCCGGGCTGCCAGCCCCGCCAGCCCCGCCGTCACCCGCGGCCGAACCTGCTGTGCCCGCGTGACTCGGAGAAGAGCACGAAATGGCACCTGTGCCCAAGTTGCCACCTATGCCCTTGGTCCCGGGCGTCGTGCCGCTGGCCGCACCGCCCCCCTTGCCACCGGCCGTACTGGCTGTGCCGGGCTCGCCGGCGGTGGCAGTGCTTCCGCCTGTGCCCCCCTTGCCCCCGGGAGTGGTCGTGACCTGACCTTGTCCGGCCGGCGCGCCGGTCGCGGCCGCAGGATCAGCAAGTCTGGGCGGTGTGATCGTCGCGCTGGTACCGCTGCCACCGGCGCCCCCGCCCCCACCGGCGACGAACGACAGCGAGCCTGCCGCCGGCGGACCGACGATGCTCGAGGCGCCGCCACCCCCACCCCCGCCGGAGCTCGGATCCTTGGATGTGACCGTCGGTGCGGACCCGCCGTCGGGGAGCCCCCCTGTCGGCTTGCAGGTAGGGGGGTCCTGGCCGGCCCAGACCTGGTAGGTGGTGCCGGCCGCCAGGTCACTGGTCGGCACGCCGGTGACCTGCACCTCCCCTCCGCGACCACCCGCTCCGGCGCCCGAGCCGCAGCCTGTCGCGCCTTGCGCTCCGTACAGGGTGAACGTGGCGCTCGCCACATCAGCCGGCACGGTCCACGTCTGCGGGGACCCGTTGAAGGAGAAGGTGAGCGCGCAGGATGTGCCGCCCCCGCTGACCGGCGTGCACGACGGCGACGGGTTGGTCACTGCGCCGGCTGCGCCCGTGGCCCCGACGGCGGCCAGCGCTGCACCGAGCCCGGCGGAGGACAGGGCGCCGGCCAACAGGACGCGGGGGACCGCACGAGAGCTGTGCACGCTCGGCGACCCCGAGGACTGAGGACGGTCGGACGGCCCGTGTGACCGCGTGCTTCCACGTCGCCGCCGCATGGCCGTGTCCGCTCTCCGCCGTTGGTTGCTCCACCGCGCGCCGGGCCGAACGTGCTGGGTGGCACCTCCCGCCCGGCCGGTTGCTACGAACGTGGGCACGCTAGCGTCGTTGCAGGTGAACGGCACGTGGCGGCGCTCCCGGTCCGCCCGTGGTCGTCCCCCAGCTCCGGGCGATGGCGTGGGGCACCGCCGGGGGACGGGCGTTCGGCGAGAATGGCGGCATGGCACAGCGGGCGCAGCGAGCGCATCTGGGCGGCGACGAGCTCGAGGTGTTCGCCCGGGGGCTGCCGAAGGCGGAGGTCCATGTCCACCTCGAGGGCTGCATCCCCCCGCGAGTGGCGGCGGAGGCGGCGAAGCGCCACGGCGCGACCTCGCCGGTCACGCTCGAGGACGGCCACCCCAAGATCGAGACGCTCCGGGAGCTGCTGGACTACCTCGACTGGTCCTGCGGCCTCGTCGATCGGGCAGAGGACCTCGCCGAGATCGGCCGGAGCACCTCGCAGCGCCTCGCCGCCTCGGGAGCCCTGTACGGCGACGTCATCGTCAACCCCACGCACTGGCCGCACTGGCGAGAGCGGCGCGGCGCGATGGTGGACGCGTTGGCCGCGGGGTTCACCGCGGGGGAGCGCGAGGGCGGTGCTCGGATCGGTCTCTGCGTGAGCCTCAAGCGCCAGCAGAGCGAGCGCGATGCTCTGGCGGTCGTCAGCTGGCTCATCGAGGAGCGGCCCGAGCGAGTAGTGGCCCTCTCGATCGACGGGGACGAGTCGGCAGGGTCGCACAGCGGGCGCTTTCGGGAGGCCTTCGGGCTCGCCCGGCGGGCAGGGCTCCACCGCTGCGCCCATGCCGGGGAGTCGAGCGGCCCCGACGGCGTCCGGGAGGCGATCGAGCTCCTGGGGGCCGAGCGCATCGACCACGGCGTGCGCGTCGTCGAAGACCCGGCCCTCGTCCGGGAGCTCGCCGAGCGGAGGGTACCGCTCGACGTCTGCCCGACCTCGAACGTGGTCCTTGGGGTGGTACCGAGCTTCGGGAGCCACCCGATCGACCGCCTCCGGCAGGCCGGGGTGCGGGTCTCGCTCAACACCGACGATCCGGAGCTCTACGGCATCGACCTCGCCGGCGAGTACGTGCGCGCCGCAGCGACGTTCGGGTGGGGGGTGGAGGACCTCGGCGCGCTGGCACGCACGTCCATCGAGTCGAGCTTTGCCGACGAGCCACGGCGCCAGGCGATGCTCGAGTCCCTCGACGGCTACCTCGAGGGCTGGCAGGCCGGCTGAGCCCGGGGAGCCTGTGACGGGGCATCCACCCGGTGCGCCACCACCCGCTCGCCGTCCGCGGCGCGGCACCCGGGCCGCCCTGTCCGCCGGGAGCTCGCGGCGCTTGGCGTCGTCGTCGCTCGTCATCGCCGCGGGTGGTGGCTACCCGAGGGCATCCGGGGCCATGCCGATCATCGGTGCGTCGAGGGGCTGCCCGCCCATCGAGCCATGGAACCCGGCGTCGCCGTAGGAGAAGATCCCGCCGTCAGCGGCCACGAACCAGTAGCCCGAGCCGGTGGTGCCGGCCATCCCCACCACCGGCTCGTTGAGCGGCATCCCGCCCATCGAGCCGAAGAAGGTGGCGTCCCCGAAGGAGAAGATCCCGCCGTCGGCCGCCGTCAGCCAGTAGCCCCGCCCGTCGGGAGTGGGAGCCATGGCCACCACGGGCTCGTCCAGCGGGTGCCCGCCCATCGAGCCGAACGACGGTGCGGTGAAGGCGAACACCCCGCCGTCGGCCGCCACCATCCAATAGCCGCCGGTCGAGGGATCGGCGGCGATCCCCACCACCGGCGCAGCGAGGTGCTGGCCGCCCAGGGACCCGTGGAAGCCGGCGCTGCCGAAGGCGAAGATCCCACCGTCACTCGCCACCTCCCAGTAGCCGTGGCCTGTCGGGGCGGCCGCGATGCCCACGATCGGGGCATTCATCCGCTTGCCGCCCATCGAGCCGTAGAAGCCGGCGTCACCGAAGGCGAACACGCCGCCATCCGCTGCCGCCAGCCAGTAGCCCCGACCGTCGGGCGTCGTGGCCAGGCCGACGATGGGTGCGTCCAGCGGTTGACCCCCCATCGACCCGTGGAACGCCGCGTCGTAGGCGAAGATCCCGCCGTCGGCCGCCACCGTGTAGTAGCCCGGCGCCTGCGGCGTCGCCAGCAGGCCGTGGGTGGTGCCTGTCGGGGTCTGGTAGGAGCCGACCAGGTCCCCGGCATTGTTGACCCCGTTCACCGCCGTCCCTGCTGCACCGCCGCCTGTGGGGTCGTCGACCGCGACGAAGACGTGTGTCGCCGGCCGCCAGGTGAAGCCGTGGGTGTGTCCGGCGGCGTCCACGTACGAGCCGACCACCTCGCCGAAGTCGTTGATCCCCAGCGCCACCGTGTCGGTCGATCCGGGAAAGTCGGCCTCTGTCAGTGTGCCGGTGGGCGTCAGGTAGTAGGCGACGGTGGTGCCGTCTGTCAGCGTGGCGCTCCCGGCGATCCCGCCGAGGTTGTTGATGGCGTTGGCGCTCGAGACGACCGCCCCGGTGACGACCACGGGCGCGAACTGGCCGGCCGCCAGGTTGTAGGTGAAGCCGTGGGAATGGCCGGCGCTGTCGTCGTAGAAGCCGACGGCCACCCCTGCGTCGTTGACGCCGAGCAACTGGTCCACGGGGGGTGTCGACGTCGTTGTGGGGTCCTTCACGTCGGTGAACACGCCACTCGCGTCGACGAACCCCGAACTGGGGTCCAGCGCAGGTGTCGTGTCGTTGGCTGTCGACCAGACCCCGACCGTGACCCCTCGATCGTTGAGACCCCGCACCTGGGTCTGGGTCGAACCGGGGTAGCTGGTGGTGGCATAGCTCGAGGTCGTGTACGGCATCCCGAGCGTGAACCCCTTGCTGGGACGGCCGGCAGCGCCCGAGCCGTCGTACCCCACGATCGTGCCGTAGCTGTTGATCCCGAGCAGTTGGTTGAACGCGGGGTCCTGGCTGCTGCCGAGCGTGCGGAACGTGTAGGAGGGGTGCGACGGCACGGGACCGCCGCCGGTTGCCTCGCCGGTGGTGGCAGCGGCTGCGGCCCCGGACAGCGCCGCCGTCGCGGCCGTTGCAGTGGCGACGATCGGCACCCCCACCACCACGACGACCACCACCACGACCACCACCATCGCCGCCCGGAGCGAGCGCCGCCGGCGGCCAGCGGCGCGGGCGTGCCCCCACCGAGAGAGCTTCGGTTGCATGGCCTCTCCTGTCGTCGAGCCGCGGAGGGGTAACCGGCCCCGACCTTGTCCCCTCCGCCGGCAGCACCTCACCGCCACATTGCATCCTCACCGAAACCAATTGGCGACGCTAGTAGTTTCGCTCCTACAACCATTTCGCACCCAAGCCAGGCGGAGGCTCCGGCGGGCGCCGGCAGGCCCAACGGTCGGCGCGGGGCGCGTCTCCGGCGGTCGGTGGTCGCCGGCTGTCGGCTGTCGGCTTCCTGCGGTAGCTGCTGATGCGCCGAGGGTGGGCCGCGTGCCAGGCCGGCCGGGTCGGCGTTCCAGCCCCACGTCGACGCGCTCTTGTCGGACCTGGACGCGGGCTGACCGAGGTGCGCCGCGTCGCCGACCCTGATGCCGGCGTCGTCCTCAGGCTCAGATGGTGCGGGCCTCCACGGCCGCCATGATCGCCGCCACCAGCCCGTTCACGAAGCGGTCGTCGAGCGGCAGGTGCCCGTGGAGGAGCCGGTGGTACGCGGGGCCGTAGAGCAGGTCGAGCAAGAGGTCGGTGTCGGCGTCCGGTGCCAGCTCGCCGCGGGAGATGGCGCGCTCGAGGATCGTGAGGTGCTGGGAGCGCACCGGGAGCGTGAACCGCTCGCGCCAGGGCGGCGCCAGCTCCGGGTCGCGTTGGACCTCGGCGATGAGGCCCTTCAAGGTCCGGCCGGTGGCCGGTTCCCGCACGGTGTCGACCCAGCCCCGGAGCGCTGCGGCCAGGTCGGCGCGCAGCGACCCGGTGTCGGGCAAGGGCTGACGGGCAAGGAAGGCCCCCATGAAGGCGTCGAAGGCCAGACGGCCCTTGGACGGCCAGCGCCGGTAGACCGACGCCTTGGAGACGTGGGCCCGCGCTGCGACCTCCTCCATCGTGAGGCCGGTGAGGCCCCGCTCGGCCAGGAGCTCGGTGGTCGCCTGGAGGATGGCCCGCTCGGTGCGGTCGCTCGGCGGACGGCCCCGCCCCGGCAGGCTCCCCGGGCTCCCCGTGTTCCGCAGGTCCCCGGGGCTCCGCAGGTCCCCGGGTCTCCCGGCCGTCGCCGCGTCTCGTGGCACCCGTCGAGCCTACCTCGGGAATAAGAAACGAAACGTTGCGTTTCACTAGTCACCGCATCCGGGTACTGGCTCCGACCGGAGGCCGGTGGGGACGGCAAGCGCGAACGCAAGCGCCAACGCAAGCGCGAACGCAAGCGCGAACGCAAGCGCCAACGCGAACGCAAGCGCCACGGCGCGGCGCGGCTGGACAGCAGCTCGCACGACGGAGGCGCCGCAGGACAGCAGTACGACAAGCAGTACGACAAGCAGCACGACCACGCAGGAGGACGCGACATGCGGCAGACGAAGCTGGGACAGAGCGGCCTGACGGTGTCGCGCATTGCCGTTGGGACCTGGCAGCTGGGCGGTGACTGGGGCGCCACGGACGAGGACCAGGCCGTCGCTGCCATCCGAAAGGCCGCCGACCAAGGGGTCAACCTGTTCGACACGGCGCAGGGGTACGGGTTCGGGCTGTCCGAGCGCCTGCTGGCGAAGGCGCTCGAGGGTCGCCGCCGCGAGGAGCTGGTGATCGCCACGAAGGGCGGCCTGCGGCCGACCCCCGCCGGCGGGGTCGAGAGGGACGCCAGCGCCGACTGGGTCCGCCAGGGCGTGGAGGACAGCCTGCGGGCCCTCGACACCGACTACGTCGACCTGTACCAGGTCCACTGGCCCGACCCGAAGACTCCCTTCGAAGAGACGGCAACCACCCTGGCCAAGCTCGTCGCCGACGGGAAGGTCCGGCACGTGGGGGTCTCGAACTTCGGCGCCGCCCAGATGGAGGCCTTCGGTGCCACGCTGCCGGTGGAGACGCTGCAGCCGCCGTACCACCTCTTCCGACGGGACATCGAGACGGGGATCCTGTCCTATGCGGCCGCCCACGACATCGGCGTGCTCGTGTACGGGCCACTGGCCCACGGGCTGCTCGGCGGCCGGCTGCGCAAGGACACCGAGCTCGCACCGGGCGACTGGCGGGCGTCGAGCGACGCCTTCCACGGGGAGGCCTACCGGCAGAACCTGGCGGTGGTGGCCGAGCTCGAGCGGTTGGCCACGGGCGACCTCGGCATCACGCTGAGCCAGCTGGCGGTGGCGTGGACGCTGGCCAACCCGGCTGTCCACGTGGCGATCGTCGGGACCCGCGATCCCGCCCACGCCGACGAGGCGATCGGCGCGGCGGACGTCGACCTGGACGCGGCGACGTTGCAGCGGATCGACGAGATCATGCAGGCGGCGGTCCCGGTCGGCGGACCCTC
>DAHUZJ010000035.1 GCA_027306585.1 Acidimicrobiaceae bacterium | reverse complement strand
CGCCCGCGCCGGGAGGACACGTCCCCGAGCACGTCCCCTTGGAGCTCGGCCGGGACGGTGACGACGAGCTCGGAGACGGGCTCGAGGAGGATCGGGCCGGCCTCGGCGACGGCCTGGCGAAAGGCCAGCGCGGCCGCCGTCTTGAAGCTCAGCTCGGAGGAGTCCACGGGGTGGTACTTGCCGTCGTCGACGGTGACGGCGATGTCCACCACCGGGTAGCCGTACGCGCCGCTGACGGACATGGCCTCGACGACGCCCTTCTCCACTGCCGGGATGTACTGCTTCGGGATGGCGCCGCCCACCACCTCGTCGTGGAAGGCGAAGCCCTCGCCACGTCCACGCGGCTCGACGCGCAGGTGGCAGACCCCGTACTGGCCGTGGCCGCCCGACTGCTTCTTGTGCTTCCCCTCGGCGGCGGCCGGCTTGGAGATGGTCTCCCGGTAGGGAACGAGCACGTCCTCCCGCTCCACCGATACGCCGAACTTGCGAGAGAGGCGCTCGAGGGTGACGGCCAGGTGCACTTCGCCGGCGACGCCGAGGATCGTCTGGTGGGTCTCGTCATTGCGGGTGACGGTGAGGCCGCGGTCCTCTTCGCAGAGGCGCTGGAGCGCCGACATGAGCTTGTCGTCGTCGGCACGGGACGCCGGCGCCACTGCGACCGCGAGCGCCGGCGGTTCGGGCGGGGCCACGTCCACGGTCACCGGTTGGTCCTTCGGGGCCAGCGTGTCCCCGGTGGCCGTTCCCTGGAGACGGGGAACGGCCACGAAGTCCCCTGCGGCCACGGCATCGACCGGGGACGTGTCACGCCCGCGCAGGCGGGTGAGGACGTGGAGGCGCTCGTCGGTGTGGGTGCGTGGGTTGGTGAGGACCGTGTCGGGACGGAGCGTGCCCGACAGCACCTTGCAGAGGGACACCCGCCCGGCGTGGGGGTCCGAGAGCGTCTTGCACACCCGCAGCAGGGGAGGGCCGGCCGGGTCGGTGGCCACCTCGGTCACGGTGTCGCCGGCGAGGACCTCGGCCGGACGTCCCTGGCGCGCTGTGGGGCAGAGCTCGACGACGAGGCGGGCGAGGCGGTCCACCCCTACGCCGGTGAGCCCCGAGCAGCACAGCACCGGGAAGACGGCCCCGGCCGCCACGCCGCCCGCCAGGCTGGCCTCGAGCTCGTCGCGCCCGATGGCCTCCCCGTCGAGGTACCGCGTCATCAGGTCGTCGTCGCCGACGACGATCCCCTCGACCAGCTGCTCGTGCACTTCGTGCTCGGTGACGGCGAGATCGTCGGGGACCGGCCCCTCGGCCCCGGCCAGGGGTGGCGCGGCGGCGGTGTCGTACAGCGTCGCCGTGTCGTCGAGGAGGTCGATCACGCCCCGGAACCCGGCCTCGTGGCCGATCGGCAGCTCGACAGGTGCGATCCCGGCGCCGAACCGGGCGCGCACCTCGCCCAGCGTGCGGTCGAAGTCGGCCCGCTCCCGGTCGAGCTTGTTCACGACGATGATGCGGGGGAGCCCTCGGGCGGCCGCCGCCCGCCAGGCGTCCTCCGTCTGCGCCTGGACGCCGTCGGTGGCGCTCACCACGACCACCGCCAGGTCGGCCACGTCGAGGGCGTCGGCCATCTCGGTGGCGAAGTCCGCATAGCCGGGGGCGTCGAGCAGGTTGAGCGTGACCCCGTCGACCTCGCACGGGGCGAGGGCGAACGAGACGGACAGCTGCCGGGACACCTCTTCGGGCTCGAAGTCCGAGACCGTCGTCCCCCGTTCGACGGAGCCGGGCCGGTCGATGCAGCCGGTGGACAGGAGGAGTGCCTCCACGAGGGTGGTCTTGCCGGCACCATGGTGCCCGACCAGGACGACGTTGCGGATGCCCGACGTCGACGACGGAGCCATGCGCTACCACCCCCTGGCGCCGTGCCGGACCGACCTCCGGCCGGCCGGGCGCGGGCCGAGCTTATCGGTGGTCGTCGGTGCACGCCCAGGCCGGGAGCCGACCCTGGCCAGCGCCCCCGAGGGACCGTGCGCCGCGCCCCGAGGGGCGCCCGGTCGCGCCCCGGTGGGGCCTCGGTTGCGGCCCGACGGCGTCCCCCCGTGGGAGGTCGGTCGAGATGGACGGGTGGTACCCTGGGGGCACGACGTGGAGCCGGTGGCCGTCGGGAGAGGCAGGGCCGTTGCCGGCGTCACCGGTGCACGCCTGCGGGCGGCGACCGGCCCCAACCGACAGGAGACCGCATGTTCGACGGCCGCTGGCGAGAGGCGGTGGACCGCAACACCGGGCCAGTGGGGCAGCGTCTCGTCCGCATCGGGCTGACGGCCGACGTGCTCACCGCCTCCGGCGTCGTGTTCGCCATCGCCACCGCGGTCGTCGTCGCCACCGGTCACCTGCCGTGGGCCATCCCGCTGCTCGTCCTCACCGGGTTCCACGACCTGCTCGACGGCCCGGTGGCCAAGGCGTCGGGCACCGCCTCGGTGCGGGGCGCCTTCTTCGACTCGGTGACCGACCGGGTGGCCGACGCCGTCCTGATGATCGGGGTGGCGTGGTACCTGGTCGCTGCCCACGAGGGGTACCTCGCCCTCCTGCCCCTCGCGGTCCTCGCGGCGGCGTCGCTCGTCTCCTACGAGCGTGCCAAGGCCGAGGCGCTCGGGCTGCGGGTGGCGAACGGGGGTCTGTTCGGCGGGCTGATGGAGCGGGCGGAGCGGATGATCCTGCTGGGGGTCGGCTTCCTCGCCAGCATCCTGTTGGTGCCGGTCCTCTGGACGTTGCTGGCCCTGACCCTCGTCACCGCCGTGGCCCGGTTCGTGCGGGTGTGGCAGGCGGCCGAGGGTCCGGCCCGTCCGGCCGCCGGGGTCGCCGGCCAGGAGGCCGAGCCCGTGGGGGCCGCGACACGGCGGCCGATGCCGGCCCGTTGGCGAGACTGGCGCGACGGATCGGTGGCCCGGCGGGGCCGCAACCGCCGGACGGGGGAGCTCACGGCCCGGTGGCGGGCGCGGCGCCTGGAGGCCCTGGAGAGCCGGACCGGTCGAGCGATGCGGGCACGGTCCCAGCGGGCCCGGCGCACCGAGCGAGTCGGGGCCGAAGGCCGTCGCCGGGGTCGGGGCGCCGGGGACTGAGGGACGGGACCGGCGACGCCCTTCGTCGGCCGGACGTGACCACCACCGATGGACCACCGCCGCGCCCTGCTCACCTACGCCGCCTACCGGGGCCTCGGGGCCGCGCTCCACGCGCTCCCCGAACCGGTGGCCGAGACGGCGGCCAGCACGGTCGGCGCGCTCCTGGCGCATCGCCCGCGAGGCCCGCGTCACGTCCGTGAGCGGCACCTCGCCCGGGTGCTGGCGTCCACGTCGCCGGTGGTGGCGCCCGACCCGTCGGTGGTCCGCCGGTGGGCGCGGCGCTCGTTCCGCGCGTACGCCCGGTACTGGGTCGAAGGGGCACGGATGGCGGGGACCGACGTGGCCACGGTCCGCCGTCGGATGCGGGTGGAGCGCGGCTACGAGCATCTCGTCGAGGGCATGGCGGCCGGACGTGGCGTCATCGTGGCCCTTCCGCACGTGGGGAGCTGGGAATGGGGGGGCGTGTTCCTGGCCAGCGAGGGCTACCCGATGACCACGGTGGTCGAGCGCCTCGAACCGCCGGCGCTGTTCGACTGGCTGGCAGAGCAGCGCCGGCAGATGGGGCTCACGGTCACGCCGCTCGGACCTGAGTCGGGCGGCATCGTCCTCCGCACCCTGCGCCGGGGCGGCCTCGTCGGCCTCCTGTGCGATCGCGACCTGGTGGGCAACGGGGTGGAGGTCGACTTCTTCGGTGAGAGGACCACGCTGCCCGCAGGCCCGGCCATGCTGGCCCTGCGCACGGGCGCGACCTTGCTGGTGGCGGCCGTCTACAGCGGTCCGGGACAGCACCACACGGGCATCATCAGCGAGCCGCTCGACACCTCGAGGACCGGTTCACTCCGCAAGGACGTGGCTCGGGTCACCCAGGACATCGCCCATCGCTTCGAGGCCATCATCCGGCGCGCCCCGGGCCAGTGGCACCTCTACCAACCCAACTGGCCGAGCGACACGGCCGACGACCTCTAGTAGGGGTGCCGATGCGGGTGGCGCTCGTGTGCCCCTACAGCCTGACCCGCCCCGGGGGCGTGCAGGGCCAGGTGCTGGGGCTGGCGCGGGCCCTCGACACGGCGGGACACGACGTCCTCGTGGTGGCGCCGGACGACGCCCGGCCACCCGGGCTCGAGCGGGTTCCCGACGGACCCAGCCGGTACGCGGCGGGCTCGTCGACCCGGGTGCAGGCCAACGGGTCGGTGGCGCCGGTCGCGCTCGACCCGCGCGCGGCGTGGCGGGCCCGGCGGGCGGTGGCGGGCTTCGGCGCCGAGGTGGTCCACCTGCACGAGCCCTTCGCTCCGGCGGTCGGGTACGGCGTGCTCCTCGAGCATGCCCTCCCCTCGGTGGGGACGTACCACCGGGCTGGGGAGGGTCGCGGGTACCGCCTGGCCGCCCCCCTCGCCCGGTGGGCCGACGCCCGGCTCGACGTCCGGTGCGCCGTCTCGGAGGCCGCGGCGAGCACCGTGGCGGCGGTCGTCGGCCGGCGACCGGTCGAAGTGCTCTTCAACGGGGTGGAGGTGGACCGGTTCGCCGGCGCCGCCCCGGTGCCGTCGGATGCGCCGGCGATCCTGTTCCTCGGCCGTCACGAGCGCCGCAAGGGGCTGGAGGTGCTCCTCGAGGCGTACCGCCGGGCGGAATGGCCCGAAGGGGTGGCCCACCCCGTGCTGTGGGTGGCCGGGGACGGGCCGGAGACCGCCGGGCTGCGCCGGCGGTTCGCCGGGGTCTCCGGTGTCGAGTGGCTCGGCGTCCTCCCCGACGCCGAGGTCCCAGGTCGCCTCGCCGGCGCCTCGGTGCTGTGCGCTCCGGCCCTGGGCGGAGAGTCGTTCGGCATGGTGTTGCTCGAGGCGATGGCCGCCGGGTGCGCCGTCGTGGCCTCGGACATCCCCGGCTACCGCGCCGCCGCCGGTGGCCATGCCGCCCTCGTGCCGCCCGGGGACCCCGAGACGCTGGGCGTGGTCCTGGCCGACGAGGTCGCTCGCCGCGCGGCCGGCCACGCCGAGCCCGGGCCCGGCGCCGATGGCACCGGGCTCCTGCCGGCACACCTCCAAGCGGCTCGCCGGCACGCCGAGGAATGGTCGATGGACCGATTGGCCGAGCGCTACGTGGCCCTCTACCGGCGAGCGGTCGACCGCGCGTCCCGCATTTGACTGGGGCGGCCGGCGGCCGCGCCACCGTTGGTATCGTCGGCAGGTCATGAGCGACACGCCGCCGCCCTCGAACGACCGGCCAGCTGGGAGCTCCCGGCCGCCGGGCAAGCGCCGCCGCCGGGGCGGGCGGGGGCGCGGGTCCCCGGGCGGTGCGCACGGCGGTTCCCAGGGGGCTTCCCAGGGCGCTTCCCAGGGCGGCCGCCCGCGGCCCCCGGGAGGTGCCGGCCATGCGGCCAGGGCAGGCAGGGCCGGGGCGGGGGGCGGGAGCCGGGCTCGTGGTGGGAGCAGCGGTCAGAACGGTGGGTCCGCGGGCGGAGGACGCCGACGGTCGGGGGGAAGCTCGTCGAGGCCGGGCGCGGGCGGCAAGGGCAATGGGGGCCGCAGCCAGGGGCGCCCGAGCGCGACCTCACCGCCGCGGGCACCGGCGGCGACGGTCACGGCACGGAGTGGCGCCCCGGCGCCGCCTGTCGTGCTCGGCGGGGATCACCGCCTGCAAGGGAACCTTCGACGCATGGCGTTGCTCTGCGTGGCAGGGGGGGCCGCCCCGGGGCTGGTCGTGGGCCTGGCGGTCGGCCTGACCGCCGGAGCGGTGGCCGGTGCGATCGCCGGTGTCGTGGTGCTCGTGATCGTCGCCCTCGGGTTGCGCCGGACGGCAGAGCCGCTGGCGTTGCGGGTCGTCGGCGGCGTCCCGGCCGGCGAGCACGACCTCCCGGCCCTGGTGAACCTGGTGGACGGGCTGTCCGCCACCTTCGGCGTGCGGGCGCCGCACCTGCGATTGGTCGACGACCCGGTCCCCAACGCCTGCAGTGTGGGCGGCACGCGGGGCCGCGCGGTGCTGGTGGTGACGTCGGGGCTCGTCGGGGCCCTCGATCTCATCGAGATGGAGGGAGTCGTCGCCCACGAGCTGGCCCACGTGAAGGCGCACGACGCGGCCGTCTCGGCGGTGGCCGTGGCGACGGCGGGCGTGGTCGGTCGGTTGACGGGCACCGATCGATGGCTGCGCCTGGCCGTCGGTGCCGGCCGGGAGTACGACGCCGACCGGCGGGCGGTGCTCGGCGTGCGGTACCCGCCGGGCCTGCGGGACGCCCTCGCCAAGCTGGAGGTCGGGCCGGAGCCGGCCACCGGTTCCGTGTTCACCGGCGGTCGGTGGGCGGCCACCCGGTGGCTGTGGATCGACCCCATGGTCGGCTCACGGTCGGCGGCCTACGAGGGCCTGCTGGACGCCACGGCGGTGCGCCGGGACGCCCTGGCGGAGCGGTGACGCCAGGTAGCATGGGCTTCATGGCCTTCCAGCCCGATCCGGCTCGAGCAACCGGCACCTTCACCGTCAAGCGCGGCCTGGCCGACATGCTGCGCGGTGGCGTGATCATGGACGTCGTGGACGCCGAGCAGGCCAAGATCGCCGAGGACGCCGGAGCGGTGTCGGTCATGGCGCTGGAGCGGGTCCCGGCGGACATCCGCCGGGAGGGAGGCGTGGCCCGCATGAGCGACCCGGCGCTCATCGAAGGTATCCAGCAGGCGGTCACGATCCCCGTGATGGCCAAGGCGCGGATCGGGCACTTCGCCGAGGCCCAGGTGCTCGAGGCGCTCGGCGTCGACTACATCGACGAGAGCGAGGTCCTCACGCCAGCGGACGAGGCGCACCACATCGACAAGTGGGCGTTCACCGTGCCGTTCGTGTGCGGGGCCACCAACCTCGGTGAGGCCCTGCGGCGCATCTCGGAAGGTGCGGCCATGATCCGCTCGAAGGGCGAGGCCGGCACGGGCAACATCGTGGAGGCCGTCCGGCACCTCCGCTCGATCCTGGGCGACATCCGCAAGGTCACCCAGGCGGACTCGGCCGAGCTCTACGCCTGGGCGAAGCAGCTGGCGGCCCCGATCGAGCTGGTGCGGGAGATCGCGGAGACCGGGCGCTTGCCGGTGCCGCTGTTCTGCGCCGGCGGGATCGCCACGCCCGCCGACACCTCGCTGGTGATGCAGCTCGGGGCCGAGGCGGTGTTCGTCGGTTCCGCCATCTTCAAGAGCGACGACCCCGCCCGAAGGGCGCGGGCCATCGTGGAGGCGACCACGCACTTCGCCGACGCCGACCACGTGGCGAAGGTCAGCAGGGGGCTCGGGGCAGCCATGCGCGGCGAGGAGCTGACCGAGCTCAGCGAGCGCCTGGCCGACCGCGGCTGGTAGCCAGCCGCCTGCTGGTGCGCATCGGCGTCCTCGCCCTCCAGGGCGGTGTTCGGGAGCACCGCGCCGCGCTCGAGGCGGTGGGTGCCGCCGTCACCGAGGTGCGCCGACCTGAGGACCTCGGCGGCCTCGACGGCATCGTGCTGCCCGGCGGGGAGTCGACGACGCTCTCGATGCTGCTGGAGTCGTCGGGTCTCTTCGAGCCGTTGTCGGTGGCCGTCCGGGCAGGGTTGCCCGCCTTCGGGACCTGCGCGGGGATGATCCTGTTGGCGGACGAGGTGGAGGACGGCCGGCCCGACCAGCGGTCGTTCGGCGCGCTGCAGGTCGTGGTGCGCCGCAACGGCTACGGACGCCAGCGGTACTCGTTCGAGCGCGACCTCGACGCCAAGGGGCTGGAGGCCGCCCTGCACGAAGTCCCGGAAGCCCCGGAAGCCGCCAGACCGGAGATGGCGACCCTGCCCGCGGTGTTCATCCGTGCCCCAGTGGTCGTGGGGACGGGTCCGGAGATCGAGGTCCTCGTCGCGCTGCCCGACCACGCGTCCGACGACCCGGCTGGCGTGGGGGGTCCCGTCGCCGTCCGTCAGGGCAACGTGCTGGCGACGACCTTCCACCCCGAGCTCACCGGCGACCGCCGCCTGCACCGGCTGTTCGTGTCGATGGCGAGCACCCGGGCGCCGTCCGGCCGGTAGCATCGCCATTCCGGGGCGATGCCGTCCGGTGGGGCGGGCGGCATCACTGGCACGACGGGGAGGACGAGCGGGAACATGTCGGGTCACTCGAAATGGGCCACCACCAAGTACCGCAAGGGGGCGCAGGACGCGGCGCGCTCCAAGCTGTTCGCCAAGCACATCCGGTCCCTCGAGGTGGCGGCGCGCGACGGCGGCGGTGACATCACCAACAATGCCGCCCTCCGGACGGCGTACGAGAAGGCGCGCAGCGACTCGGTGCCGATGGACACCATCGAGCGCGCCGTCAAGCGGGGGACCGGCGAGCTGGAGGGCGTGCGCTACGAGGCCGTCAACTACGAGGGCTACGCCCCGGCCGGGGTGGCGGTGCTCGTGGAGACCCTGACCGACAACAGGAACCGCACGGCGGCCGAGCTGCGCAACCTGTTCACCCGCAACGGGGGGTCGCTTGCGGAGCCCGGGGCCGTGAGCTGGCAGTTCGTCCGCAAGGGCGTCATCGAGCTGGACCGTTCGCTCGACGAGGACCGGATCATGGAAGCGGCCCTGGATGCCGGTGCCGAGGACCTCAGCGACGTCGACGGGCGGTGGCAGCTCGTGTGCGCCGCCCAGGACCTGGCGGCGGTGCGCAGCGCCCTCGAGGCGGCGGCGATCTCGCCCCTGACGGCGGAGCTCACGATGGTGCCCACGACGTCGGTGCAGGTCGCCGAGACCGGGGACGCGCAGAAGGTCCTGCGGCTCCTCGAAGCCATCGACGACCACGACGACGTCCAGGCGATCCACGCCAACTACGACATCGCCGAGGAGGTCATGGCGGCCTACGCCGGCTGACGAGGGTCCGCCACCGCGTCACCTCGGCGCGCTAACGTCGAACGCGTGTTCGTCTTGGGCGTGGACCCTGGTCTGTCGCGTTGCGGCTACGGCCTCGTGGGCCGGCGAGCCGACGGGTCACCGGCCGCCGCCGCCGCCGGTGTGCTGGAGACCGACCCCGACGTGGCCGTGCACCGGCGCCTCTGGACCCTCCAGCGGGAGCTGCGGGAGCTGCTGGCGGACCTGCGGCCCGACGTCGTCGTGGTCGAGCGGGTGTTCTTCCAGGTCAACGTGCGGACCGCCATGTCCGTGGGGCAGGCCAGCGGCCTCGCGCTGGCGGCGGCAGCCGAAGCGGGCTGCGAGGTCGTCCAGTACACGGCCAACGAGGTGAAGCAGGCCGTGGTCGGCTACGGTGCCGCCACCAAGGAGCAGGTCCAGCGCATGGTGACGTCGTTGCTCGGCCTGGCGGCGGTGCCTCGCCCGCCGGACGTCGCCGACGCCTTGGCGCTGGCGGCCTGCCACCTCACGACGATGCCGCTGGCTCGGGCCGTGGCGGCCGCCACGGCGGCCGGGACGGCGGTCGGGACGGGGGGGCGTCCGGGATGATCGGCTCGCTCAGGGGGACGGTGGCGGCCCGGACCGCCGACGGCGAGGTCGTGGTGGAGGTCGGCGGTGTCGGGTACCGCGTGGTCGTGCCGACGGGGACGGCAGCGGCCCTGGGCTCGGCGGGCACCGCCGTCTTCCTCCACGTCCACACGCACGTGCGGGAGGACGCCATCGTGCTCTACGGCTTCGCCCACGACGACGAGCGCCGGTGCTTCGAGGCATTGCTCGGCGCCCACGGGGTGGGCCCGTCGCTGGCGCTGGCCGTGCTCTCGGCGCTGTCGCCTGCCGCCCTGTCGACCGCCGTGCTCGAAGAGGACGTCGAGACCCTCTGCGCGGTGCCGGGCATCGGCCGCAAGACGGCAGCCCGCTTGCTGATCGACCTGAAGAGCCGGCTCGACCTGCCGGACCTCACCCCGCCGTCGGGATCGGGCGACGGCGCGACGACGCGATCGGCCCGCTCCGCCCGGGCCGAAGCGCGGGCCGCGCTCGCCGAGCTCGGCTACTCCGCCGAGGAGATCCGCGCCGCCCTGGACGGCCAGCGCGACGATGTCGGGGTGGAGGAGCTCCTGCGGCTCGCACTGCGGGAGCTGGCGGCGAGGTGACGGGACGCACGAGGCGGGAGGTCCTGGCCGATCCCACGGTGCGCGCCGGCGAGGCGCCGTCCACTGAGGACGCCGACGAAGCCGGGGGCGTCGGGGACAGGGGCCACCGGGCCGTCGACCCGGTGGCCGCGGTGGCGGACGACCTCGACGAAGCCGGGCTTCGCCCGCGTCGGCTGGCCGAGTTCGTCGGCCAGCCCGAGCTCGTCGAGCACCTCGAGATCGTGCTCGAGGCCGCTCGCGGTCGCCACCAGCCCGTCGACCATCTCCTGTTCGCCGGGCCGCCGGGCCTCGGCAAGACGTCCCTCTCCGGCATCGTGGCCGCCGAGATGGGTGTGGGATTGCGCGTGACGTCCGGGCCGGTGCTGGTGCGCGCCGGGGACCTGGCCGCCCTCCTCACGGACCTCCAGGAAGGCGACGTCCTCTTCATCGACGAGATCCATCGCCTCCACCGCGCCGTAGAGGAGGTGCTGTACCCGGCGATGGAGGACGCCAAGCTGGACATCGTCATCGGCAAGGGCCCCACGGCCCGCTCGATCCGCCTGGACCTGCCGCGCTTCACCCTGGTGGGAGCCACCACGCGCACGGGGCTGGTCGCCGGGCCGCTCCGTGACCGCTTCGGCTTCGTGGGCCGGCTCGATCTGTACGGGCCCGAGGAGCTGCAGGCCATCGTGCTGCGGTCGGCCAAGATCCTCGGGGTGCGGATCGACGCCGAGGGCGCGCGCCGCATCGCCGAACGGTCCCGCGGCACCCCGCGGATCGCCAACCGCCTCCTGCGCCGGGTGCGGGACTTTGCCGAGGTGCGCGGGGACGGGGTGGTCACGGCAGCGGTGGCGTCCGAGGGCCTGGGCGTGTTCGGCGTCGACGAGCTGGGGCTGGACAAGCTCGACCGGTCGATCCTCGAGGCCTTGTGCCTGCGGTTCAGCGGCCAACCCGTCGGGCTCACGACGCTTGCCCAGTGCGTGGGGGAGGAGCCCGACACGGTCGAGGACGCCTACGAGCCGTACCTGCTCCAGCAGGGGCTCATCCAGCGGACCCCCCGCGGGCGGGTGGCCACGGCGCGTGCGTGGGCCCATGTGGGGGCGACGGCGCCTCCGGGCATCCCGACCGCGGGGGGTCCGGCCGCCAACCTCTTCTGAGCGAGCCCATCGGCGCGGCCTGGCCGCCGCGGGCGCGGCCGGGAAGGCGACGGTGGCGCACGCAGGGCCCGGCGCTAACCTCATGGCGACCCGGACAACGCTCGATCGACCCCGATCGACTCCGGCGAGAAGGAGGCGGCAGCATGTCCCTCTTCCAGCGGGCGCACGAGATCGTCGAGGCGAAGGCCAACCGGGCGCTCGACAGCGCCGAGAACCCGTCCGAGATGCTCGACCTCTCCTACGAGAAGATGCTCGAGCAGATCACCCAGGTGAAGCGGGCGCTGGTGGACATCGCCGCTTCCCGGCGGCAGATCGAGCTACAAGAGCAGCAGCTCCAGCACTCGGTGGCCCACCTCCAAGATCAGGCCAAGGCCGCGCTGGCGCAAGGGAACGAGTCCCTTGCCAAAGAGGCGCTGTCGAGGAAGGCGGCGGCCCAGGCACAGGTGGACGGCATGGAGCCGCAGCACCAGCAGCTCAGCGAGCAGGAGGAGAAGCTGGAGCAGACGTTGTCGGCGCTGCAGCACCGGGTCAACGACTTCCGGAGCCAGAAGGAGCTCATGAAGGCCCAGTACACGGCGGCGAAGGCGGTCAGCACCGTCGGCGAGAGCGCGGCCGGGATCTCCAAGACCTTCGAGGACTCGGGTGCGGAGCTCCAGCGGGCCCAGGACAAGATCGCCACCATGCAGGCGCACGCTGGCGCCGTCGACGAGCTGCTCCAGTCGGGCGTGCTCGAGGACGTCGGCGGGGGGACCGACGACATCCAAAAGGAGCTGGACGAGGCCAGCTCGTCGGACGAGGTGGACAAAGAGCTCGCGGCGCTGAAAGCCGAGGTGGGTGCCGGGGACGGCGCGGCGCAGCTCGGCGCCGCCGGTGGCGCCTGAGGCCCCTGAGGCCCCTGAGGCCCCTGGGCACGAAGCCGGGCGCCGGCGACCGGGCGCGCCACCTCGCCGGGGTCCCGTCTCGGGGACGGGGGCCCGTCAGGGCGAGTGGCGCTCAGGGCTTGAGCGGCTCGTAGCGGTAGCCGAAGCCGCGGACCGTCTGGAGCGGCGCGTCGTCGGTGTCCCAGTCGAGCTTCCGCCGCAACCGGAGGACCGCGTACTTGACCCGCGCCGGGGCCAGGCCCGAGGGGTCGTCCCAGGCCAGCTCGATGAGCTGGTCGGCCGAGAGGATCTGGCCGGCATGGCGGACGAGCGCCGAGAGCAGCCGGTACTCGGTCGGCGTCAGCAGGACGGGGTCACCGTTGAGGTAGGCCTGCTGGTGGAGGAAGTCGATGCGGACGCGGCCGTCGTCGTAGGCCGTCTGGGCCGGTGCGGTGGTGACGCGTCGTCGCCGCACCGCCTGGAGGCGGGCCAGCAGCTCCACCCGGCTGAACGGCTTGGTCAGGTAGTCGTCGGCGCCGGCGTTGAGGCCGCGGACCTTGTCGCGCTCCGCTGAGCGTGCCGTCAGGACCAGGACCGGCGCGTCGCTCATGTCCCGGATGCGCTCGAGCACCTGCCACCCGTCGAGGTCCGGCAGCCCGACGTCGAGGATCACGATGTCGGGGCGTGTCTCGTGGAACGTCCGCAGGCCCTGGCGGCCGGACGCCGCCTCGCACACGGCGTAGCCCTCGCGCCCGAGGAGCGTCCGCAGCAGCTGTCGGATGTCGGCGTCGTCCTCGATGGCCAGAATCGTCGTCGCCCGGCCCGGGCCTTCGACGCTACGGGTTCCACGGAGGGGCGTTGCCAGGGCGGTACCACCCTCCCCGCTACGGGTTTGACTCACTGCTCGATGTTACAGCCTCGGGACCTGCATCCGCCGTGAGGCGCGCCAATATCCCGCCCGGGAGGCCTCCGCGCACCCGGGCGAGCTCCCACCAGGTAACGTGATCCTTCGCCGCACAAGGGAAACCTCCGCGGTCCCCATCGGCTCCTGGAAAGGTCGGACCGTTGACGTCGCTGATCGCCCTCGCCCATCCCGTACTGCTGGCGGCGAGCACCACCAAGAAGACTTCGAGCGGCAGCAGCCTGTTCCTCGTGTTCCTCGTGGTCATCGCCGCAGCCTTCTACTTCTTCTTCATGCGGCCCCAGCAGAAGAAGCAGCGCCAACAGCGCCAGATACAGAGCAACATCTCCGAGGGTGACGAGGTCGTCACCGTCGGCGGGATCGTCGGTCGGGTGCTCAAGATGGACGAGGACCGGGTCCACCTCGTGACCGGCTACCACGCAGAGGCCGAGGTCGGTGACCACGGCCCGCACCACATGACGTTCGTGCGCAACGCCATCTCCCGCAAGATCGAGCCGGAGATCGCGACGGACACATCGGACGACGGGACCTCCGACGGGTTCGCCTTCGAGCAGGACGGCGCCGAGCCGGCGACCGCTGGGAACGGGCACGGTGACCTGTCCTACCTCGAGAACGGGCACGTCGACGGGCGCACCCTGGACGACGACCCGGACGCCGAGAGCGAGGACGACGCCGCCAGCAGCGATGCCACCGACGAGGCCCCGGGCACGGCGGCCGAGCGCCGGCGGCGCGGACGGGGCCGGGCGGCAGGTGGTGGCAGCCGGGAGGGCACGAGCCAGTGACCCCCGCGTCGTCGCGCGCCAGCGCACGGCGGCAGCGGTCACTGGTGATCAGCCTCGTCATCGTCGTCGTGGTCGCCCTGGGGTCCCTCGGCGCCACGCTGGCCGCGCGATGGTCGCCGCGGCTCGGGCTCGACCTGGCGGGCGGCCTCTCGGTCGTCTACAAGCCGGCGCACAAGGTGTCGCCGGCCAAGTTGGCGGAGGCCGTCAACATCCTCACACACCGTGTGAGCGGCCTCGGCGTGTCGGGCGCCACGGTCGGCACCCAGGGGGGTGACATCGTCGTCCAGGTGCCGGGCGTCAAGGACGGCCAGACGATCCTCAAGCAGATCGGCCAGACGGCCCAGCTCTACTTCCGGCCGGTCCTGTGTGGCGTACCACTCTTCGTCGGGGCCAAGTCGAAGGCGGCCAAACCGGCGACGGCCACGCTGCCGTCGTGCAGCCCGACGTCGGCACTGACCAAGACAAACCTCGGCGTCACGCAGACCTCCACAGGCAGCTACCACTCGAACAACGTCCCGGCGGACCCCGTCCTGGCCGCCTACCCGAGCACCTCGCCGACACGCGACGGGAAAGGCAGCACGGTCCTGCTGCCCGAGGTGCCGGGCGCCGGACCCTACAAGCGCTACCTGCTCGGACCGGCGCCCCTCACAGGGCGTGCCATCGGCTCGGCGACGGCCCAGCAGACACAGCTGGGCCGGTGGGTGGTGAACTACACCTTGACGGGCACAGGCACACCCAAGTGGGAGAGCCTGGCCCAGACCTACTTCCACCAGATGGTGGCGGTCGAGCTCGACGGGGTGGTGCAGTCGGCGCCCCTCATCCAGCCGACGCAGTCCTCGTTCACCTCCTTCCAGGGCAAGGGGGAGATCTCGGGCAACCTCACCGAGACACAGGCCAAGGAGCTGGCCCTCGCCATGCAGTTCGGCTCGCTCCCGGTCCGGCTGATCCCGCAGACGAGCACCACGGTGTCGCCGACCCTCGGGCACTCCGCGCTGGTCGCCGGGCTCGGTGCCGGCATCGCCGGTCTGATCCTCGTGCTGATCTACACGATCGTCTACTACCGCCTCCTCGGGATCGTGGTGGTGAGCGGGCTCGCCGTCACGGCAGCCCTCCTCTGGGCGATCATCAGCGCCCTCGGGCACACGTCGGTGGCCCCCAGCTTCGACCTGGCCGGGGTGACGGGCGTCATCGTGTCGATCGGCATCACCGTCGACTCCTACATCGTCTATTTCGAACGATTGAAGGACGAGGCGCGGTCCGGTCGCACCATCCGGACGAGCGTCGACCGGGGGTTCCAAAGCGCCTGGCGGACGGTCCTGGCAGCTGACACCGTGTCGCTGGCCGCTGCCGTGGTGCTGTTCTTGGTCGCCGTCGGGGCGGTGAAGGGCTTCGCCTTCTTCCTCGGGCTGTCGACCCTCATGGACATCTTCATGACCTACTTCTTCACCCGGCCGCTGGTCGTGCTGCTCGGCCGTAACGAGCGCCTCACGTCGGCGCGCCGCATGGGCATCTCGCGCGGCCTCGCCGTGGGGGCCGAGCAGTGAGCCCCGGGGAGGACCGGCCGCTGCTCCGGCCGGGGGGTAGCCGGCGGCGGCGTGCGCAGGATGGTGCGGTCGCCGGAGCGGCGCCGACCGCACCGGAGGCACGGGTTCCGGAGCAGGCGGCTGACGATGAGGGCGCGGGCACGCCGGGACCGCCGGGACCGCCGGGCGAGCCGTCGGGCGAGCCGCCGGCGCCCGCGCCGGCGCCCGCTGCGGCGTCGGTCGACGGCGGGCGCGCCGGTACCGCCGACGCCCCGCCCGAGCCCGCGCCCACCGACGCCGCGCCCATCGACGCCGCGCCCATCGAGGTCGTGGACGCCGAGGTCGTGGGGAAGGCCACGGGCGCGGCCCCGGTGGGGCCTGCCGACGACGCCATGGACGAGCCGGTGGTCGAATCGGTGGACGAAGTCGAGCTCGAAGAGGAGCTCCAGGAGGAGCTGGCGGAGGAGGAGATCGAGCGGCGGGCCGCCCGGGCCGTCGTCCCCGAGCCGGCGGTTGCCAGCCCCGAGGCCGCCGCCGCCGGCCCTGCCCGGCGGCCGGGTGCGATCCGCCGCCTCTACCGCGGCGAGACCTCGTTCCCGTTCGTCGAACGGCGCCGGTGGTGGCTGACCCTCTCTGCCGTGATCATCTTCGCCGGGGTCGTCTCGCTCGGCCTGCGGGGCCTCAACCTCGGCATCACATTCAAGGGTGGCACGGCCTGGACCGTGAAGGCGCCCGGGGTGTCCCAGTCCCAGGCCCTCGACGCCGTCGAGGCGGCGGGCCTGACCCAGCCGACGGTCCAGCTGATCGGGAGGGGAGGCAGCCAGCAGGTCCGGGTGACGGCGGACCTGAGCGCCCTCCATGCGGCGGCGCAGCATACCGAGAGCACCAAGGTCATCGACGCCCTCGCCAACCTGACGCACGCGCCGGCGACGGCCGTGTCGGTCACAACAGTGGGCCCGACGTGGGGCAGCCAGGTGACCGATCGCGCCATCATCGCCCTCTTCGTCTTCCTGGCACTGGTGGCCGTCTACATCAGCATCCGGTTCGAGCCGAAGATGGCGATCGCCGCCTTCGTCGCCCTGCTCCACGACCTCCTCGTGACGGCGGGCGTGTACTCCCTGGCCGGCTTCCAGGTGACGCCGGACACGGTCATCGCCGTCCTCACCATCCTCGGCTACTCGCTCTACGACACGGTGGTCGTCTTCGACCGCGTCCGCGACAACACGAAGGGGCTGGGATCGTCCGGGCGGATGACCTATTCGGAGATGGTCGACCTCTCGATGAACCAGACGCTGGCTCGGTCGATCAACACGTCGCTCGTCGCCATCCTGCCCGTGCTGGCGGTCCTGTTGATCGGCGCCGAGCTGCTCGGCGCCACCACGCTGCAGAACTACGGCCTCGCCCTGGTGGTCGGCCTGCTCTCGGGGGCCTACTCCTCGATCTTCATCGCTTCCCCGATCCTGGCCTGGCTCAAGGAGCGGGAGCCCCGCTACGTGGCGATGCGCCAGCGGATCGAGGCGAAGGGGGAGCGTCTCGGCCGGCTGACGCCGTCGGCTGCGGCCGCCCTCCTGACCGCCGGTGCACCGGGTGGTCGCCCCGCCGCCGGGAAGCGGGCCAAGGCGGCCCAGCGGAACGGTGCCCTGCGGCCGGGCCAGGCGCGGTCACAGGGCGGTCGTGCCGCTGGCAACGGTGCCGCCGCCCGAACGGCCGCCCCGGCCCCGGCCCCGGCCGGCACGCCGGGCGCGGGTGCCGCCACGGCACAGGCTGGCGCCGCGGACGGCGTCCGGCGCGCCACTGGGGGCTCGGCCCCCGGCGCGGGGCGCACGGCTCCCCGGTCGTCGACGGCGCGGCCGCGCAAGGGCACCAAGAGCGGGAAGGGCGGCAAGCGGCGCCGCTGACGTGCGGTCGGCGGCTGCTCGGCCTCGACGAACGGTCACCCGGCGTCCGCTGGACGTTCCCGGGTGTCGAGTAGCGTGGAGGGATGGTATCCCTGGCACGGGTGGACCCGGGGGGCGGCGACGACGCCGGTTTCCCGCGCCCGTCCGGGCCCGACCTCACCCTGCCCACCGGCGACGACGTCACGGAGCTCCTCGACCCCGTGCTGCGGACCTTCGGGGCCCGCCGGCCGGGGGAGGACGCGTCGGCCATCGTCCGGGCGGCCGGGATGTCGGCGGCCGCCCACGCCGGCCAGTTCCGCCACTCCGGTGAGCCCTTCATCACGCACCCGATGGCCGTGGCGGCCATCGTGGCCGACCTCGGCCTCGACGCCACCACCGTGGCGGCGGCGCTCCTCCACGACGCGGTGGAGGACACGAACGTCACCCTGCAGGTGATCACGGAGACCTTCGGCCCGGTCGTGGCCGCGGTCGTCGACGGCGTCACCAAGCTCGACCGGCTGCAGTTCGACTCCAAGGAGGAACAGCAGGCCGCCACGATCCGCAAGATGCTCCTGGCCATGGCCAACGATTGGCGGGTGCTCCTCATCAAGCTGGCCGACCGGCTGCACAACATGCGGACGCTGGCGGTGATGCCGGAGTGGAAGCAGCGGCGGATCGCCCAGGAGACCTTCGACGTCTACGCCCCCTTGGCTCACCGCCTCGGGGTCCAACAGGTCCGGTGGCAGCTCGAGGACCTGGCGTTCGCCACCCTGCACCCCCGCCGCTACGCCGAGATCGAGCAAATGGTGGCCGTCCGCGCCCCCCAGCGCGAGGAGTACGTGGCGCGGGTCCTGGTCGCCGTCCGGGAGCGGCTGGCCGCCACCGGCATCGAGGCGGAGGTCACCGGCCGGCCGAAGCACCTGTGGAGCATCTACGAGAAGATGGTCGTGCGGGGCAAGGAGTTCGACGACATCCACGACCTGGTCGGCATCCGGGTGGTGGTGGCCTCAGAGAAGGACTGCTGGGCGGCGCTCGGGGCCATCCACGCCATCTGGGCCCCGGTGCAGGGCCGGTTCAAGGACTACATCAACACCCCGAAGTTCAACCTCTACCAGTCGCTGCACACGACGGTCATCGGGCTCGACGGCAAGCCGATCGAGGTGCAGGTGCGCACGCACGAGATGCACCGGCGGGCCGAGTACGGCATCGCCGCCCACTGGGGCTACAAGGAGAAGGAGGACGTCGCCTCCGAGCTGGCCTGGATGCAGCGGATCGCCGACGTCGACCAGGAGACCACCGACCCGGTCGCCTTCCTCGAGGCGCTGAAGCTCGACCTCGAAGAGGACGAGGTCTACGTCTTCACCCCGAAGGGCAAGGTGCTCGCGCTCCCGGCGCGGTCGACGCCCGTGGACTTCGCCTACTCCATCCACACCGAGGTGGGCCACCGCTGCATCGGCGCCCGGGTCAACGGCAGGCTGGTGCCGCTCGACACCCGCCTGGCCTCGGCCGACACCGTGGAGATCTTCACGTCGAAGTCGCCGACGGCCGGACCCTCCCGGGACTGGCTGGACGTCGTGGCCTCGTCGCGGGCGAGGAACAAGATCCGCCAGTGGTTCAGCCGGGAGCGGCGCGAGGACGCCATCGAGACGGGTCGGGAGGAGCTCACGAAGGCGTTGCGCCGCGAGGGCATGCCCCTGCACAAGATCCTGACCTCGAGCGCCCTCGCCAACGTCGCTGCGACCATGAACCTGGTCGACGCCGACGCGTTGTTCGCCGCCATCGGCGAGCACCAGGTGTCCTCGCAGGCGATCGTCCAGCGGCTGGCTCGGGAGCTCCGGACCGGCGAGCCCGAGCAGCTGCCGACCACCGTCACCCACCCGATCCGCCGGCCGCGGCGCAGCGGCCGTGGCTCGATCGCCGGCCTGTACGTCGAGGGGCTGGACGACGTCATGGTGCACCTGGCCCGGTGCTGCACGCCGGTCCCCGGCGACCAGATCGTGGGCTTCATCACCCAAGGGCGGGGCGTGTCGGTGCACCGCGCCGACTGCTCGAACGCCATGGCGCTGGGGGGCAGGTCGAAGGAGCGGTTCATCGAGGTGGAGTGGGACCGGGGGGTCGAGGGCGTGTTCCTCTCCACCGTCGAGGTCCTCGCCTTCGACCGGTCGCGCCTGCTGGCAGACGTGAGCCGCCTCGTCTCGGAGCACCACCTCAACATCGTCGCCGCCCGCACGGCCACGACCGCCGACCGGGTGAGCCGCATGGCGTTCGACGTCGAGCTGGCCGACCCCACCCACCTCCAGTCGCTCGTGGCGGCGTTGAAGCACCTCGACGGGGTGTTCGACGCCTACCGCGTCCTGCCCGGCAAGAAGGCGTAGGCCCCGTGGCCGACGAGCACGGGGCGCCACGCGCCCCTACCGGGACCCGCGACGTCCTGTGGCCCGAATCGTGGCGCTGGCAGGAGGTCGTCGCCCGCTTCGCCGCACTGGTCGAACGAGCCGGGTACGGCCTGGTGCAGAGCCCCATGTTCGAGTACGCCTCGGTGTTCCGGCGAGGGATCGGCGAGGCCAGTGAGGTCGTGGGGAAGGAGATGTACGAGTTCGCCGACCGGGACGGCAAGATGCTCGCCCTCCGGCCGGAGGGGACGGCGTCGGTGGTGCGAGCCTTCGTGCAGCACCACCCGCTGCTGCCGTGGAAGGCGTGGTACGTGACGCCGGCCTTCCGTCACGAGCGGCCACAAGCCGGCCGGTACCGCCAGCACCACCAGGTGGGGGTGGAGGCGCTGGGCCCGGCCGACCCGGACCTCGACGTCGAGGTGATCGCACTGGCCGACGGGTTCTTCCGGTCGCTGGGGTTGCGAGCCTTCACGCTCAAGATCGGGTCGATGGGCGACGGGAACTGCCGCCCCGCCTACGTCGAGGAGCTGCGCCGGTATCTCGCGGCGCGCCGCGAGCAGCTGTGCGAGGAGCACGAGGCGCGCCTCGACACCAATCCGCTGCGGGTCCTCGACTGCAAGCGGCCGGAGTGCAAGGCGGCCACCGACGGCGCCCCGCGGCTGGTCGACCGGCTGTGCGAGCCGTGCGCCGAGCACTTCGCCCGGGTGCGGGATGGCCTCGAGGCCCTCGGCGTCGACGCGACGGTCGACTACCGCCTGGTGCGGGGCTTCGACTACTACACGCGGACCACGTTCGAGTTCGCCTCGGCGGCCATCGACGCCGCCCAGAACGGCATCGGTGGCGGTGGCCGTTACGACGGCCTGGTCGAGATGCTGGGGGGCTCGCCCACCCCGGGCATCGGGTTCGGCATCGGGATCGAACGGGTCCTGTTGGCCTGCGACGGCGAAGGCGCCCTGCCGGTGGCGCCGCCGGCGCTCGACGCCTTCGTGGTGGACGTGGCGGGCGGGCGGGCGGCGCGCGACCTCACGGCCGAGCTGCGACGGGCCGGGCTGCGGGCCGACCGGGCGTTCGACGGCCGTTCGATGAAGGCCCAGATGAAGCTCGCCGACCGGTCGGGTGCCGCCGTCGCGCTCCTGATCGGCGAGCGCGAGGCTGCAGAGGGTACGGTGACCCTTCGCCCGCTGCGGGGCGGCGGCGAGCAGCGCTCGGTGCCGAGGGGGGCGGTCGTCGCCGAGGTGGCGGAGGCCGTCGAAGCTGGCGGGGAGGCAGAGGGAGCGAGCGGTCGATGACGAGCAGCGAGGGCACCGGCGCGACGTCGATGCGGACCGGCCGCTGTGGTGAGCTGGGTGTCGCCGACGTGGGCCGCAAGGTCCGGCTGTGTGGCTGGGTGGCCCACCGGCGGGAGCATGGCGAGCACCTGGCGTTCGTCGACCTTCGCGACCACAGCGGCTTGGTCCAGTGCGTCGTCGACGGGACGGTCGACATCCGGAGCGAGTACGTGGTGCGCATCGAGGGCACGGTCCGGCGCCGGCCGGAGGGGATGGAGAACCCCGCCCTGTCGACCGGCGAGGTTGAGGTGGGGGACTGCACCGTCGAGGTCCTCAACCCGGCGGAGCCCCCGCCGTTCGTCGTCGAGGACCGGGCCGAGGTCGACGAGGCGGTCCGGCTGCGGTACCGGTACGTTGACCTGCGCCGGCCGCGTCTCCAGCGGAACCTGCGCCTGCGGGCGGCGGTGTGCGGCGCCATTCGCCGCGCCATGGACCGCCAGGGCTTCTGCGAGGTGGAGACGCCCCTGCTGTGGGCGCCGACCCCCGAGGGTGCCCGGGAATTCGCCGTCCCGAGCCGCCTCCACCAGGGCTCCTTCTACGTCCTGCCCCAGAGCCCGCAGCTGGCCAAGCAGCTCCTCATGGTGGGCGGGATGGACCGCTACTACCAGATCGCCCGTTGCCTGCGCGACGAGGACCTGCGCGCCGACCGGCAGTTCGAGTTCACCCAGCTCGACATGGAGGCGTCGTTCGTCACCCGCGACGACGTGCTCGGCTTCGTCTCCGAGGCCGTGCTGGACGCCGCTGAGGCCGTCACCGGCGAGCGGCCGGCGACGATCGAGCGGATGTCCTGGGAGAACGCCATCGACCGCTACGGGACCGACAAGCCGGACCTGCGGGCCGGGCCACCGCTGGCCGACCTCACGGGGGTGTTCGACGGGACGGCGGTCCGCGCCTTCCAGGCCCCGGCGGTGAAGGGGCTCCGGGTGGAGGGCGGCGGCGGAACGAGCCGCGCGCGGCTCGACGCGTTGACCGAGCGGGCCAAGGCCCTGGGTGCCAAGGGACTGGCGTGGTTCCGGGTGGTGGAGCGCGACGGCGCCGTGGCCCTCGACTCCCCGCTCGACCGCCACCTCGGGGACGCCGAGCGCGGCGGTCTGCTGGCCGCTGCCGAGGCGGCGGCGGGCGACCTCGTGCTCGCCGTGGCCGACGAGCACCGGACCTCGTGCGCCGTGCTCGGGCAGCTCCGCCTGGAGGTTGCTGGCCGGCCGGTCGGCGAGGGCCCGCACCGCTACGTCTGGATCGTCGAGTTCCCGATGTTCGATGGGATGGACGCCGCCGGCAACCCGGTGATCGCCCACCATCCCTTCACCATGCCGCACGGCGACGACCTGGACCTCTTGACCGCCGACCCGTTGGCGGTCCGGTCCGAGGCCTACGACCTGGTGCTCAACGGCTGGGAGCTCGGGTCGGGCAGCATCCGGATCCACCGCGCCGACATCCAGGCCCGCGTGTTCGCCGCCATGGGCATGACCGCGGAGGAGGCGGAGGCCCGGTTCGGGTTCCTCATGGGGGCCTTCCGGTACGGGGCGCCGCCGCACGGGGGGTTCGCGTTCGGCGTCGACCGGCTGGTGGCCATCCTGGCCGGCGAGGAGAGCATCCGCGAAGTCATCGCCTTCCCGAAGACCCAGTCGGGAGCCGACCCGCTCACCGGGGCGCCCAAGCCGGTGGCGCCGTCGTCCCTGGCCGAGCTCGGCATCCGGGTCGTCGCGCCGGCACCCAACCCGCCACCTGGCCAAGGGTGACCGGGGGGCGCGGCGACGGGGGCGCCACGGGCGACCTCTTCGAGGCCGCCGCCGAGCGCCGGCTCCGGTCGCAGGCCCCGCTCGCCGCCCGTCTCCGGCCGCGCACCCTCGACCAGGTGGTCGGCCAGCGCCACCTGGTGGAGCCGGGCGCGCCGTTGCGGGTCCTGGTCGAGGCGGACCGGCTCGGCTCGGTCGTGCTGTGGGGACCGCCCGGGACCGGCAAGACCACCCTGGCCCGCCTTCTCGCCGACGCCACCTCGAAGGCGTTCGTTCCCCTGTCGGCGGTCACCTCCGGGGTGAAGGATGTCCGCGAGGCGATCGAGGCCGCTCGCCGGCGCCTGGGCGAGCAGGGGCGGGGCACGATCCTGTTCGTCGACGAGGTCCACCGGTTCAACAAGGCGCAGCAGGACGTGCTCCTGCCGGCGGTCGAGGACGGGACGGTGGTCCTGGTCGGGGCGACCACGGAGAACCCGTTCTTCGAGGTCAACCCGCCCCTCATGAGCCGGGCGACGCTGTGGCGGCTGGAGCCGCTCGCCGATGCCGACCTGGCCGAGCTGGTGCGGCGCGGCCTGGCGGCCGAGGGGGCGGCGGCCGACGACGAGGCGATGGCGGGCATCGTGGCGGTCGCCGAGGGGGACGCCCGCTCGGCGCTGACCACGCTGGAGGTGGCCGTGGCGCTCGCGAAGGCGCGGGCGGCAGGGGCGGCGGCCGTGGGGGACGCCACCCGGCCCGGCGCGGCGGGGACGGCGGAGGCGGCCCCCACCGTCGTCACCGTGGACGACGTCGCCCGGGCGCGGGCCGGTCGCCTCTACCACCAAGGCGTCGACGAGCACTACGACCAGGTCAGCGCGTTCATAAAGAGCATCCGGGGCTCCGACCCCGACGCCGGCCTCTACTGGCTGAGCCGGATGCTCGACGCCGGCGAAGACGCGCGCTTCATCGCTCGCCGCCTCGTGATCCTCGCCAGCGAGGACGTCGGCATGGCCGACCCGCTGGGCCTGGTGATGGCCGACGCCGCGGCTCGGGCGGTCGAGATGGTCGGGCTCCCCGAGGCGGCCCTCAACCTGGCCCATGTCGTCGTCCACCTGGCGACCGCGCCAAAGTCGAACCGGGTGACCGTGGCGCTCGGACGGGCGCGGGCCGACGTGCGGTCCGGGGCCGGCGCCCAGGTGCCGGCGCACCTTCGCGACGCGCACTACGCCGCCGCGGGGCGCATCGGCCACGGTGTCGGCTACCGCTATCCGCACGACTTCCCCGGGGCCTGGGTTGCCCAGCAGTACCGCCCCGAGGGAACCGAGGGCCACGTCTACTATGAGCCCTCGGGGGAGGGTGCCGAACGCGAGGTCGCCGAGCGGCTACGCGCCCACCAGGCGCCGGGGAGCGGGGACGAGTCGGACGGCACGGGGGGGTCGCAGGGCGGTCCCCCTCGGTGAGGCGGATCGCGCGACGGTGAGGCGGGTTGCGGAGCGGAAGGGTTGGCGACGCGCCGTCGTCGCAGGGGTCGCCCTGGCGAGCGCCGTCGCCGGTGCCGGGGTCGGTGTGGCTGCGGTGCCCACCATGGCGGCGGCGGCCACATCGCTCCCCGCGGCGTCGATGAGCGGCTCCCAGATCGCCGCCGCGCCGCGGGTGCCGCTCGCCCAGGGCGCCGCCCCCGTGCCGTCCGGCGCCGTCGTGGGCGGCGCGGTGCCGTCCAGCACCACGGTCGGCGTCGAGGTGGCGCTCGCCCCACCGGACCCGGCGGCGTTGGCGGCGTACGTCGCCGGGCTGGCCACACCGGCGTCACCCGAGCACGGGCAGTACCTCACGCCGTCGGAGTTCGCCGCCCGCTTCGCCCCGTCGCCGGCCACGGTGGGAGCCGTGGTCCGGTGGCTCGAGGCCGAGGGGCTCCAGGTCGGCCCCCTCCCCGGTGACCGCCTGTCGGTCCCGGCGCACGGAGCCGCCCCGGCGGTGGCGGCCGCCTTCGGCACGGCGCTGTCCAGCCTCCGGCTCCCGTCGGGACGCACGGCGTACGCGCCGACCGCGGCCCTGTCGGTGCCGAGCCCGGTGGCATCGGTGGTGCAGGGCGTCGTCGGCCTGGACGACGTGGCACGGTGGCGACCGCTCCTCACAGCTCAGCACCTCGTGGAAGGCCCGGCGGCCGCGGCCCCCGTGGCGGGTGCTCCGGTGAGCGGGGCCGCCGCCGGCACCGGTGCCCCGGCGGCGTGCCCGACAGGCCAGGGGCTCGGGACGTCGCGGTCCTACACACGGATCGCGTCGATCTACGACCTGCAGGGCCTGTACGGCCAGGGGCGGCTCGGGGCCGGGGTCACCGTCGACGTGTTCGAGCTCGAGAGCTGGACAACGGCGGAGCTGGCCACGTTCGACGCCTGCTA
>DAHUZJ010000031.1 GCA_027306585.1 Acidimicrobiaceae bacterium | reverse complement strand
CGAAGAGGACTGGTGGCACCGCGTCGAGCTGGCCGAGTCTGTGCACGGCCATGTTGATGGCCGTGAGGGCTTCTTCGGGTGCCTCCTGAAGCTCGACGATCAGGATGAGAACGCCAATCCCGAGATCACGGGCAGTTTCGGACATGGCCTCCAGGAGGCCGGTGAGGCCGTCCCCGAGCCGGCCCGTGTCCGCGACGCCGCGTACGACGTCGACGTCGACGCCCACGGAGAAACCGCCCGATGGGTCGACCTCTAGGCCGAACCCCTTGAGCACGCCGAGCAGTCGTCGTAGGCGGGGCTCTGGATGGTGGCCCGTCACCCGTCGCATGCCGGTCGTGAGAGCCCTGCTGAGGGCGGCCGGTAGGGGGTCGGTGCTACCCGCCGCGACCTTGGCAGCGATCCACTGACGGGTCGTCGCCCGGGCGAAGAGCTCGCCGAGCAGCACCGTCTTCCCCACTCCTCGGAGGCCGTCCAGCACCCAGCTGCGGTCGCCTTCCCCCCTGGTCTCCGCTCGCGTCTGGACCACCTCAAAGCTGTCGAGGATGAGGCCCCGGCCGGCCAGAAGGGGCGGCCGCCGTCCAGCTCCGGGCCGGTAGGGGTTGTCGACAGGGTTCACCGGCCAGGCAATAGCAGGATGTATGAGAGTGTGTAAAGAAATTCATTACTTGATGACATACGTCCTTACACATCTGCGATCCGGCATTGCGACTCGCATCGCTCGGTCGCGGCAGGGGCGGACGCCGGACGGTGTCCCCGTCCGCAACGCAGCGTCGCCCATGCTCCAGCGGTCCTACGGGCTGTTCCAGCTCAGCGGCCGGGCGAGTGCACATCACGGGCCGCCCTGGCCGCGCAACCCACCGGCTCAACCCACCGTGGCGATCACGTCACCTTGGTGGACGGGCGCCCCTTCGGGCACGAGGAGACGGACGGACCCGTCCGACGGCGCCTCGACCTCGAAGGAGACCTTGTCCATCTGCACCTCGGCGAGGAGCTGGCCTGCCTGCACCGTCTCGCCGTCGAGGACGAACCACGTGGCCACGACACCTTCCTTGTCGGGCTCGTCCGTGGAGAGCGGTGGGAAGCGGATGTCGGTCACGGGTGCCGGGTCACCGCGGCCCGTTCAGCCGAGGACCCGGCGGACGGCGTCGGCGATGCGCTCGGGAGTGGGCAGGACCGCCTGCTCGAGCCCGCGGGAGTAGGGGATCGGCACGTCGGGGACGGCGACGCGCACCGGCGGTGCGGCCAACAGGTCCAGGTCGTGCTCGGCCACGGTCGCCACGACCTCGCCGGACATGCCGAAGGAGTGGTAGTCCTCGTCGACGACCACGAGGCGCCGCGTGCGGCCCACCGACTCGAGGATCGCCTCGCGGTCGAGGGGCACCAGCGAGCGCAGATCGAGCACCTCGGCGTCGACCCCGTCGGCGGCCAGCTCGTCGGCCACGTCGAGCGCGTGGTGGACGGAGAGCGACACGGTGGCGATCGTGACGTCGCGACCGGGGCGGGCCACGGCCGCCGTGCCGATCGGGGTCTCGTAGGCCCCGGCGGGGACGTCGCCGAGCGCCCGCTTGGTCTTCGACATCCACGCCAGGCCCATGGCGCCCTTGTGGAAGAGGTAGACGACCGGATTGTCGTCGCGGATGGCGGCGATCATGAGGCCCTTGGCGTCCGCCGGGTTGGACGGGATCACGACCTTCATGCCGGGAAGGTGGGCGAAGGTTCCCCACAGGCACTGCGAGTGCTGGGCGGCGTCCGAGTAGCCGCCTCCCACGGCGGTCGTGAGCACCACCGGCACCTTCACGTGCCCGCCGGACTCGAAGTGGATCTTGGCCATGTGGTTGTAGATCTGGTCCATGCAGACGCCGAAGAAGTCGGCGAACATGAGCTCGACCACCGGCCGCATTCCCTCGACGGCGGCGCCGGTGGCCAGTCCCATGAACGCCGTCTCGGAGATGGGCGTGTCGAGCACCCGCTCGGGCCCGAACTGCTCGAGCAACCCGGTGGTGGAGCCGAAGATCCCGCCGTAGGCGCCGACGTCCTCGCCGAGGTAGAAGACGGAGGGGTCCCGTTCCATCTCCTCGGCGATGCCTTCCACCATCGCCTTGGCCATGGTGAGCCGGCGAGGCGGGGCAGCGCCGGCCGCGGGTGCGGGCTGGTCGACCAGGGTCATCGTTCCTCCTCAGCTTCCGTCACGCGAACACGTAGGCCGTCGCCGTGGCCGGGTCGGGCTCGGGGCTGGCCAGGGCCGCCTCGACCGCCCGTCCCACCCGGCCGGCGGCCTCCGCGGCGATCGCCTCCACCCGGCCCTCGTCGAGCACGCCCTCCTCGAGCAGGCGGCGGCGGTAGCGGGGGATGGGGTCGGCCTCGTCGAGGGTCGCCAGCCCGGGCCGGTAGGACTGCGGGTCGCCCTCGAAGTGGCCCCACAACCGCAGGGTGTGCACCTCGAGCAGCGACGGGCCGTCGCCGGCCCGCGCTCGGGCGACGGCGCGGCCGGCAGCCCGGTAGACGCCCTCGACGTCGTTGTCCTCGATCCGCTCGCCGGGCATGCCGTAACCGGCGGCACGGAGAGCGTTGTCGGCGACGGCGGTCGACGCCGAGCGAGGCACGGAGATGCCCCAGTCGTTGTCCTCGACCACGAACACGACGGGCAGCCGCCACAGGGCGGCGAGGTTGAGCGACTCATGGAAGGCGCCCTGGTTGGCTGCGCCCTCGCCGGTGACCGCCACCGCCACGTCGTCGGTCCCCCGGCGGCGAAAGGCGAAGGCCTGCCCCAGGGCGGGCGGCAGGCCTTCGGCGATGATCCCCGAGCACGAGAAGTGCACGGCCGGATCGAACAGGTGCATGTGGCCGCCGCGACCGTGCCCGAGGCCGCCGTCGCGGCCGAAGATCTCCGCCGTCATCCGGTCCAGGTCGACGCCGTGGGCGATCGCCAGGTGGTGCGGGCGATGGGTCGCCGTCACCGCGTCGGACGGCCGCAGGTGGGCACAGGCTCCCGCCGCCACCGGTTCCTGGCCGGCCGCCAGGTGCATCTCGCCGGGGACCTTCCCCTTGCCGATGTCGAAGCCGGGTGTCTTGTCGGCGTGGTACTCCTGGCGGATCCGCTCCTCGTAGGTACGGATCAGGACCATCGTGCGGTAGAGGTCCACACGCAGCGGCGCGTCGAGCAGCTCGTCCTGCGGGGCGATCGTGGCCATCGCAGCCTCCTCTGCCTGCCCCGTCGCTCGCTCGCTGCGGTGACGGCGCAGGTCGGCTTCCAGCGAGGCTACGACCGGCCTCGCGTGACGAACAAGGGGCGAAATCCTCTGGACGCGACCGTGTCGGGGCCGGCGGTGAGGCGGCCCGCGAGGCGGCCGGCAAGGCGGCCCGGGCGAGCACCCTCACCGGCGCGAACCCCGACGACCACGGCTAACGTCGCTCCGACGTGGGGAGGGCGGTCGACCAGATGTCCATGTCGTGGCGACGAGCAGAGCGGCACGGGCAGCGGCCGACGCAGGGATGAGCGGCCTCCTCTTCGCCGTGGGCGTCCTCGTCGTGGTGGCGACGGGGGCGAGCGTCCTCTTCACGATGGTCCTGCCCCGGCGGCCCGCGGGGTTCGAGCGCGTCTCGCTGTGGGTCAACCGGGCCGTGCGGGTGCTGTTCGTGGCCCTGACCCGGCTGGCGCGCTCCTACGAGGCAAAGGACGCCATCCTGGCGCCCGTGGGGCCGGTGGCGCTGGTGGCCCAGCTCCTCTTCTGGGCGGCCGCCTTCATCGTGGGCTACGGCCTGATGCTCGTGCCGACCACCCACGACGTGGCCGAGGGGCTCCAGCAGGCGCTCGGGTCGTTCTTCACGGTGGGCGCCATCCACCCCGGGGGGACGGAGTACCTGCCCGTCGACGTGGCCGCCGGCGCCACGTGGGCGGTCGTGGTGGCGTTGCAGATCGCGTACCTGCCGGCGCTCTACTCGGCCTTCAGCCAGCGGGAGGGGCTCGTGGCCATGCTCGAGGGCCGGGCCGGCGTCCCGGCGTGGGGTCCCGAGCTCCTCGCCCGTCACCAGCTCGTCGGCATCATCGACACCCTGCCCGAGCTGTACTCGGCGTGGGAGGAATGGTCGGCCGACGTGGCCGAGAGCCACACCACCTACCCGGTCCTTCTGCTGTTCCGCTCACCGGAGCCGTGGTACTCGTGGCTGCTGGCGCTCCTGGCGGTGCTCGACGGCGCCGCCATGCACCTCGCCCTGTCCCCGGCCACGGCGTCGTCGAACGCCCGGCTCTGCCTGCGGATGGGGTTCACGGCCCTCGATCGCATCGGGACCATGCTCGGATGGCGGCTCGACCCGGACCCGCTGCCCGAAGCGCCGGTCGACCTCACCTACGCCGAGTTCGAGCAGGCCGTCCAGATGCTCGAGGGGGTCGGCTTCCCGATGGAGCGCACGGCCGAGGAGGCGTGGCCCGACTTCCACGGCTGGCGGGTGAACTACGAGACCGTCGCCTACCGGCTCGCCGACCGCCTGGTGGTGCCGCCCGCGCCGTGGTCGGGTTCGCGCCGCCACGTGGGGCCCAACATCGTCGAGCCGCGCCGGCCGCCCCATCGCCGGCCCGCTCGCAGCGCCGACGCCTCGGTGCCACGGACCGTGCTCCGAGGCCGCCGGCCGGCGCCCAGCACCACGGGCCCGCCCGAGGCGACACCGGGCCCGCCCGACGCGACACCGGGCCCCGACGCGAGACCGGGCCCCGACGCGACACCGGGCCCGCCCGAGGCGACACCGGGCCCCGAGGCGACGTCCGGTCCCGGCTCGGGTCGACTGCCGGATCCGGGCTCCGCCTGACGGCTGCCCGCCGGCCAGGAGTCCGGCACGGACGTCGGTCCCGTTCGGGTGCAAGTAGGTGGCTCGTTCGGGTAGTCGCAGCTGGGGTGCGTACGCTGGAGGAATGACCGGACCGTCCCCCCGGTGACGCACAGCGCCACGGACGTGCGGCGGCTCCTCACCGAGCACGGGTTGCGCCCGAGCCGGGCACTCGGCCAGAACTTCGTCGCCGACCCCAACACGGTGCGGCGCATCGTCCGCCTCGCCGACGTCGGCCCCGGTTCGCACGTGGTCGAGATCGGCGCCGGTCTCGGTTCGCTCACGCTGGCGCTGGCCGAGACGGGGGCGAGCGTCACCGCCCTCGAGGTCGACCGGCACCTGCTGCCCGTGCTGCGGGAGGCCGTTGCCGGGTGCCCGGCGGTGACGGTCGTGGCGGCCGACGCCCTGCGGGTCGACTTCGCGGAGCTGTTGGGGGCGGACCTGTCGTGGTCGCTCGTCGCCAACCTTCCCTACAACGTGGCCACCCCGCTCGTCGTGCGCGTGCTGGAGGAGGTTCCCCAGGTCGAGCGTCTGCACGTGATGGTCCAGCGGGAGGTTGGCGAACGCCTGGCCGCCGGTCCGGGCGACCCCGCCTACGGCGCGCCGTCCGTGAAGGTGGCGTACTGGGCGCGGGCACGGGTGGCGGGCCGCGTGCCGCCCACGGTGTTCGTGCCCCGACCGTCCGTCGAATCGGCGCTCGTGCGGATGGAGCGTCGGTCCGAGCCTGCGGTCGACCCCGGTATCGTTCCGTACGAACGCCTGTTCTCGGTCGTCGGTGCCGGCTTCGGACAGCGGCGCAAGATGCTCCGCCGGTCCCTGGCGGGCGTCGTCGCCCCGGAGGCGTTCGCCGCAGCGGGGATCCCGCCGCAGGCACGCGCCGAGGAGCTCGGGATCGAGGACTGGGGGAGGCTGGCGGCGCAGGGTAGGGGGACGTCGTGGGGACGTTGAACCGAGGACCGGGGAGCCGGCGGGCCCGCGCCGCCCGCGGTTCCGTGGTCCTCGTGGCGCCCGCCAAGCTGACCACCTCGCTGCGCGTCGTCGGGCGGCGCCCCGACGGGTACCACGAGCTCGAGGCGGAGATGGTCTCGCTCGATCTGGCCGACCTCATCGAGGTCGACCCCGGAGGAGACGGCCTCGAAGTGCTGGTCGCCCCGGGCGCCACCACCCCCGCCACCGGCGTCGCCGCCGCCACCCCCGCCACCGGCGTCGCCGCCACCCCCGCCGCCACCACCACCGGCCCGGAAGGGCCCGGCAGCCCCAGCTCCGCCGCCCACCTCGTGCTCCCGGACGCCGGACCGGACAACCTGGTCGTCCGGGCGTTGGCGGCCGCGGGCCGGCGAGCCCACGTGCGGCTCCACAAGCGCATTCCCGTCGGTGGCGGACTGGGGGGCGGCTCGTCCGATGCCGCGGCCATCCTCCGGTGGGCCGACTGCCGGGACGTCGACGTGGCGGCCGCGCTGGGAGCCGACGTCCCCTTCTGCGTCGAGGGCGGCCGGGCGATCGTGCGGGGGATCGGGGAGCGGGTCTCGGCGCTCGACTACCGACCGCAGGCGTTCGTGCTCTTGCTGCCGCCGTTCGGCGTCGACACCGGCGCCGTCTACCGGGAGTGGGACCGCATGGCGGAGCGAGGGGACACGATCCGCGACATCCTCTTCAACGGACCGGTCAACGACCTCACGGCTCCCGCGCTCACTGTCGAGCCACGGCTGGCCCGGTGGCGGGACGCGTTGGGCGACATCACGGGTGCGCCGCCGGTCCTGGCCGGCAGCGGGTCGACGTGGTGGGTCGAGGGGACGCCGGCCACCCTCGGGCTCGAGGGCAGGACGTCGTTGCGGCTGGAGGGAGAGGAAGGTCGACTGCTGCCGGTGCACGCCGTGCCGTCCGGCTGGACCGGCGAGCGCGCACCCGAGGGCTGAGCCCGGCCTACTTCCCGGCGCGCCGCTGCCAGCGCGTCGCCTTCAGCATCTTCTTGTGCTTCTTCTTCCGCATCCGCTTGCGGCGCTTCTTGATGAGCGATCCCATGGCGAGCGGGAGGATAGCGGCCCTCGGCGGTGCACCGCCACAGCGGCACCACCCAGCGCCACCTCGAGACAGCGGGAAGAGACCTTCGTGCCGGCATCGGCCCGTCGCGCCAGCGGCTGGATCACCACCACCCGGCGGAGGCGGAGGGACCGGCATCGTCACGACCGCGCGTGTGGGCGGGACCGTGCGCGGCTGTCACCGGCACGCGGACGGGGACCGGGGCGGGACCCGGGGCGAGCACATCCGCGAGGCCCTCGGCTACGCCGTGCACGGCCGAGGAGACGGTGTCGGCGACCCGGCGAATCGCCCGGCGGGTACGGCCGCTCGCGCTGTGCCCGAGCCCGTGCCGGGTGGTCCGGTGCTGTTGCATCACTCGTGCTCCTCGTTCTCCCCCCGGCGTGCTGCGCGGCAGAGGATCCACCGATCCTCGGTACTTGCCTTCAACGTGCTCCGG
>DAHUZJ010000029.1 GCA_027306585.1 Acidimicrobiaceae bacterium | reverse complement strand
CCATCACGGTACGGCCACCGGACACGCAGGGCACAGAGCACGGCGCGGTCACCGGCGACGAGCTCCTCGATCTCGGCGCTCCCCCCCGCTGCCACACCGCGGACCAGCGTCCCGACGACGTCGGCGCGGCTTCGGCACCGGTTGGGCTGATCGTCGCCACCCCAGCGGGCGTCGTCCGCCAAGAGGGCGCCGAAGGCCTCGACGTCGTGCTGCTCGATCGCCCGGCGAAGGCGCTCCACCAGGTTCGCCGGTTCACCACCCGGTTCGCTCACGCGCACCAGTCTGGCGCAGACGCCGCCACAGCGCATCGGGTATCCCGCTTGTGGGAGGACATGGCGACACGCGATACGCCCCCGAAGGCGCAGAGGCTCCCCCCTCCATGTCGCTCCCCGGTGGACTCGACACCCTGCTCGGTTTCGCCGCGCTGGCCGCGGGCATCGTCAACGGCGGATCAACGGCTTGCGCAGCGTGCTGTCGCTGGTCGTGAGCACGGCCGCCATGGTCGTGTTCCTCGTCTCGTGCCCCCCGTCGCCTGGGCGGCGGCCGGGATCATGTCCGGCTGCGCTGCCGTCGGCGGCTGCATCGGGGCCCACGTTGCCCGGCGGGTGCCCGCGACGGCCCTGCGCCTCATCGTGGTCGGACTGGGCTTGGCGACGTCGATCGACCTGATGGTGCACCGACCCGGCAACTCGGCTGGGCGAGCCGTGGCCCGTGGCCCCGCGGCCGGCCGGTCGGTCGGGCGGCCTCGTGGGTCGGCCGCGGCTCACGGGTTCTGGCGCCACTTGCGCTCGAACGGGAGCCGCCAGGAGCGCGGCGCCACAAGGGCGTGCATGGCCGCGGGTCCCCAGGTGCCCTGGGGGTAGGGCTGCACGGGCGGCGGATCGGCCAGGAGGGGCGCCGAGACCTCCCACAGGCGCTCGATCCCCTCGGCCGTCGTGAACAGGGTCTGGTCGCCCACCATGGCGTCGTAGTTCAGGCGCTCGTAGGCCTCGAGCACGTCCCCGGCGAAGCCGGTCTCGTGCAGCGCGAACTGGAGGCTCAGCTTGTCGAGCACCATGCCCGGCCCCGGGCGCTTGCCGTAGAAGGAGAGGGACAGCCGGGAAGAATCGGCCAGGTCGAAGGTGAGGTGGTCCGGACCGTGGGCGCCGACACCGGAGCCGGCAGGAAACATGCTCTTGGGCGGCTCGCGGAACGCGATCGAGATGATCCGTGCCCCTTCGGCCATGCGCTTGCCGGTCCGCAGGTAGAAGGGCACGCCGGCCCACCGCCAGTTGTCGATCTCGCAGCGAAGCGCCACGAACGTCTCGGTCTCCGAGGCCGCGGCGACGCCGGGGATGTCCCGGTAGCCCTCGTACTGTCCGCGCACCACCTGCTCCGGACGGATCGGCAGGAGCGACCGGAAGACCTTGTTCTTCTCCTCCCGGATCGACTGGGGCTCGAGTGCCGTCGGCGGCTCCATCGCCATGAAGGCGAGCACCTGCAGGAGGTGCGTCACGACCATGTCCCGGAAGGCGCCGGTCTGCTCGTAGAAGCCGGCTCGCTCCTCCACGCCCATCGTCTCGGGCACGTCGATCTGGACGTGGTCGATGTGGTCGCGGTTCCAGATGGGCTCGAACAGGCCGTTGGCGAACCGGAAGGCCAGGATGTTGAGGGCGGCCTCCTTGCCGAGGAAGTGGTCGATCCGGAAGACCTGCTCCTCCTCGAAGAGCCCGTGCACACCGGCGTGCAGCGTGCGGGCGGTGGCGAGGTCGGTCCCGAACGGCTTCTCCATGACGATCCGGGAGCGCTCGACCAGCTGGGCCTCCTCGATCGAGCGCAGGACCTCGGCGACGGCCGACGGCGGCGTCGAGACGTAGTGGAGCCGCCGGGGGTCCCCGCCCAGCGCCTGCTCGGCCTCCCACGCGGCGGCGGCGAGCCGCTCGGGCCCGTCCCGCATCGATACGTGGAGGATGTTCTGGGAGAACGTCGGCCAGTGCTTCTGCAGCGCCTCGGGGCGAGCAAAGCGTGTGCAGGCCTCGTAGGCGAGCTGGCGGTAGCCGGCGTCGTCGAGGTCGTCGAGCGACACACCGACGATCCGGCAGTGCGGCAACAGGCCGGCGTGGTGGAGGTGGAGGAAGCCGGGGAGCAGCTTGCGCCGCGCCAGGTCGCCGGTCGCCCCGAAGAGGACGATGACGTGGGGTGCGAGCGGGGCCACCCGGAGGGGGTCCCGGCCGGGTGGCCCCGGCGGTCCGGGCTGGCCGATCGGAGCGAAGCCCGCAACGTCGGGCTGGAGGGCGCCGACGCCGGTCATCTCACCACGACGGCCGTCAACCGGCTCGGCACGCGTCCCTCACCTCCGCTGTCGTTTGCTCGGTCGAATGGTACCGGGCCCTGCCCACCGGGCCGGGGATCGGCCAGGGCCGGGGCCGGGGATCGGCCAGGGCCGGGGCCTCGGCCGGGTCCGGGGGCCGTCAGCCCGCTGGCAGGGCAGCACGGCTCGCCAGGGAGGCCTGCACCTCGGACAGCATCGTGAACGGCGTGTAGGCGGTGCCCGCCTCCCGGCACCAGTCGATGAGCCGGCCCTTGGCGAAGACGAGGTCGGCCGCCGCCGCCCCGAAGCGGTCGGAGGTCCCGTCGCCCACGTGCACCGTGGTGCGGCCGCGACGCGACGCGTCGACCACCGGCACCGCCTTGCAGGTGCCGCACAGCCCGCAGGGACAGCGCGGCGGCGCCACCGCGAACGGGAAGTGCGCCTCCCGGCGGCCGTCGCGGGCGGAGTGGGCGGAGTGGACGGAGTGGACGGCGTTGGCCATCACCGCCACGTCGAAGGGGGCGACCCGTGTCGCCACGTAGAAGCCGATCCCGTCCGAGACCACCGTCACCTCGGCGCCCCCGTCGCGGAGGAAGGCGACGAGCGGGCCGAAGCCGGGGTCGAGGGGCACCGCGCGTGCGGCCGCCAGGAGGTCGTCGTAGGGGACCCCGTCGAGGAGGGGCCACAGCGCCGCGACGTACTCCCGGCTGCCGATCTCCCCCCGCTCATAACACCCGTCGATCTCTTCCCACCGCCCCGCGGCAAAGCCCTCGAGGAGCGTGATGCCGATGTCGTCCTGGCTGATGGTGCCGTCGAAGTCGACGAAGACCGAGCAGCGCGAGAGGTCGAGCAGGCGCGGGCCGACCGGCGGCTCGCCGGCACCGGCTCCAGCACCAGCGGCACCAGCGGCACCAGCGGCACCAGCACCAGCACCAGCACCAGCGGCGGTCATCGGCCGCCGATGGGGCGCCAGCGCCGGCGGTCGGGCAGCCCCGAGCGGGCGACGACCGCCTCCCCCGCCGTCTGCGCCCGCTCGTACAACGCGCCGGTGTCGATGGTGGTGAGCCGGTAGTCGTCGACCACCCGGCGGCCGTCGACCCACACGGAGTGCACCCCCCGGCCGTCGGCCGAGTAGACGAGCTGGTTGGCCACGTTGAGCAGGGGCACCCACTCGGGGCGGCGTCGGTCGTGGAGCACGAGGTCGGCCTTCTTCCCCGGCTCGAGCGACCCGATCTCGTCCTGCAGGCACAGCGCCCGCGCCCCGTGGAGGGTGGCCATCTCGTAGGCCAGCTCGGCCGGGATCATCGTGGGGTCGCGGCGGGCGTCCTTGAAGAGGCCGGCGGCCAGGTAGGCGGCCCGGTGGAGGTCCGAGTAATTGGAGGCGTTGTTGCCGTCGGTGCCGAGCGACACGTTGACCCCGCGCTCGAGCATCTCGGGGATCTTCCCGATCTGGGTGACCCCGTAGGCCACCTTCAACGCGGTGGTCGGGCAGTGGGCGACCGACGTGCCGTGACGGGCCAGGAGCTCGATCTCCTCGTCGTCGACGTGGACCCCGTGGGCGAGCGTCGCCCGGTCGGACAGCACCCCCAGCTTGGCGAGGTGCACCATCGGGCGCTCGCCGTAGGCGGCGAGGAACCCCTCGGGGTCGAGGTGGGCCGGCGACATGTGGAAGTTGAGGCCGGTGCCCTGCTCGGCCGCCAACCCGGCGGCCGCCCGCCACAGCTCTTCGCTGCACGTGGTGTGGCCCACGACCATCGGCCAGGCCGCCACCCGGGCGCGCTGGTCGCCGTGGCGGTCGAGCTCCTCCTCGAGGTGGCCGATGGCCTCGGCCGTCGTCTGGCGGTAGACCTCGGGCTCGGGCGGGAGGTCCCACACCCACCGGCCGACCCGGCCCCGGATCCCGATCTCGCACAGGCCGTCGACGACCGCGTCGACGAAGCGCACGGTCCCCGCCTCGAGGAATGCGGTGGTGCCCGACAGCAGCATCTCGGCCGCCGCCAGCTGCGCCGAGATCCGCTCGTCCTCCTCGCCGTGGGCGGCATAGAGCGGGCACAGCCACACGAACACGTTCTCCTCGAACGGCGTGTCGTCGGGCACGTAGCCCCGCGTGAGGGGCTCGCCCGTGACGTGGATGTGGGTGTTGACGAGCCCGGGCGTGGCGACGAAGCGGGCCCCGTCGACGACCTCGCGCGGCCGGACCCGGGCGCGCACCGCGTCGGCCGGGCCGACGGCGACGATCCGGTCCCCGGACAAGGCGACACCACCGGGAGCGAAGACCTCTCGCTGCTCGTTCATGGTGACGACGACGGCGCCGTCGACCAGGGTGTCGACCGGGATGAGCTCGGGGGCGTCGGGCATGGTGGCTCCGTTCTGCTCGTCGGGGTCAGGGGCGGCGGGCGACGACGACGGCGGTCGGCGGCACGGGGACGTCGTCGCGCTCGAGCTCGAGGCCGGCAGCGGCGAGCCACCGACGGACCTCGGCGTGCGTGAAGGTCCCGCCCCGCTGCGTGCTGGCCGCCATGGTGGTCCCGAGGAGCTGGGCCTGCGCCGGCCCCGCCAGGTCGTCGTCCAGCAGGTACTCGGTCACCACCAACGAGCCGCCCGGCGCCACGGCGGCGGCCGCCCGGGCCACCAATGCCGCAGCGCCGTCGTCCCCCTCCGCCCGGCACACGTGGCCCAGCACCACGAGGTCGCAGTCCCCGTCGGGCAGCGGCACGTCGAAGTAGCTGCCCTCGCGCCACGCGGCCCGTGCCGCCAGCCCCCGCGCCGCGAGCTCGTCGCGGGCGAGAGGGAGGACGGCGGGAAGATCGTTGACGAGGGCTCGGGCGGCAGGGAGCCGCTCGAGCACGGCGACCGACCACGGCGCGGCCCCGGCCCCGAGGTCGAGGACCCGCACGGGCGCCCCCTCGCCCAGGCGTCCGTCGTCGCACAGGTCGCCCACCACGGCCCGGGCCACCGCCAGCTGGACGGGGAAGGTGGCTCGCACGAGGGCGGCGAGGAAGTCGTCCGGCGGCTCGCCGGCGTCCGGCGGCTCGCCGGCGTCCGGCGGCTCGCCGGCGTGGCCGGCCTCGCCGGCGTGGGCCCCCGCGTCCCGGCCGACGTCGCGAGGCGGGGCGGCCCCTCGTACGGTCGACGCCAGCTCGGGCCAGTTCTCGAACGGGCCCGGCGAGTGCCGCAGCAGTGGCCCGAGGTAGCCGGGCTGGCCGGCGACGAGGTGCGCCGCCGCCAGCGGCGCCAGCGAGAAGACCCCCGCCCGGCACTCGAGGGTGCCGGCGGCGGCGTTCCCGCCGAGGACGGCACGCAGCCGGGAGGGGACGGCGCCGCACCGTGCCGCCAGCTCGTCGACCCCCGCCGGGCCGCCCTCGGCCAGCGCGCCGAACACGCCGAGCTCGTCGGCCGCCAGCACGGCGAAGTAGCCGGTGAGCCCGTTGACCAGCCCCCAGAACTGGCCGAGCAGCGCCGGGGCGGCGGGCGGCGTCACGGCAGGAGCAGGATCTTGCCCGCCGACCGGCCCTCCTCCATGCGGGCCTGGGCGGCGGCCGCGTCGGCCAGCGGGAACCGGGAGTCGATCACGGGCTCCAGCCCGTTGCGCCAGTAGAAGTCGAGCATCCTCCCGAACTCCTCGGCCGCGTAGGGGTCCACGCCGACCAGCGAGATCCCGAAGTGGTAGGCGTAGGGCAGGTCGAACGACGCCCGGTTGCCCGTGGTCGTGCCGACGAACAGCAGCCGGCCCCGGGGCCGCAGGCAGTACACGGTCTGCTCGAACAGGGCCGGGCCGAGGTGGTCGAGCGCCACGTCGGCGCCGCGGCCACCGGTCAGCTCCCGGCAGGCCTCGACCAGGTCCGTGCGGCTGGTGTCGATGGTGGCGTCGGCGCCGAGGCGGGTGGCGAGGGCGAGCTTGTCCTCCGACCGGCCGGTGGCGATGACCGTCGCCCCGCAGCGCTTGGCCAGCTGGATGGCCGCCACCGTGACCCCGCTGCCGGCCCCGTGGACGAGCAGGGTCTCGCCGAGGGCGAGCCGTCCGACCGTGACGAGGGCGTGCCATGCCGTCGAGAAGGCGGTCGGGATGGTGGCCGCCTCCTCGAAGCCGACGTGGTCGGGCACGAGGTGCACGTGGTCGGCCGGCACGGCACACAGCTCGGCGTAGCCGCCGGGGGCCGTGGCCCCCACCACCCGCACCGCGCCGCACAGGCCGTCGTCACCGGCCAGGCAGCGGGCGCACGTCCCGCACTGGAGGGCGGGGTTGACGAGGACCCGGTCGCCCGGCTGCGGCGCCCGCGCGGCGCTCGGGGGGTCGGGCACCGTGGCACCCACCGACTCGACGGTGCCGGCCACGTCCATGCCGGCGATGTGCGGGAGCGAGAAGCCCGGGAGCATCGGCGGGCCGACCCGCTGGAGCACGTCCAGGCGGTTGAGGCCGGCGGCCGCCACCCGGACCACGACCTCGCCGGGGCCGGGCTCGGGATCGGGAACGTCCTCGTACCGGAGGGCGTCGAGGCCACCGAAGCCGTGCTGGACAACCGCCTTCACCGGGCGGCCTCAGGAGATGCCACGGGTGAAGGGCTGGGCGAGCGCGCGGGGCGAGCGGTGCGACTTGGCCAGGAACGACATGGCCGCCAGCGCCAGGAGGTAGGGCAGCGCCAGGAGCAGCTGCGGGTTGACGCTCGTGCCGAGCGTCGGCAGCACCAGGCCCATGGCCGACGCCGCCCCGAAGAGCAGCGCGCCGAACACCGCGCCCCGCAGCGTCCACCCGCCGAAGATCACGGCGGCGAGGACGACGAAGCCGATGCCCGCCGTCATGTCGAAGTTGAACGCCCCCACGATGCACAGCGACAGGAACGCCCCGCCGAGCCCCGAGAGGACCCCGCACAGGTACAGCGCCTGGCGCCGCCGCACGTTGACGCGGATGCCGGTGGCGTCGGCGGCACTGGGGTTCTCGCCCGACGCCCGCACCTCGAGCCCCCAGTTCGTCCGCTCGATCGCCCACCACGTGAGCGGGATGACCACGATGAGCAGGTAGAAAGGCCACGGCTGGACGAAGATCGACGTCCCCACGGCCGGGATCTTGGACAGGAGGGGGATGGTGACCGGTGTGAACTTGGCCGCGCCCGGCTTCAGCACTGTGGCGAAGTAGTCGGTGGCACCGAGCACCAGCGCGTCGAGGGTCAGCCCCACCACGAAGGTGTTGGCCGCCAGGCGGTGGCTGAAGTTGGCGTGGATGGCGGCGATCAGGAGCCCGGCGGCCACACCGGCGAGCAGGCCGAGGATGAGGTTGGTGGTGGCCGACGCCACCGCCACGCCGGTGAAGGCCCCGGCGAGCATCATCCCCTCGATCGAGATGTTGAGCGTGCCGGCCCGCTCGGCCATGTACTCGCCGCTGGCGGCGAAGAGCAGCGGGGTGCTCTCGGCGACGACGCCCGAGATGACGATCGAGGCGTTGACCGAGAAGCTCATCGGCGGCGCTCGGTCGGGCGGTTGGCGGTGGCGCCGGGGTCGGGGCTGGCGGTCATGACGCCGCCCGCAGTGCCAGCACCCGGGCCGCCTTGAGGCGCCGGGCCCACTCGCGCCGCTCCAGGTACACCGGCGGGAAGACCGCCGCCAGCACCAGCAGCCCCTGGAGGACCTGGGCCAGGTAGTTGGGCACCCCCGTCGCCAAGAAGTAGTTGCCGCCCGTACGGATCATGCCGAACACGAACGACACCGGCAGCAGCCAACCCGGACGGTCGCGGCACACCAGCGCCGCCAGCAGGCCGTCGTTGCCGAATGTGTTGGCGAACCCGCCCTGGATCCGGTACACCTCGCCGGTCAGCATGGCGCCGCCCGCCAGCCCCGCCAGGGCCCCCGAGAGGATGAGCGCGCCGCTGGCCACCAACGCCACGCGCACCCCGAACCGGCGCGCCGCCGTCGGGTTGGTCCCCGTCATCCGCAGGTGCACGCCCCAGCGGCTCCGCGACAGCAGGACGATGAAGACGGCCAGGAGCGCGACGGCGAGCACGATGCCGAGGCTCACCCCGAACGCGGGATAGGACCCCGGGTGCGGGAGCCGCACGTTCGCCGGCAGCGGCTGCGACTGCGGGAGCGAGCCGATCTGGCTCTGCGACGGCTCCTCGAGCAGCCCCTGGTTCGACACCGCGTAGTCGAGGATCTGTGTGGCGATGTAGATCAGCAGCAGCGTCGAGATGACGACGTTGATCTTGCGCCACGTGTACAGCCACGCCGCGATGCCGGCCCAGAGCGCCCCGCCGGCGACGCCGGCCAGCAGGGCGGCGGTCAGCACCAGGGGCCCGGGACCGTGCCACTTGAGGGCCACCATCGCGGCGCAGCCGCCACCGATCGCCAGCTGGCCCGTCTGGCCGATGTTGAACATCCCGGCTCGCACGGCGATCAGGGTCCCGAGGGCCACCAGGAGCACGGGGATCGTGTCGTCGAGCGTGCGGCCGATGGCGCCGGGCGTCGAGATGCTGCCGCGGAACAAGGCGCTGAACACGTCGCTCGGGGCGTGCCCGACGGCCAGCACGAGGAGGGCGGTGATGCCCAGCGCGACCCCCACCGAGACGAGGTAGAGCACCACCATCCGGATCGTGTCGGCGCGGCGGGACCCGTGGAGCTCGAGCTCGGCCCCGGTCAGCTCCGGGGTGATCCCGTCGGAGCCTGCCGGGCGGCCCCGGCGTGTCGGGCGCGTGGGGCGCCAATTGGCGAGGGAGGTCATCGGTGGGTGCTCGCGGTCGCAGGCGCTGCCGTTGCTGCGGTGGTTGTCGCCCTCGCGGTCGTCGTGGTCGTCCCGTGTGCGCTCACGCGACTCGTCCGCCCATCAGCAGGCCGAGCCGCTCGACGTCGATCTGGTCGCGGGCCATCTCCCCCACGATGCGCCCGGCGTGGATCACCACGATCCGGTGGGAGAGCGCCAGGAGCTCGTCGAGCTCGCTGGAGATGAGGAGGATCCCCACCCCCGCCCTGGCCGACGCACGCAGCTGCTCGCTGATGAACTCGATGGCGCCGACGTCGAGGCCGCGGCTCGGCTGGACGGCGATCAGCGTCTTCGGGCCTCGCGTCAGCTCGCGGGCCACCACGACGCGCTGCTGGTTCCCGCCAGAGAGCGCCGACATCGGCACGTCGGGGGACGGCGCGGCGATGGCGTACTCCTTCATCAGCTCGCTCGCCCGCTGGCGGATGGCTCGCCGGTCCAGCAGCCCGATGCGGGTCTGGTAGGCGCCCAGGTTCGTGGCGACGAGGTTCTCCGCCACCGACATCCCGAGGATGCAGCCGGATGCGTGGCGGTCCTCGGGGATCACCCCCACGCCCGCCCGCAGGAGGTCGGCCGCGCGTGGGGCGACCTGGTGGCCGTCGATCTCGATCGTCCCGCTCTCGACGGCGACGATCCCGCTCATGAGGTCGCCGATGGTCGACTGCCCGTTGCCGTCGACGCCGGCCACGCCCACGATCTCGCCGTTGGCCACGTCCACCGAGAGGCCGTCGAGGAGCAGCCGGCCGTCGGAGCCCCGCACGGAGACGCTGGCGAGGCGCAGGGGGATCGGGCCGGCGGGGGCCGGGGCCGGCGCGGCGGGGGTCGGGGTCGGGGTCGG
>DAHUZJ010000022.1 GCA_027306585.1 Acidimicrobiaceae bacterium | reverse complement strand
AGGTCCCAGGGGTCGACCGCCGGGCCGGCCGGCGCCAGGCCGGCCACCAGGCGGCAGGCGGCGGCGACCGCTGCGACCGCATGGCGCGCGCCCTCCGGTCCGGCGGCCTCGGGTCCGGCGGCGGGCCCGAGCACCGAGCGTTCCACCAACCCGGTGTCGAGCCGCCCGGCCACCACATCGGGGTGGTCCAGGAGGGCCTGCAAGAAGGCCACGTTGGTCGTGGTCCCGAGGACGGTGGTGGCCCGGAGGGCCGCTTGCAGCCGGTCGAGGGCCGAGCGCCGATCGTCCCCCCAGGCGATCACCTTGGCCAGGAGAGGGTCGTAGCGGGTCCCCACGTCCTGGCCCACGCCCCAGGCGGCGTCCACCCGGACGCCCGGGAGCCCCGCCGGCTCGTCGAGCGCCAGCACGGTCCCGGCCGCAGGGAGGAACCCCCTTCCGGGGTCCTCCGCGTACACGCGCGCCTCGATGGCATGGCCGCGACGCGGCACCGTCCCGCCGTCCTTGGGCAGGGGCTCGCCCCGGGCCACCCGCAACTGCCACTCCACGAGGTCGATGCCGAAGACCGCCTCGGTCACCGGGTGCTCGACCTGCAGGCGGGTGTTCATCTCGAGGAAGAAGTACTCCCCGGGACCGTCGCCCGCCACCAGGAACTCGACGGTGCCGGCGCCGACGTAGCCGCAGGCCCGCGCCACGGCCCGGGCGCTGGCCGCCATGGCCCGGCGCGTCGGCTCGTCCAGCGCCGGGGCCGGCGCCTCTTCGACCAGCTTCTGGTGACGTCGCTGGAGGCTGCACTCCCGCTCGCCGAGGTCGACCACCGTCCCGTGGGCGTCGGCGAGCACCTGCACCTCGATGTGGTGCGGGCGGTCGAGCCACCGCTCGACGAACAGCGTGTCGTCGCCGAAGGCGCCCGCCGCCTCGCGACGGGCGGCGGCGATCGCCAGGCGGAGGTCGTCTTCCGACGCCACCCGGTGCATGCCCTTGCCGCCCCCGCCGGCCGCCGGCTTGACGAGCACGGGCAACCCGAGGGCGACGGCTGCGGCGGCCAGCGCGTCGTCGGACACCCCCGCGCCACCGGCACCCGGCAGCACGGGCACGCCGGCCGCGGCAGCCGCCGCCTTGGCGCGCACCTTGTCACCCATCTGCTCGACGGCAGGCGGAGGCGGCCCGATCCAGCACAGCCCGGCGCCGACGACGGCGCGGGCGAAGGCCGGGTCCTCGGAGAGGAAGCCGTAGCCGGGGTGCACGGCGTCGGCACCCACCCGCTGGGCGGCCGCCACCAGCGCCTCGGCGTCGAGGTAGTCCGCCACCGCCACCACCCGGTCCGCCGCCAAGGCATGGACCGCGGTGGCGTCGTGCGGGGCGACCACGGCCACCGACTCGATGCCCAGGCGGCGCAGCGTCCGGCACACCCGGACCACGATCTCGCCGCGGTTGGCGATCAGCACGCACGAGATGCGCCTCACGGCCGCCTCACATCCGGAACACCCCGTACCCCAGGTCCCCGAGGGGGGCGTTGGCCGCCGCCGACAGGGCGAGCCCCACCAGCCGCCGGGTGTCGGCCGGGTCGATGACGCCGTCGTCCCACAGGCGGGCGGTGGCGTAGTACGGGTTCCCCTGCTCCTCGTACTGCCGGCGGATGGGCTCCTTGAAGGCCTCCTCGTCGGCGGCCGTCCACTCGCTGCCCCTCGCCTCGAGCTGGTCCCGGCGGACGCTGGCGAGGACCGAGGCCGCCTGCTCGCCGCCCATGACCGAGATCCGGGCGTTGGGCCACGTCCACAAGAAGCGCGGCGAGTACGCCCGGCCGCACATCGAGTAGTTGCCAGCGCCGAAGCTGCCGCCGATCACCACCGTCAGCTTGGGCACGCGGGCGCATGCCACCGCCGTCACCATCTTCGCCCCGTGCTTGGCGATCCCGCCGGCCTCGTACTCACGCCCCACCATGAAGCCACTGATGTTCTGCAAGAACAACAGCGGCACCTGGCGCCGGTCGCACAGCTCCACGAAGTGGGCCCCTTTGAGGGCGGACTCGGAGAAGAGCACGCCGTTGTTGGCCACGACGCCCACCGGGTGGCCGTGGACGCGTGCGAACCCGCACACGAGCGTCGGCCCGTACTCGGCCTTGAACTCCAAGAACCGGGAGCCGTCCACCACCCGCGCCACCACCTCTCGCACGTCGTAGGGCGTGCGCAGGTCGGTCGGGACCACGCCGTACAGGGTCGCCGGGTCGATGCCCGGTGGCTCGGTGGGAGCCACGTCCCAGGGCCGCGGCTCGCGTGGCCCGAAGGTGGCGACGATGGCCCGCACGGTGGCGAGCGCCCCGACGTCGTCCGCGGCGAGGTGGTCGGTGACGCCCGACCGCCGGGCGTGGACCTCGCCGCCGCCCAGCTCCTCGGCCGTCACGACCTCGCCGGTGGCCGCCCGCACCAGCGGCGGTCCGCCCAAGAAGATCGTCCCCTGGCCGCGGACGATCACGGCCTCGTCGCTCATGGCCGGCACGTACGCCCCGCCGGCCGTGCACGATCCGAGCACTGCCGCCACCTGCGGGATGCCGGCCTGCGACAGGGTGGCCTGGTTGTAGAAGATCCGCCCGAAGTGGTCACGGTCGGGGAACACCTCGTCCTGGTGGGGAAGGAACGCCCCGCCCGAGTCGACCAGGTACAGGCACGGCAGGCGGTTCTCGAGCGCGACCTCCTGTGCCCGCAGGTGCTTCTTCACCGTGAGCGGGTAGTAGGTGCCCCCCTTGACGGTGGCGTCGTTCACCACCACGACGCACTCGCGTCCCGAGACCCGGCCCACCCCGCAGATGATCCCGGCGCCCGGCGCCTCGTCGTCGTAGCAGCCGGTGGCGGCCAGGGGCGACAGCTCGAGGAACGGCGAGGCCGGGTCGAGCAGCCGCGCCAGGCGCTCTCTCGGGAGCAGCTTGCCGCGCTCGGTGTGGCGGCGGCGCGCCGGCGCAGGACCGCCCTCGCCCGCCCGGGCGAGCCGGGCCCGCAGGTCGGCGACCAGCCGCCGATGGTGCTCGTCGTTCTCCCGGAAGGCGGCGCTGGAGGGGTCGGCCGCCGTGACCAGCACGGGAAAGGCCTCAGGGGCGGCGAACGCCATCGTCGAAATGTTAGTGACCGTTCGCTAACACGTGCAACGCCCGGCTACGATGTCCGGGTGGTCCGCCGGCCGTCCACCACCCGCCGCCAGCAGATCCTCGAGGCCGCCGCACCCCTGTTCGCCGAGCGGGGGTTCCGCGGGGTCTCCGTCGACGACCTCGGTGCGGCCACCGGCATCTCCGGACCCGCCCTCTACCGCCACTTCCGGGCGAAGGAGGAGATCCTGGCCGAGCTGTTGCTGGGGGTGAGCCAGCGCCTGCTGGAGGGCGGCCGCCGCCGGCACGCCGTCGCCGGCAGCCCGGCGGCGGCGCTGGAGGCGCTCGTCGACTGGCACGTCGCCTTCGCCCTCGACAACCCGGACGTCATCACCGTGCAGGCGCGTGAGCTGCCCAACCTGCCCCTCCCCGCCCGGAGGGCCGTGCGTTCGCTCCAGCACCGCTACATCGCGCTGTGGGCCGAGGTGGTGGAGGTGCTCACCGGGTGCCAGCGGGAGACGGCCGTCGCCGCGGCGCACGCCGCGTTCGGCCTCATGAACTCGACGCCCCACTCCGCCCGCCTCCCGCGGGCCGAGATGGCAGCCCTGCTGCGGGCCATGGCGCTGGCCTGCCTGCAGGCGCCGGGCGCCGCATAGGCGCCGCCTCGGGCGTCAGCCGGCGAGCTCGACGCCGGCGAAGACCATCGTGCGCGGCGGCTCGGGCACGTGGAGGGGCGGGCCGGTCGCCGCTCGGACCTCGTCGACCGTGACCCCCGGTGCGAGCTCGCGCAGCACGAGGCCGTCCGGCGTGACGTCCACCACTGCCAGGTCGGTGACGATGCGGTCGACGACGCCCACGCCCGTGAGCGGAAGGGTGCACCGGTCCACGATCTTGTGCGAGCCGTCGCGGGCGACGTGCTCCATCATCACGATGACCCGGCCCACGCCGTGCACGAGGTCCATCGCCCCGCCCATGCCCTTGACCATCTTGCCGGGGATCATCCAGTTGGCGAGGTCCCCGGTGACCGACACCTGCATGGCCCCGAGCACGGCGGTGTCGATGTGGCCCCCGCGGATCATCCCGAACGACAGGGCCGAGTCGAAGTAGGCGGCGCCGGCCTCCACCGTCACCGTCTCCTTCCCGGCGTTGACGAGGTCGGGGTCCTCCTCGCCCTCGTAGGGGTAGGGGCCAACCCCGAGGATGCCGTTCTCGCTCTGGAGCACGACGTGGACGCCCTCGGGCAGGTGGTTCGGGATGAGGGTCGGCAGGCCGATCCCCAGGTTGACGTACTCGCCGTCGCGCAGGTCCTGGCCGACACGGGCCGCCAGCTGCTCACGGGACAGGGTCATGACGTGCTCCCCCCCGGGCCGCCGGCCGGGCGCGGGCGGACGGTCCGCTTCTCGATCGGCTTCTCGGCGGCGCGCGCCCGGACCACCCGCTGGACAAAGACCCCCGGCAGGTGCACCGCGTCCGGATCGAGCACGCCCGGCTCGACGAGCTCCTCGACCTCGGCGATGGCGACCCGGCCGGCCATGGCGCACAGCGGGTTGAAGTTGCGCGTCGCCTTGTCGAACACCAGGTTGCCCATCCGGTCGCCACGGGTGGCGCGCACCAGGGCGAAATCGGTGGTGACCGAGCGTTCGAGCACGTAGCGCCGGCCGTCGAACTCGCGGACCTCCTTCGCCGGCGACGAGATCTCGACCGTGCCGTCGGTCCCGTACCGCCACGGCAGGCCGCCGTCGGCGACCGGCGTGCCGACACCCGCCGGCGTGAAGAAGGCCGGGATGCCGCAGCCGCCGGCCCGCAGCCGCTCGGCCAACGTGCCCTGCGGGATCAGCTCGACCTCGAGCTCTCCCGACAGGAACTGGCGGGCGAACTCTGCGTTCTCCCCGACGTAGGAGCCGGTGACCCGCCGGATGCGGTGCGCCCCGAGGAGGCGGCCGAGACCGGCGCCGTCCACTCCGCAGTTGTTGGAGACGACGGCCAGGTCGCCCACCCCCGTCTCCACCAGCGCATCGATGAGGTCGACGGGGACGCCACAGAGCCCGAAGCCCCCGACCGCCAGGGACGCGCCGTCGACGATGTCGGCCACGGCCTCGGCGGCGCTGGCCACCACCTTGTCGATGGGCACCTCGTCCTCCCCAGGTCGGTCCGCTCCCGTCCCGCCCGACCGGTGGCCGACTGGCGGCAGGACCCCGGCGGTCCGGACCGGAGCAGCGTAACCGAGCCTCCCCACCTCCCCGCCACGAGACCCCGGCAGCCGGAGGACTTCGGAGCTATTTGTTGACTGATTAGGTCATGTTTTGGTATTGTTGATCGAACAGGTCATGTTTATCCGCGGCGGGACGGCATGCCGCGCCGCAACACGAGGGGAAGGAGCGGACGTGGCGCACCATCGGGTGGTCGTGGTCGGCGGAGGGACGGCAGGGACGACGGTGGCGGCGCTGCTCCGCCGGGCGGGGGTGGACGACATCGCCGTCGTGGAGCCCTCGTCGATCCACTGGTACCAGCCGCTGTGGACGCTGGTCGGCGGCGGCTGCGCCCCGCTGGGCGCCTCGGCGCGGCCCACCCGCGCCGTGCTGCCGTCCGGGGTCCGCTGGGAGCGCGATGCCGTGACCGCGCTCGACCCCGACGCCCGCCGGGTGCACCTGGCCGGCGGCGGCACGCTCGGCTACGACGTCCTCGTCTGCTGCCCGGGCGTCGAGCTCGCCTGGGACCTGGTGCCGGGCTTGGCCGAGGCGGTGGCGGGCCCGCGGGCGTCGTCGAACTACGCCGCCCACCTCGCCCCCAAGACGTGGCAGCTCCTCGAGGACTTCCGGGGAGGCCACGCCCTCTTCACGGCGCCGGCCTCGCCGATCAAGTGCCCGGGGGCTCCCCAGAAGATCGCCTACCTGGCGTGCGACCGGTGGCGCCGGACGGGACGCCTCGACGGCACGCACGTCACCTTCGCCAGCGGCGCCGGGGGCCTGTTCGGCGTCCCCGAGTTCCGGGTGGTGCTCGAGGAGGTCGTCGCCCGCTACGGCATCGAGACGCGCTTTCGGCTCGACCTGGCCGAGGTCGACGACGTGCGCCGCGAGGCGGTGTTCGCCGCCGTCCCGGCGCCGGACTCGCCGCCCGGTGACGGGGGCCCTCCCGAGCGGGTGCGCCTGCCCTACGACCTCCTCCACGCCGCCCCACCCCAACGACCACCCGCCTTCGTCCGGGAGAGCTCGCTGGCCGACCCGTCCAGCGCGCTCGGGTGGCTGCTCGTCGACCCGGCGACGCTGGTCCACCCCCGGCATCCCGAGGTCTTCGCCCTCGGGGACGTGACGACGACGCCCAACTCGAAGACCGGCGCGGCCGTGCGCCGCCAGGCACCGGTCGCCGTCGCCAACGTGCTCGCCGCCCTCGCCGGTGAGGAGCCCGTGGCCCGCTACGACGGCTACGGGGCGTGCCCGTTCACCACCGCCCGGGGCAAGGTGGTCATGGCCGAGTTCGACTACACCGGGCGCCCCCACCGCACCGTGCCCTTCGTCGACACGGCGGCCGAGCGCCGCGACATGTGGTACCTGAAGCGCTACGGGCTCCCGGCCTTCTACTGGCACCTCATGCTGCGGGGACGGGACCCGGCCGCGGCGTGGGCGACCCGGGGGCGGCCACCAGCGCCACCACGGCCTCGAGCGACGCGATGGACGTCGACGGCCCCAGGCCCGGTGCCGGCGGCGCGCCCGCGCGGTTGAGCCACACCGCCTGCAGGCCCGCCGCAGCCGCCCCGGCGACGTCCACGTCCTGGCGATCCCCCACGAAGAGGCACCGGCCGGCCGGCACCCCGACGCCGGCCACCGCCCGCTCGAAGATCCGCCGATCGGGCTTGGGCCAGCCGTGGTCGCCAGAGACCACCACCACGTCGAAGTAGGCGGTGATCCCGAGCGCGTCGAGCTTCTGCCGCTGCAGGTCGCTCTCCCCGTTGGTCACCACCCCGAGGCGCAGGTCCGCCCGCGCCCGCAAGACGTCGAGGACCGGGCGGGCGTCGGCGAACAGCTGCCAGCCCGCTTCGTAGCCCGCCTGGTACTCGGCGAACCACGCCAGCTCGTCGCCGTCGGCCACGGACACCGCCACCAGGTCGCTCCACGTCCGGACACGGCCGGAGCGCATCTCCTCGGCGGACGTCTCGCCGGCCAGGAAACGGTCGAAATGGGCGTGGAACGCGGCCTCCCACGCCGCCACCGCCTCGGCGTGCCCGAGGCCGGGACAGCGCGCACACAGGCGGGCGACCCCCGAGCGCCACGCCGCGTCGCCGTCGAGCAGCGTGTCGTCGAGGTCGAAGAGGACGGCAGCGACCGCGGC
>DAHUZJ010000017.1 GCA_027306585.1 Acidimicrobiaceae bacterium | reverse complement strand
TGACCTTCGACCCCGTCCTGGCGCTCGCCTCGGTCGTGGCCGCCGTCATCGGGGTCGTGATGGTCTACACGGCCACCAGGGGCCCGCTCCTGGCGGCCGGGACAAGCCCCACGCACTACGTGAAGCGCCAGGCCGTGTTCGTGGTGCTGGGCGTCGCCGTCATGGTGGCGACGTCCTGGTTCGACTACCGCCGCCTGGAGCAGGTCGGCATGGTCGTCTACGGGGTGACCATCCTGGCCCTGCTGGCGGTCATGGCCCCGGGGATCGGGTCGCACGCCCTGGGCTCGACCCGGTGGTTCAGCTTCGGCCCGCTGCAGATCCAGCCGTCCGAGTTCGCCGTCCTCGGGCTCGTGATCACCGTCGCCACCTACTGCGCCCGGCGCAGTGACGGGCTCACCTGGCGCGACGTCGTGAAGGTGCTGGTCATGGGGGCGGTGCCGATCGTCCTCGTCCTGGTCCAGCCGGACCTCGGGACGGCCATCATCATGTCGGTCGTCCTCCTGGTCATGCTGGCCGTCGCCGGCTTGCCCACTCGCGTCCTCGTGCTCCTCCTGGTTGGCGCCGCCCTCGTGGTGGTCGTCGCCGTCGAGGGCGGGCTCCTGCACCACTATCAGATCACCCGGATCACGAGCTTCTTGCACCAGAGCACACCCCACCCGACGGGCCAGCTCAAGACAGCCGTCTACAACCTCCAGCAGGCCAAGGACGCCATCGGCTCGGGCGGCCTCTTCGGCACCGGCATCGGAAACGGGGCGCAGACCAACCTCGGCTACGTGCCGGAGCAGCAGACCGACTTCATCTTCACGGCGGTGGGGGAGCAGCTGGGCTTCGTTGGCTCGGTGGGGGTCTTGGCGGTGCTCGGCGTCGTCTGCTGGCGGGTGCTGCGTTCGGCCCAGCTGGCCAGGGACAGCTTCGGCCGGCTGCTCTGCACCGGGGTGTTCACCTTCCTCGCCTTCAGCACCTTCGAGAACGCCGGGATGACCATGGGCCTGATGCCCATCACCGGGATCCCGCTGCCGTTCATCAGCTACGGGGGCACGGCCGTGATCTCGTTCTTCCTGGGAGCGGGCGTGGCGTTGAGCGTCTACGCCCGCCGGGCGACCTAGGGCTGCGGCCGGCCGTGGTCGAAGGAGGCGAGGTCCCCGCTGCGGCCCCGGCAACCGAGGTCCCCCCAACCGGGGCCGCCGCAGCAGTGGCCGCCGCCCCGCCCGCAGCCGAAGAGCGCACAACCGGTCCGTTGCCGGTTCCGCTCGGGGTGTTCCGGATCATGGCCGTCGAGTCGGTCGCCGTCGACCTGCCGGACCAGTACCCGGTCCTGACGCTGGTCGAGACCGAGGGCAGCGGCCGACGCCTGGCCTTCCGCATCGGGCTGCCGGAGGGTGCGGCGCTCGCCCATGCCCTTCACGGCACGATGGCGCCCCGGCCCCTCACCCACGACCTGTTCGCCGACGTCCTGCAGCGGCTGTCCGTGGAGGTGGTGGCGGTGCGGCTGGTCGGGCGCTTCGCCACCACGTACCTGGCCGAGCTGGAGCTGATGGGCCCCCGCGGGCGGGAGGTGGTCGCCTGCCGACCGACCGACGGCATCGTGCTCGCACTGCACCAGAAGGTCCCCGCACCGGTCCTCGCCGACGAGCGGCTGCTCGCCACCGGGGGCGACGTGGCAGGGATCGGGACGGCCCTCGGCCCGCGCTCGTAGACGAGTGGGCCCGCCTGTCAGGCGGCGACGACGAACCCGCTGTCGCCGGGGACGCGGAAGCCCATCGCCCGCTCCGCGGCGCTGGTGACGCCCTCCTCGGAGATACGCATGAGGAGGGCGACCAGGATGTAATTGGCGACCAGCGACGATCCGCCGTACGCCACGAACGGGAGGGTGATCCCGGTGAACGGCAGGATCTGGATGACGCCGGCCATGATGAAGAACGCCTGGAAGCCGATCGTGGCGGTCAGGCCGGCCGCCACCAGCCGGGAGAAGTCCGAGCGGGCCGCTTGCGCCACGCGCAGGCCCGCTCCGATGAGGAGGACGAACGCGGTGACGACGGCCGCCGCGCCGATGAAGCCCATCTCGTCGGCGATGGCGGCGAAGACCATGTCGGTTGTGATGAACGGGATCTGGCCGGCCGCCGGGTCCAGGCCGAGACCGGACCCGGCGATCCCGCCGTGGGCGATGGCGAACTTCCCGTAGCCGAGCTGGCTGTTGGGGGCCGCGTGGAGCCATGTGTTCAGGCGCTGGTTGACCTGGTGGAACACATGCGCGGCGAGCACCGCGCCGCCGACGAAGAGGACGATGGCGAGGACGAGGTACACGAGGCGACCCGTCGTCACCCAGAGGAGGGCGACGAACATGGTGAAGATCAGCATGGCGAACCCGACGTCGTTCTCCAGGCCGATGATCCCCATGGCGATTCCCCACGCCACGAGGATGGGGATGAGTGGCCGGGGGTCCACCACCAGGCGGTTGCCGAGGCGGGCCGTCGGGATCGACAGCAGCTCCTTCTTCTCGGCGAAGTAGGAGGCGAAGAACACGACGAGGAGCAGCTTGGCGACCTCGATCGGCTGGAACGTGATGGCGCCGAAGTGGACGAACAGGCGAGCCCCGTTGATCCGGAGGCCGAGACCGGGCAGCAGGGGCGCGATGAGCAGGAAGCCGGTGAAGAGCAGCAGCAGGTACCGGTAGCGGTCCAGGTCGCGGGATCGGCGCACGACCAAGAGGGCGAGGACGTAGAGCAGGATCCCGAGAGCGGTCCACGTGGCCTGCGCCTTGGCGGCAGGTGGTGTCCACCGCACGATGATCACGTAGCCGATGCCGTTGAGGAGGGCCACCAGCGGGAGGATGACGGCGCTCGCGTTGGGCACCAGCCACCGGTTGGCGAGGTGGGCGGCGAACAGGAGGGCGAAGAGGACGCCGAGGATCGGCCCCAGGTGGGGGGGGATCTTGTTCTTGGCGCCCAGCTCGGCCAGGACGTAGAACGCGATGGTGATGAGCCCGGCGAAGAGGAGGAGCCCGAGCTCGGCCCGCCGGCGCGGCTTGCGGCCTCTTGGCCATGCCGGGATCCACTTGCGGTGCACCGCAGGTCGGGCGATCGCCGCCGGGGGGGTCGTCACGGCCACGGGGAGAGCGTAGCGGCACGTAGTACGCTGTGGACGGAGACCGCAATGGCCCTCGAGCGCACTACTACGCCCATCGATGCGGGGCCTCCGGCGCAATCCATGATGCGGACGGACGTCACCGCCGACCACGTCGGTGCTTCGCGCCCGCCGTCGGGTCGAGAAGCTGGGGACAGCCAGGGATTGCCGCATCGGACGGTCCCTGTGCGCGAGGGGATCGCCGCCTTCGGCACGGACCGGTTCACCAATCGGGAGCTGTCCCGCCTGGACTTCTCCGCCCGCCTGCTCGACTTGGCCGAGGAGGCGCGCCTGCCGCTGCTCGAGCGGGTCAAGTTCATGGCGATCTTCTGCGACCTGCTCGACGAGTTCTTCCAGGTGCGCGTGGCCGGCATTCAGGACAAGGTGGTGGCCGGCGTCCGGACCCGCTCCGTCGACGGGCTCCGGCCCACCGAGCAGTTGAAGGTCATCCGGGCGCGCGTGCTCGAGCTGGTCGCCCGCCAGGACGCCATCTTCCTCGAGGGACTGGTCCCGGCGCTGGGCGACGCTGGGGTGCGCCTCTCGGATTGGTCGTCGCTCGACGAGGACGACCGCGAGTACCTCGTCGATGTCTTCGAGCGACAGATCTTCCCGGTCCTGACGCCGCTGGCCGTCGACCCGGGCCACCCGTTCCCCTACATCTCCAATCTCTCCCTCAACCTCCTGGTCGACGTCACCGACCCCGGGACCGGGCAGCAGCGGATCGCTCGCGTCAAGGTGCCGCCCGTCTTGTCGCGGTTCGTCGTCATGCCCGACGGCGAGCGCTTCGTGCCCCTCGAGCAGGTGATCGCGGCCCACCTCGACGCCCTCTTCCCGGGGATGGCGATCGGCGAGCACGTCGCCTTCCGCGTCACCCGCAACGCCGACCTGGCCGTCGAAGAGGACGAGGCCGACGACCTGCTCGTCGCCGTGGAGATGGAGCTGCGGCGCCGACGGTTCGGCAGCGCCGTCCGCCTCGAGATCACGGCGTCGGCGAGCCCCGATCTGCGCGAACGCCTGGCGGCCGAGCTCGACGTGCCCGACGACGGCGTGTACGTGGTGGACGCTCCGATCGACCTGAGCGGGCTGTGGGCCGTGTACGCCCTCGACCGGCCGGACCTCCATGCCGACACCTGGACGCCGATGACCCCGCCGTACCTGGCCACCGCCGGCAACGTGCCGACGGACCTGTTCGGGGTCCTCCGCCACCGGGACGTCCTCGTGCACCACCCCTACGACTCCTTCGCCACGTCGGTGGAGGCGTTCGTGGCCCAGGCGGCAGACGACCCCGCGGTCCTCGGGATCAAGCAGACGCTGTACCGCACCTCGGGCGACAGCCCGATCGTGGCCTCGCTCATCCGGGCGGCCGAGGCGGGAAAGCAGGTGGCGGCGATCGTCGAGGTGAAGGCCCGCTTCGACGAGCAGGCCAACATCGGCTGGGCGCGGGTGCTGGAGGAGGCGGGAGTCCACGTCGTCTACGGCCTGGTCGGGCTCAAGACGCACTCGAAGACCGTCCTGGTCCTGCGGGGCGAGGAGGACGGCATCCGCCGCTACTGCCACGTCGGCACCGGCAACTACAACTCGCGCACCGCCGCCATCTACGAGGACCTCGGTCTGCTCACTGCCGACCCGGTCATCGGCGAGGACGTCGGGCACCTCTTCAACTACCTGACGGGCTTCAGCCGGCAGGCGGACTATCGGGAGATCCTGGTGGCGCCGGTGACCCTGCGCCGGCGCGTCCTCGACCTGATCGAGGAGCAGATCGAAGCCGGGCCCTCGGGACGGATCGTCCTCAAGGTCAACGGGCTCACCGACCCCGAGATGATCGACGCCCTGTACGCCGCCTCGGCGGCCGGCGTCCCGGTCGACCTGGCCGTTCGGGGCATGTGCTCGCTCCGGCCAGGCGTGCCGGGGTTGTCCGACAACGTCCGGGTCCGCTCGATCGTGGGGCAGTTCCTCGAGCACTCCCGCATCTTCCGCTTCGGCGGCGCGGCGGACGACGCGCCGCACCTTCCGGAGAGCGAGCCCGGCGACGGCGCCCCCCCGCTGCGGCTCTTCATCGGCTCCGCCGACCTCATGGAGCGGAACCTCGACCGGCGCATCGAGGTCCTGACCCCGGTGCGCGACGCCGCGCTCCAGGCGCGCCTGTTCGAGATCCTCGACCTGGTCTTCGGCGACGACGTGAACGCTTGGGTGCTGCACGACCGGGCGTGGTCACGGGTGCCCGCGGTGGCCGGGACGGACTCCCAGCGCCGGCTGAAGGAGCTCGCCGTCGAGCGGGCGCGGCGCCGCCGGGAGGTCGACCCGGCGGCTGCGGACCACCTGCCGGCAGACTGAGGGCCGAGGCTCGATCAGCCCGGACGTCGCTGGTCCGGGCGAGGAGGGCGGGCGACGAGGTGGTCCCGGGTGGCCAGCTGTTCGCGCCACCGGACCAGGGCGGCCGCCGACCGCCCGGCGGTGGTGCGGGCGGACGCCGACGGGTGCTCCTGCGCGGCGCGGCGCCGCCGAGCCTGGGGGCCGAACCGGAGCGACAGGTAGGCCACGCCGCCGAGGGGGATCGGCAGCCAGAAGTTGACGAGGCGGTAGGAGAGGACGCCGAGGGTGGCGATGCCCGCAGGGGTGCCGAAGCCGACCAGCGTCGGGATGAGCACGCCCTCCACGACGCCGAGGCCGCCGGGGGTCACCGGGATGACGGCGAGGATGTTGGCAAGGCCGTAGGCCACGAGGAGGTCGACGGGGGAGACCGTGTGGCCGAAGGCGAAGACGAAGAGCCACAGTGAGGCGGCGTCGAGCAGCCAGTTGAGCGCGGCCCACTCGAGGGCGTGGACGAGCAGCGCCCGGTCGCGCAGCAGCACCTGCAAGCGATCGGCGATCTGCTGGAAGAGGCCGGTCAGGCGCTCGGGCGTCACGCGGGGGAGGTGGGCGGCCAGCCGCACGAGGACGTCGATGGCGCGGCGCTGGCCCCGGGTGAGCAGGAAGATCGCACCGGCGAAGAGCACCAGGAGGATCACCCCGGCGATGGCGGCGAAGCCGTAGAGCGGGTTGTAGCCGCGCAGCGGGATCGAGATGAGGAGGGCCAGCCAGAAGATCCCGTTGAGCACGACGGCCGACCCGACCCCCTGGGTGGCGAGCCCGAACGCCGCCGTGCTGCCGGGGACGCCGAGGTCGGTCGTGAGGAGCCGGTACGCGACGGCGGTGCCCGGTGCCGTCCCGCCCGGGATGACGTGGCTCACGGCCAGGCTCGACATGTTGACGCGGAACAGCTGGAACCGCCGGGGCGCGCCGGGGCTCAGCACCGTGTTGGTCAGCTCGGCGTACGCCACCAGCGCCAGCGCTTCGAGCAGGGCACCCACGACGAGCCAGACGATGTTCACCCGCCCGAGCAGGTTGAGGGAATGGCGGGCGTTGGCCAGGTCGGGGAGGATCAGGTACTCCGCGACGAAGAAGAGGACGACGATGGTCGCCGTCCACCGCACCTGGGGTGGCACCCGTCGGCGCTTCCGCGGCGGGGGAGGCGGCCGCGCCGCGGGGCCGTCGAGAGGCGCTCCACTCATCGCTTCATGCTGGCACGCCGTGCCATGCTGGGGCGGTGAGCGATGCCGCCGACGGAGTCGCGGCGGTCCCGCCGGAAGGAGCGCTGTCCGAGCGCAGCGACCCGGCGGGCGGCGGCGGGGTGCGGCCCGGACCGGGCGCGGTGGTGCGACGGCTGCTGGCGCGCCGCCCGGCCGACGTGCCGGCGAGCGCAGACCCGGCCGGAGCCGAGCCGACATACGACACCGACACGTACCGCGGCCGGATGTGGGCGGGAGCCGCACGGCACGGCGTGCCGCTCGCCACCATCCTCACGGCCTTGCTGGTCGGGTTCGCCCTCCTCGACCTCGACGTGCTGGTGGTGCTGCTCCTGTGGGTGCTGCGCACGATCATTCTCTACACGGTCATCGCGGTGTTCCTCGCGCTCCTGTTGTCACCGGCGGTGCATCTCCTCGAGCGCGTCGGCGCGTCCCGGTGGCTCGCCGCCACGATCGTGTTCGTCGTCGGCATCGTCGTCTTCCTGGGCATCCTGGTGGGGTTCACGGCACCGCTGGTGAACGCCGTCACGCACTTCGCCAAGCAGCTGCCGACCCTCGTCAAGCAGGCCGAGCACGGCCAGGGCAAGATCGGGCATCTGCTCGAGCGCTTCCACCTGCGGACCTGGGTGACGAAGAACGCTCCCAAGATCGCCACGGACATCGCCAAGAGCCTGAAGCCGGCCCAGGCACTGTCGGTCGGCTCGGCTGCCCTGTCGACCCTCGTGGCGCTGGGCACCGTCGCCGTGCTCACGCTGTTCCTGCTGCTCGAGTCGCCCAACCTCCAGCGCGCCGTGTTCGGCATGATGCGGCCCGCCCGGGCGCGCCGGGTGGCCCGGGTGTACCGGGACGCCACCCGCTCGGTGACCGGCTACATGCTGGGCAACTTCCTCACCTCGGTGATCGCCGGGGTGTTGGTCTTCGCCACGCTGGCCATCTTGGGCGTGCCCTACCCGTTGCTGCTCGGCGTGTGGGTCGCCCTCGTGGACCTCCTGCCGCTCGTGGGCGGGCTGCTGGCGGGCGTGCCGGTGGTGATCATCGCCGCCTTCCATTCGCTCCCGGCGGGGATCGTCATGCTGGTCGTCTTCCTCGTGTACCAGCAGCTCGAGAACCACGTGCTCAATCCGCTCATCATGAGCCGCACGGTCCGGCTGAACCCGCTGTGGGTGCTCTTCGCCGTCCTGATCGGCGCCACCATCGGCGGGAAGCTGGGTGCCGGTCTGGGCACGTTCGTGGGCGCCCTCGTCGGGATCCCCTTCGGCGGCGCCGTCCAGGTGATCGCCAAGGAGATCCGGCGCGGCCCGGACGACCACGCCGCGGCCCGCCTCGCCGAGGAGGGCGGGGACGGCCCGGGTCCCGGCCCGCCGGACGCCCCGCCCGGCGACCCCTCACCAGCACCGGCGGCCCCGACGGCCCCGACGCCCCCGCCCCCGGTGACCCCGGTGCGCTGAGCCCCCCGGGGGCCTCGCGCCGCTCGGCGCCGCTCGGCGCCGGCGACAAAGCGGACCGGCACAGCGGACCGGCACAGCGGACCGGCACGCAGCGGGCGCCCGGCGCCCGGCGCCTCCTGGCTGTCGACACCCGTCGGTAAGCTGGCCGGATGCGCGCGCTGGTGGTCGTGCCCACCTACAACGAGGCGGACAACATCGAGCGCATCCTGCGCCGGGTCCGCGAGGTGCTGCCCGATGCCGGGATGCTGGTCGTGGACGACGGCAGCCCGGACGGTACCGCCGACCTCGTCGAGGCCATCCGCGGCGAGCTTGGAGACCTCCAGGTCCTGCGCCGGACCCGCAAGTCCGGTCTGGGCAGCGCCTACCGGGCCGGGTTCGCCTGGGGCCTCGAGCACGGCTACGAGGCGTGCGTGGAGATGGACGCCGACTTCTCGCACGACCCGGGGGCGCTGCCCGAGCTGTTGGCGCCGCTGGCCGCCGGCTACGAGGTGTCCATCGGCTCCCGCTACGTCCCGGGAGGGTCCATCCCGGACTGGTCGTGGCACCGGCACCTGCTCTCGTGGGGCGGCAACCGCTACGCTTCCGTCGTCCTCGGCCTCGGCGTGGCCGACTCCACCGCCGGCTTCCGGGCCTACGCCGCCTCCGTCCTACGCCGCCTCGACCTGTCGGCGGTCCGGGCCGAGGGCTACGGCTTCCAGATCGAGATGACCCACCGCGCCAAGCAGGCTGGCGCTTCGATCGCCGAGGTCCCGATCCGCTTCGTGGACCGGGTGGCCGGCGAGTCCAAGATGTCCTCGGCGATCGTGGTGGAGGCCCTGCTGCTCGTCACCGTGTGGGGCCTCGAGCGGGCGTGGGCCTCGGCTCGGCAGCGGCTGGGCGGGCGCCCTGGGCTCGCCGGCCCGGAGGCCAGGCCGCGAGACGGCGGCCTTCTCGCAGCTGCCTCGGCGACCCCCGAGACCCCCGGCGACGCCACCGCACGGGCTGCAGGGACCGAGGCGGCCGGAACCGCGGCACCGGCCGCCGAGACTGCCGCCGGGCCGCCCGCGACGGGCTGATCGGGGTCGAGATGGCGCTCGACCTCGGGAGGATCCTCGTGGTGGACGACGAGCCGTACATCACGGACCTCCTGGCCGCCGCGCTCCGCTTCGAGGGGTTCGCCGTCTCGGTGGCGTCGTCCGGCCGTGACGCCCTGCAACTCGCCCGCCTCGAGCGTCCGGACCTCGTGATGCTGGACGTCATGCTGCCCGACCTCGACGGCAACGAGGTGTGCCGCCGGCTGCGCGAGAGTGGGAGCGCCGTCCCGGTGGTGTTCCTCACCGCGCGGGACGGCACCGAGGACAAGGTGGCCGGCCTCCGGCTCGGCGACGACTACGTCACCAAGCCGTTCAGCCTGGAAGAGCTGGTGGCGCGCGTGCGCGCTGTGTTGCGCCGCGCCGGCCACAATGGCGCCAACGGCGCCGAGCTGCGCTTCGCCGATCTCGTCATGAACGTCGACACGCACGAGGTGTGGCGCAAGGGCACCTCGGTGGAGCTGACCGCCACGGAGTTCAACCTCCTCGAGTACCTCTTGGAGAGCGTCCCTCGGGTCGTGTCGAAGAGCGAGATCCTCGACCGCGTGTGGGACTACGGGTTCAGCGGTGACGCCAACATCGTCGAGACCTACATCAGCTACCTGCGCAAGAAGATCGACGAGTTCGACCCACCCCTCATCCACACGGTCCGGCGCGTCGGGTACACGTTGCGGCTGCCCAGGGAATGACGCTCCGCCGCCGGCTCATCGCCGCCATGGCCGTGTTCGTGGTCATCGGCCTGGCGGTCACCGACGTCGTCACCTACAGCGCCGTCCACTCGTTCCTCTACGGCCGGCTGGACGCCCAGATCGTCACGGCCCAGCGCCTGGCGTCTCGCTACCTGTACCGCGAAGCCAGCGATGGCCGCCCCGCCACCAGCCCCGGGCTGGACGACCGGGTGGGTCCGTCGGTGTACGTGATGGTGCTCGGCCCGAATGGCGGCACCGTGGTGTCGCGGCCCTCCGGGACGCCGCTCGCGCCGGACCCGGCGCCCGTGCTGCCGCGCTCCCTCCGCCTGTCGACCGACAGGGCCCCGTCGTCGGGTCCCTTCCGGCCCATCCCGAGCGACTTCGTCCTCCGGTCGGCGTCCGGGTTCCGGTACCGGGCCGGGGCCACCGTGGTGCCGCAGGGGACGCTCGTCACCGCCGTCCCGTTGACGTCGACCGACGCGACCCTGGCCTCGCTGATGCGCACCGAGCTCAGCGTGTCCCTGGCCGTCGTGGTGGCCCTGTGCCTGCTCGTGCTCTGGACCGTCGTCCGGGGGCTGCGGCCGCTCGACGACATGGCCGAGACGGCCGGCGCCATCGCTTCGGGCGACCTCACCCGCCGCGTCAGCACCGACAACCCCACGTCCGAGGTGGGGCGTCTCGGCGTGGCCCTCAACGCCATGCTGGCGCAGATCGAGGCCGCGTTCTCGGAGAAGTCCGCCTCCGAGGCACGCCTGCGCCAGTTCGTGGCCGACGCCTCGCACGAGCTCCGCACCCCGCTCACGTCGATCCGGGGCTACGCCGAGCTGCTGCGCAAGGGGGCGTTCGCGAGCGACGAGGACCGGCAACGGGCGTTGGCCCGGGTGGAGCGCGAGGCGGCGCGGATGGGGGGACTGGTGGACGACCTGCTCTTGCTGGCCCGCCTCGACCAGGGACGCCCGCTCCAGCGGGTGCCGGTCGACTTGCGGCGCATCGGCCAGGAGGCGGTCGACGATGCCCGCGTGGCGGATCCCGACCGTCCGGTCGACCTGCAGGCGCCGCAGCCGGTCCGGGTGACGGGCGATCCGGACCGGCTGGCGCAGGTGGCCCACAACCTGGTGCGCAACGCGCTCGTCCACACCCCGGCCGGCACCCCTGTCCAGGTCGAAGTCGCCGCCGAGGGGACGGTGGGCGTCCTGCGAGTGGTCGACGAGGGGCCGGGGCTGGCGCCCGGCGAGACCACCCGGGCGTTCGATCGCTTCTACCGGGGCGACCAGTCGCGCTCGGGTCAGGGCACCGGGCTCGGTCTGTCGATCGTCCGGGCGATCGCCGAAGCGCTCGACGGATGGGCGTGGGCCGCCTCCGAGCTGGGCCATGGGGCGGCGTTCGCCGTGGCGGTGCCGCTCGTCGTCGAAGGTGCCGGGACCTCCGAGGTGGCACCGGCCGGCCTGCCGGCGGCGCCCCCTCGCTCGGACGGGCGGGCACGGCGGCGGACCCGCCACCCCACGGTCAGCGGCGGCGGGCCGGCGGCTCCGGAACCCCCGCCGGTGGCGCCGGACGGGGCGCGTCCGGAGGTCCGGGCGGGGTCGCCGGCACCAGGGCAGGCGACCCGGGCGCCAGCGCCTCGACGACCGGGCGGAGCTTGACGGTGGTCTCGGCCAGCTCTGCGTCGGGGTCGGAGGCCGCCACGATGCCGGCGCCGGCGAAGACGCGTGCCGTCTGCCCGGCGAGCGTCGTCGATCGGATGGCGAGGACCCATTCGCCGTTGCCGCCGCCGTCGACCCAACCCACCGGCCCCGCCCAGTAGCCGCGGTCGATCGGCTCGAGCTCGGCGATGCGCGCCAGCGCGACGTCCCGCGCCACCCCGCCGACCGCCGGCGTCGGGTGCAGCTCGGCGACGAGGTGGAGGGCGGTGGCAGCGCCGCCACCGGCACGGGCCCGCACGAGCGTCCCCAGGCGGGCGTCGGAGCGCAGCCGGACCACGGAGGGGCGGGCGGGCACCTCGACGTCGGTGCAGCGGGCGGCCAGGCCGGCAGCGACGGCCTCGACGACCAGCCGGTGCTCGAGGAGGTCCTTCTCCGATGCCAAGAGCCGAGCCACTGCCGCGTTCGCCCCTGGGCCGTCGGGGAGGGCCACCGTCCCCGCCAGCGGCAACGACGTCACCTGATTGCCGTGGCGGGCCACGATGAGCTCGGGCGAGGCGCCCAGGAAGCGGCCGCCGGGGACCGGGAGGGAGAAGGGGTGGAAGGCCGGGTGGCCGGCCCACAGCCGCCGCACGACGGCCGTCGGCGACGGGCCGGCCGCTCCGGTGCCCGGGACCGAGGCGAAGTGAAGGTCCACCGCCCGTGCCAGGACCACCTTCTGGAGCCGGCCCGCCCGGATGTCCCGCACGGCGGCGGCCACCGCCGAGGCGTAGGCGGCGCCCGACGGGCGCCAGATGGCCTCCGCAGCGGCGACGGGCGCCGCTCCCGGGGCTCCGGACCCCACCCCCGACCCCACCCACGGCGCCAGCTCCGACGTGTCGGCCGTCGCGACCGCCAGCCACGAATGGAGGTCTGCACCCCCACCGTCCCCTGCCGTCTCGGGCGGTGCGGTGGCCACCGGGTCGACAGCCACCACCCAGGCGGTCCCGTCGCGCCGCCGAGCGAACACTCGGGACGGGACCACGAGGGTGCCCGGCGCCGCCCGGTCGAAGGGCAGCGCCCCCAGGGCCACGACCGCCGGCGACGGCTCGGCCGCCGCCAGGCGAGCCGCGGGCAGGTCGGCCGCCGCCGGCTCGGCTGCTCTCGCACCGGCATCGTGCGGTGCGGCGAGCGGGACGGCGGCGAGCCAGGCGACGACGGCGTCGACGTCGGCCGCGTCCTCGAGGCCGCGGGGAAGCGGGAGCGTCGCCGCCGCACCCCGCCCGGCCAGCGTGAGCTCCGGCCCGCAGAAGAGCATGCCGTCGTCGCCCGCCAGTGCCAGCGGGTCGATGCGTGCCGCCACGCCCGCGTCGACCGGCGCCCAGCGGGCGCGGAGCAGCGCCGGGTCGGGGAGGATCACCGGCCGGCACTCGAGCTCGGCGGCATCCCGGTGCGGGTTGCGGTGAGGAGCTGGCTCAGACCGCCGTACAGCAGGCGCCGCCCCACGGCGGCGAACCCGGCGTCGCGGAACAGCTGGCGCAGCGCGGCGTCGTCCGGCAAGTAGACGGTCGACCGCGGGAGGTAGTGGTAGGCCTCGCGGTCGGAGAGCAGCCCGCCGAGCACCGGGACGGCGCGGTCGAACCACAGGTGGAAGCCGGCCCGCCACCACCGGTTGGCGGGCGTGGCGACCTCGAGCACGGCGATGCGCCCGCCGGGGCGGAGCACGCGTGCCGCCTCGGCCAGGCATGCGGCGAGGTCGGTGAAGTTGCGCAGGGCATAGCCGGACACCACGCCGTCGCACGAGGCGGCCGCCAGTCCGAGGGCGGCGGCGTCGCACTGTGCGACCGGGCCGTCGTGCCGGCGGCGTGCCAGCATCCCGGCGCTGAGGTCGGTGCCCACCACGCGGTAGCCGTCGTGGCGGGCGATCACCGAGAGGTCGCCCGTCCCGCAGGCGAGATCGAGGACGAGCGACCCGGGGGCGAGGCCGAGCGCCCGGACGGTCGTGCGTCGCCAGCGCTGGTCCATGCCAAAGGTCATGAGCCGGTTCAAGAGGTCGTAGCGCGGCGCGATGGCGTCGAACATCGAGCGGACGCGGGCGGTCTTCGCCGCGCCCGTCGGCAGGGCCGGTGTCATGCAGCGATCAGACGTAGTAGCGGTAGACCACTTGGGCGACGCAGGCAGGCTTGGGCGCGTCGCGGAGCTCGACCGTCAGGTCGACCGTCAGCTGGGTGCCGCCGTCGACCTGGTCGGCACCCGCCAGGGTCGCGCCGCATCGGACCTCGGTGCCGACCGGGACCGGGGACACGAACCGCACCCGGTTGCACCCGTAGTTCACGCCCATGGCGACGCCCTCCACGCGCAGGACCTGCGCGAGGAGCACGGGCGCCAGCGAGAGGGTCAGGTACCCGTGGGCGATCGTGCCGCCGAACGGCCCGGCGGCGGCGCGGGCCGGGTCCACGTGGATCCACTGGTGGTCACCCGTGGCGTCGGCGAACTGGTCCACCTGCTCCTGCGTGATCCGATGCCAGCGGCTGTAGCCGAGATGCTGCCCGACCAGCCCCGGGAGCTCGTCGAGGCTGCTCACGGTGGTGCTCACGGACCGTTCCTCCGTCGTGCGAACGCCGGCGAGGTCCCCCTGGGGGTTCCCGGTGACCGGCGTGGTGTCCCCTGCACGTTAGATCAGGGTCCGCCGGCCACCCCACACGAGGGCACGTCGGACGGAGCCGGGTCCGCCCATGCGGGGCCGTGGCCTACCGGAACCAGGTGCGGACGTACCCCCGGCTGTCGGGATGGAGCAGGAGGCCGACGAGGATGCCGGCGAAGAGGAGGTTGAGGATGCCGCCGAAGCTCCCCAGGGTCACGAGGATGGCCAGGATGCCGAGCACGTTGAGGCAGGCGAGCGCGACGCCCGCCCAGTAGCCGAGCTTCTTCTCGTTGGCGATGAAGTACGCGGCCACGGCCAGGATGAGCGTGGGCAGGTAGAGCAGGCTGCCGCTGCCGCCGAGCACGAGGGCGAAGATGAGGGCGAGCGCGGCGTTCAGATAGCAGAACAGCACTGCTCCCTGCAGGGTCTGCGGCTGGCTCTGGTTGATCCATCGGCGCTCGGGCATTTCCCAATTGTGCCAGGAGGACGCCGTTCCCGGGAGGCAGGCCCCGTTCACTACGCTGACCTCGGTGACCACCGTGACTCCGCCCCACCACGAGGCCCACCACCGTGACGTCCAGTCCGGTGGGGCACGGGCAGCCGTCTTCGGCGTCAGCGACGGGCTGGTGACGAACGTCTCGCTGATCCTGGGCGTCGCTGCCGCCCACCCGAGTGCCGCGTTCGTCCGCCTGACCGGGCTGGCCGGCCTGGTGGCCGGTGCCTTCTCCATGGCGGCCGGCGAGTACGTGTCGATGCAAGCCCAGCGCGAGCTGCTCGAGCGGGAGCTCGCCGTCGAACGGGACGCCCTCCGCAGGAGCCCGGCGGCCGAGCGCCGGGAGCTGGCGGCCATCTACGAGCGGCGCGGCCTCGACCCCGAGCTCGCCCGGGACCTCAGCGAAGAGATGATGCGGGACCCCGACATCGCCCTGGAGACGCATGCCCGCGAGGAGCTCGGCATCAACCCGGGGCAGCTCGGCTCGCCCTACGTGGCCGCCGTCACCTCGTTCGTGACCTTCGCTCTCGGCGCCCTCCTGCCGCTCATCCCTTGGCTCGTGGGCAAGGGCGGGGACGCGACCCTGGCGTCGGTGGGCATCGGCGCCTTCGCCGCCATCGTCGTCGGAGGCGCCCTGGGCGTGCTCACCGGGCGTTCGATGGTTCGTGCCGCGCTGCGGCAGCTCCTGGTGGCCGCCGTGGCGGCGGCGGTCACCTACGGGATCGGCCGGGCGGTCGGCGTCTCGGGCGTCTGAGGGCGCTCCGGACCACCGCCGTGCCCGTCGACCGGGCGTACGTACGCACGGTCCACGCGCGCCGGCGTGAAGCCGAGCGAGGCATAGAGGGCGAGCGCGGGCGTGTTGGCGCCGTCGACGAAGAGCATGCCCTCGGTGAGACCCATGGCCGTCAGGTGCTCGAGCCCGGCGACGGCGAGGGCACGGCCCAGGCCGCGGCCTTGGAATTCCGGGTCGACGGCGATCACGTAGATCTCGCCGACCGGTGGGCGGGTCTCGTGGTGGATCTTCGTCCAGCAGAAGGCGGCGAGGCGGCCGTCTTCCTCGTGGAGCAGGAAGCCGCGGGGGTCGAACCAGGGCTCCCGTCGCCGGGCGGCGAGGTCGCCCAGCGTCCAGTCGCCCTGCTCGGGGTGCCCGGCGAAGGCGCGATTGTTGGCTCTGAGCCAGGCCGCTTCGTCGCCGCCGGGACGGAAGGGGCGGACCGCCACGGGGGCGGTGGCCTGCCTGACCGCGTCGACCAGGGGGAGGGGCACTCGCAGCTGTCGCAGCTCCCGTTCGAGGGTGAACCCGAGGCGCTGGGCCACCGCCTCGCGTTCGGGTGGCGGTGCGGCCATCCAGACCCGGAGCGCCGAGCCGCCGAGGTCTGCCACCACGGCGAGCGCCGTCGTGAGGAGCAGCGTCTCGACCGTGCCTTGGGGGTCGCGGTGGTCGGGATGGACGGCCACCTCCACGGTCCAAGTGCCGTCGCCCGATTGCAGCTGGCCGTAGCCCACGGGCGGGCCCTCGGCGCGCCCGCTCGCCGGGATCCAGGCCAGCAAGGCGAGCGGCCCACCGCGGCGGACCACCCGGTTGGCGTCGCGTCCAGCCCGGTCCGGACCGCCGGCTCGATCCCCAGCATCCGCACCGTCGCCACGGGGCCCGACGCCGCCGGCAGCGGGAACGCCCGGCGGCGCTGCCGCGGGCGTCGCGGTCGGTTGAGCCGCAGCCCGGGAGGCGGCGGCGAGCTCGGCGGCCGCGTCGGCAGCGGCACCCGAGAGGTGGACCCACTTCTGGTCGCTCAAGGGGCGGAAGCCGTCGGCGGCGGTGACGGCTTCGATGAGCCCCAGCACGGCTGCCCGCTCCGCTGCGCCGAGGGTGGCATGGACGTCCACCTGCACACCTGGCACGGTCGAGGAGGATATCCCGCCCCGCCGGACCCGACATCCCGGGGTTGGTAGCGTGCCGCCGATGGCGTCGCCCCGAACCCTGCGCCAACGTGCGGCGGTGGTGCGAGAGCGGCTCGCCGCCCAGTACCCGGGGGACGCCCGGGAGCTGTGCGCCCTCCGGCATCGGAACCCGTTCGAGCTGCTGGTGGCCACGATCCTCTCGGCCCAGTGCACCGACGAACGGGTCAACATGGTGACGCCCGCGCTGTTCGCTGCAGCCCCGGACCCTGCCCACCTCGCGGCGATGGACAGGGACGCGCTGGAGGACCTCGTCAGGTCGACGGGGTTCTTCCGGGCGAAGTCCCAGAACCTGCAGGCAATGGCGGCGGCGGTGGTCGAGCGGTTCGCCGGAGAGGTGCCCGACGCCATGGAGGACCTGGTCACCCTCCCCGGGGTCGGCCGCAAGACCGCCAACGTCGTCCGCAGCGTGGCCTTCGACGAGCCGGGGCTCCCGGTGGACACCCATGTCGGTCGCATCAGCCGCCGGCTCGGGCTCACGGCGAACGGCGACCCGGTGAAGGTCGAGCAGGACCTCGACGGCCTCGTCCCTCCGGACGAGCGGGGCGTCTTCAGTCTGCGGCTGATCCTGCACGGCCGAGCGGTGTGCACCGCTCGCGCGCCGAAGTGCCCGGCGTGCGTGCTGGCCGACGCCTGCCCGTCCGCCAGCATCGGCAGCCCGGTGCCACCGAAGAAGCCGGCGAAGCCGCGGGACGCCACCGGCCAGGCCGCCGGAGGGCGGCGCGGCGCGTCGGGGAGCTGATCCGCCGCTCCTGCCCTGGCCAGCCAGCCAGGTAGGCGGGAGGTTGCAAGCTGGTTGGCACGCAGGACGGCCAGGTGGGGCCGGCTTCGGAGCCCCAGGTAAGAAAGTCGTTGCATCACTTCACGCCGGGAGGCGATGTTGTAACATGGTTGCTGGAACCGGTTCCCGCCACCTGGTTCCGATGAGCGATGTGCCGGGATCCGCCGCCTGGCCAGCTCGCACGACGGCGCCCCTTGGGGCGCCGTCGTCGCGTGCGCTCGCACCCCGGGGACGAAATGACGCGCGGGGTAGCACTATGGGTGCTACCATAGGAGGCATGGTCACGAAGCGCTCGGTCTCCCTCTCGGACGACGTGGCCATGGCCGTGGAGGCCGCCGCCAAGGAGGACGGCATGTCCTTCAGCGGGTGGTTGTCGGGCGCCGCGGAGCGGCAGCTGCACGTACGCCAGGGGTTGCGCGGGGTCGCTCAGTGGGAGTCGGAGTCGGGGTCGCTCACGGCCGAGGAGCTGGCGGCCGGTGAAGCGCTGCTGGGCCGTCTGTTGTCGGGGGTGTCCGGCGTGGCCTCCCGCGTGCGTCGTCGCTGATGCCCATCCGTGACGGCCTGGTGTACGGCGTGGGCGCGTTGCGGGCAGCGGCGCGCGGCGACCGGGTCATGTGGGCGCTGCACCGTGCGGCCCTGACGTACGGCATCGTGCCGATCGTCCCGGTGGTCGTGATGGCCGAGGCCTTCCGGACCGAGCCACGAGGGGATCGGATCGAGGCGCTGCTGGCCGGGGCCGACGTCGAGGCGTTCGGCGCCGACGGCGCCCGGCGGGTGGGCGACCTGGCCGCCCGCTCTGCCACCGCCGACCTGGTCGCCGTGGCCACGAGCGAGGCAGCCGCCCGCCACAACGCCGCCGTCGTCAACACCCGGCAGGCCGCGCTGCGGACGGCCGCCGAGCTGCTCGGCCACGAGCTCGTGCAGTACGCCGTCTGACGGCGCGTCCCGGCGCCCACCGCGACCGTCACCCAGCGTCCGCTGTCACGCCCGGCCCACCCCGCCCACCCCGCCCACCCGGCACGCCCGGGACCTAGGCGCACCCGGGACCTCGGCGCCCCGTGCTACCCCCCGGATCCTGCGGGGCCGGCGGCCCGCTCCAGTCGCCGCAACGCGCCGTTGAGCGCGCGCTCGACGGAGAACAGCTCTGCCGCCACGTCGGCGTCGCCTTCGTCGCGCGCCTGCTCGGCGAGCCCGGTGACGCGGTGGGCGACCTCCGTCAGGGTCGAGGCCAGTGAAGAGAGCTCTGCCCGGGCTGCCATGGCCCGATGATGGCGCACCGGCCGGGGGCCGCGCCCCTCGCCGGCGCGGGAGGCCGGGCCGCGGCGGGCGAGAGACCGGCGGCCGATGGCCGGGCCGCAGCGGGCGACGCCCAGCCACACGGGTAGCATCGAGGCCCCGTGCCGCTCCAACGACTCGACGTCCGTGGCCACGCCGGCCCGCTCGACCCCGTCCTGCCGCGCCCCGCCGATCCCGGGCGCGACGTCCACGACGTGGTGGCCGCCATCCTGGCGCGCGTCCGGGACGAGGGCGACGACGCCGTGCGTGCCCTGACCGCCGAGCTGGACCGCGTGGACCTCGCCGAGCTGCGGGTCCCCGACGCCGAGGTGGCGGCGGCCGCGGAGCGGGTGCCGGCCGCGCTGCGGGAGGCCCTGGAGGTGGCCCAGCGCCAGATCCGGGCGTACCACGCGCACGAAGGCTCGCCGCCGGGCGACTTCGTCGACGACGGCCTGCGCGTCCGGCACCTCGTGCGACCGGTGGACCGGGCCGGGTGCTACGCGCCGGGCGGCCGTGCCCGCTACCCGTCGACGGTGCTGATGTGTGCCGTGCCGGCACGGGTTGCCGGGGTGGCCGAAGTGGTGCTGTGCGTGCCCCCCGGCCCCGACGGGCGCGTCGACGACGCCTCACTGGCCGCGGCGGCGATCGCTGGCGTCGACGAGGTGTACGCCGTGGGCGGCGCACAGGCGGTGGCGGCCATGGCCTACGGCACCGACACCATCCGGAGGGTCGACGTCCTCGTCGGTCCCGGCAACCGCTACGTGGCCGAGGCGAAGCGGCAGGTGTCGGGGATCGTGGGCGTCGCCTCGGCGTTCGCCGGCCCGTCCGAGGTCGTCGTGGTCGCCGGTCCGACAACCCCGCCGTCACTGGCGGCGGTGGACATCGTGGTCCAAGCGGAGCACGGGCCTGACGGGCTGGCGTGGTTGGTGACCTGGACAGCGGCCAAGGCGGAGGAGATCGAGCGGGAGGTCGACCGGATCGTGGCCGCGTCGCCCCGGCGGGCCGACCTCGAGCGGACGCTGGCGAGCGGAGGGTACGCCTGCCTGGTGGACGGGCCGGAGCAAGCGATGGCCGTGGCCAACGTGGTGGCTCCCGAGCACCTCGAGCTGATGGTCGACGAGGCCGAGGGCCTCCTGCCCCTGGTACGTGCGGCCGGCGCGGTCTTCTGCGGCCGGTGGTCGCCGGCGGCGCTCGGCGACTACGCCGCCGGCCCCAACCACGTCCTGCCCACCAACCGCACGGCACGGTTCGCCTCGGCGCTGCGCCCGGACGACTTCCGCCGCCACATCCACGCGGTGACGGCCGACCGGTCGGCCCTCGAGCGGCTCGGGCCGCACGTGGTGACGCTCGCCACCACCGAAGGGCTGCCGGCCCACGCCGACGCCATCCGCCTCCGCTCGTGAGCTGGCCACTCCGGTCATGAGCCCCCTCGTCCCGCTCCGCCCGGACCTGGCGGCCCTGAGCGGCTACCACTCGCCGCAGGTGCCGGCCGAGGTCCGCCTCAACACCAACGAGTCACCGCTGCCGCCGCCCGACGCCTGGCGCCGGGAGCTGGCCGACGAGCTGGCGCGCCTCGACTTCCACCGCTACCCCGACCGGGGCGCCGCCGCCCTGCGGTCCGGGCTCGCCGAGCTGCACGGCGTGTCGCCCGAGGAGGTCTTCTGCGCCAACGGGTCGAACGAGGTGCTCCAGTGCCTGCTGCTCGCCTTCGGTGGCGCCGGGCGCACGGCGGTGGTCTTCGAGCCGACGTACGCCCTCCACGGCCACATCGCCCGGGTGACGGCGACCGCGGTGGTGCGCGGCGCCCGCACGGCCGACTTCGCCGTGGACGGGGACGAGGCGGAGCGCCTGCTCGCCGCCCACCGCCCGGCGCTGACCTTCCTCTGCTCGCCCAACAACCCGACCGGTCGGGTCGAGCCGACGGAGCTCGTCGGCCGGCTGCTGGCGGCCGCACCCGGCCTCCTCGTGGTCGACGAGGCCTACGGGCAGTTCGCCCGCTCGTCGGCCCTGGACCTCCGGGCGGGGGGCGTGGAGGATGCGGAGGCGACCCGCGGCCTCGTCGTGGTCCGGACCTTCTCCAAGACGTGGGCGATGGCCGCGTCCCGCCTCGGCTACCTGGTGGCGGACCCCGAGGTGGTGGCCGGCTGCGAGGCCGTCGTGCTGCCGTACCACCTGTCGACGCCGACCCAGCTCGCCGGCACGCTGGCGCTGCGGTACCGAGAGGAGATGGCCCAGCGGGTGGCGCTGGTCACCGAGGAACGCGGCCGGGTGGCGGCCGGCTTGACGGCCCTGCCGGTCGAGTCGTGGCCGTCGGACGCGTCGTTCATCCTCTTTCGCCCGCGGACCCGTTCGGCCGACGACGTGTGGAAGGCGCTGCTCGACCACGGGGTGCTCGTGCGCAACTGCTCGAGCTGGGAAGGGCTCGACGGGTGCCTGCGGGTGACGGTCGGCACCCCCGAGGAGAACGGGCGCTTCCTCGGCGCCCTGGAGGAGGTCGTGGCGTGACGGCGACAGCAGGCGGGACGGGAGGCGGGACGGCGGGGGCGATGCCGGTGGCTGGCGCCGTGCGGCGGGCCGAGCGCCGGCGGTCCACGAAGGAGACGTCCGTCGACGCCCTTCTCGTCGTCGACGGCTCGGGCATCACCGAGGTGACGACGGGGCTCCCGTTCTTCGACCACATGCTCGAGCAGCTGGGTCGCCACGGCGGGTTCGACCTCAGGGTGCGGGCCGAGGGGGACCTGGCGGTGGACGCCCACCACACGGTGGAGGACGTCGGCATCGTGCTGGGGGAGTGCCTGGCCGAGGCCCTGGGGGACAAGGCGGGGGTGCGCCGGTTCGCCTCGCTGCTGCTGCCCCTCGACGAGGCGCTGGTCGAAGTGGCGCTCGACCTGAGCGGTCGCCCGTACCTGGCCTACGACGTGCCGTTCGCCCCCGACACGGCCGGGCTCGGCACGCCGCCGTTCGACCCGCAGTTGGCCGAGGAGTTCTGGCGGGCGTTCGTGACCGCCGCCAAGGTGACGCTGCACGTGCGGCGCAAGGAGGGCCGCAACACCCACCATGTGGTGGAGGCCACCTTCAAGGGCGTCGCCCGGGCCCTGCGCGACGCCGTCCGGCGCGAGGGGAACGCCATCCCGTCCACCAAGGGCGCCCTGTGAGCCCGTCCACCAAGGGCGGCCGGTGAGCGCGGCGCCGCCGCGTGACGGCACTGCCATCGCCGTCCTCGACTACGGCATCGGCAACCTCCGGTCGGCCGAGAAGGCCCTGCAGCACCTCGGCGCTGCGGCTCGCCTCGTCCGCGACCCCGCGGAGGTCGCCGGGGTCCGGGGCGTGGTGCTGCCGGGCGTGGGCGCCTTCGGTCCGTGCGCCCGAGCGCTCGAGGCGTCGGGGCTGGCCACGGCGGCACGCAGGGCCATCGACGCCGGGGTGCCGTTCCTCGGCATCTGCGTAGGGTTCCAGCTGCTCTACGCCGGCTCGGAGGAGAGCCCGGGAGTGCCGGGGCTGGGCGTCTTCGCGGGGACGGTGCGGCGTCTCTCGCCGGGGGTGAAGCACCCGCAGATGCAATGGAACGTCCTCGACCGTCGGCCGGGGACGACATCCGGGCTGCTCGAGGGGCTGGGGAGCGCCCCCTGGGTCTACTTCGTCCACTCGTACGCCCCCGAGGTGGGACCCGAGACGGTGGCCACCTGCGACTACGGCGGCGCGGTGGCCGCGGCGGCCGAAGCGGGACCGGTCTGGGGGACCCAGTTCCACCCCGAGAAGTCGGGCACCACCGGCCTCGCCATCCTGGCCAACTTCGTCGCCCGCTGTTCGGCCGCCGACGCCGCCGTCCCCGCCGGTGCCCGGTGATGGACCTGCTGCCGGCCATCGACCTCGTGGACGGCCTGGCGGTCCGCCTGGTGCAAGGGGACTTCGACCGCTCCACCACCTACGGCGACCCGCAAGAGGTGGCCGAGCGGTACCTCGCCGCCGGGGCCCGGTGGGTCCACGTGGTCGATCTCGACGCCGCACGGACCGGCCGGCCGACCAACCACCGCGCCGTGGCGTCACTGGTGGAGCTGGCGACGAACCGGGGGGTGGCCGTCCAGGTGGGCGGGGGCGTGCGGACCGACGCGGCCGTCGACGGGTGGCTGGCCGCAGGGGTGACCCGGGTGGTGCTGGGCACGGCCGCACTCGAGGACCCCGAGCTCGCCCGCCGTGCGGCGTCGCGCCATCCGGGCCGGGTCGCGCTGGGGCTGGACTACCGCCGCCGACCCGATGGTCTCCTCGAAGCCGCCGCCCGGGGGTGGCTGGAGGGTTCGGGGCGCACGGTCGACGAGGTGCTGCGCGCCCTGGCCGGCGTCCCGCTCGGTGCCGTCGTCGTGACGGCCATCGACCGGGACGGCACGCTCGCCGGCCCGGACCTCGATGGGCTGCGCCACGTGCTGGACGGGACCGAGCTGCCCGTCGTGGCGTCGGGCGGGGTCGGGGCGCTCGCCGACGTGGACGCGCTGGCGGCCCTGCGCGGCCCGGCGACCGGCCGTGCCCTGGCCGGGGCCGTGGTGGGCCGGGCGCTGGTGGACGGCCGGGTGGACCTCGAGGAGGCGATGGCGTCGTGCGCACCGTCCGCGTGATCCCCTGCCTGGACGTGACCGCCGGCCGGGTGGTGAAGGGGGTCCGGTTCGTGGACCTCGTCGACGCCGGGGACCCGGTCGAGCTGGCAGCCCGCTACGACGCCGAGGGGGCCGACGAGGTCACGTTCCTCGACATCACGGCGTCGTCGGAGGGCCGGGACACCATGGTCGAGGTGGTGGCCCGGACGGCCGAGCAGGTCTTCATCCCGCTCACCGTGGGCGGGGGCGTGCGCACGGCGGAGGATGGGCGCCGCCTGTTGCGGGCGGGTGCCGACAAGGTCGCGGTCAACACGGCCGCCCTGGACCGGCCGGCGCTGGTGGAGGAGCTGGCGGCGGAGTTCGGGGCCCAGTGCGTGGTGGTGGCGATCGACGCCCGGGCCCGGACCGCTCCCGGGGGCCCCGGCGGCTGGGAGGTCTACACCCACGGCGGCCGGCGCCCCACGGGGGTGGACGCCGTGGAGTGGGCGGCCCGGGCCGCCGGCCTGGGGGCCGGGGAGGTGCTGCTCACCTCGATGGACCGCGACGGCACCCGCGACGGCTTCGACGTCGCCCTCACCCGCGAGGTGGTGGACGCCGTGGACGTGCCCGTCATCGCCTCCGGTGGCGTGGGGACGCTGGACCACCTGGTGGCCGGTGCGCTCGAGGGTGGCGCCGACGCCGTGCTGGCGGCGTCGATCTTCCACCGGCGCGAGCACACGGTGGCCGAGGCCAAGGCCCACCTGGCGGCACGGGGCGTACCGGTCCGCCCCGCCTGACCCTGGCGGTCGGCCCGCGTGACCCTGCTGGCGTCGGGCCCCCCGTGATCGAGCCGGCCCGCCGGTGCGGTACCGTGCCTGTGTGGCATCTTCCGGATCCTCCCTGGCCAGCACGGCGAAGCAGCCGATCACGGTCCTGTTCGACCGCGTGCTCGTCCAGGTGACCCCGGCCGACGGCGAGCGGCGGTCGCGTGCGGGCATCCTCATCCCGGCGACCGCGCAGGTGTCCCGGCGCCTCGCGTGGGCCGAGGCCGTGGCCGTCGGCCCGCACGTCCGGGCCGTCAAGCCCGGCGACAACGTCCTGTTCAACCCGGAGGACCGCTTCGAGGTGGAGGTGCAGGGCGAGGAGTACGTGATCCTGCGCGAGCGCGACATCCACGCCGTGGCGTCCGAGCGGATCGACGGCGGCACGGGGCTGTACCTGTGACCGACGCCCCCGCCCCCGCAGCCGTGCGCACGACCGTCGCCGGGGAGGCCGGGACGGCCTCGACCCACATCCTGGCCGGCGTGCCGCTGTCGGACGTGGACGAGGCACTTGTCGCGGCCGTCCGCTACGACGAGCGAGGCCTCGTCGCTGCGGTCGTCCAGGACGCCGAGGGTGGCGACGTCCTCACCGTCGCCTACATGAACGCGGAGTCGCTCCGCCGCACGCTCACCAGCGGCCGGACCTGGTTCTGGAGCCGCAGCCGCCAGGAGTTCTGGTGCAAGGGCGAGACGTCCGGCGACCGTCAGTACGTGCGGGAGGTCCGGCTCGACTGCGACGGGGACGCGCTCCTCGTGCTCATCGACCAGCACGGCGACGCCGCCTGCCACACCAAGGAGTGGTCGTGCTTCCACCGCAAGGTCGGGCTGGGCCCCGGCGTGCCCCGGCGGGCCCCGCGGCCGGCGTCGGCCGCACCCGTCCCGGACCGGTGATGGACGGGGACGGGGCTGGCCTGCCGGTCCACCCCACCCCCGAGGAGTTCGCCGTCCTGGCCGGTCGCCACCGCATCGTGCCCGTCTACGCCGAGCTCGTCGCCGACACCGTCACCCCCGTCGCCGCCTTCGCCAACGTGGTCGGCGACGGTCCCGGGTTCCTGCTCGAATCGGTCGAGGGGGGCGAGCGCTGGGGACGGTACTCGTTCGTGGGACGGTCGCCCTTGGCCACTCTCACGGCCCGTGGCCGCGAGGTCGTCGCCAACGGGCCGCTCGCCGTCCCGGCGGGCGGCGGCGTGCTGGCCGTGCTCGAGGAGCTGCTCGACACCTACCGGGCACCCCACCTCCCCGGCCTTCCGCCGCTCTACGCCGGGGTGGTGGGCTACCTCGGCTACGACGTCGTGCGTGAGGTGGAGCACCTTCCGGACGTCCCGCCCGACGACCTCGGGTTCCCCGACGCCGCCCTGGCGGTGATCGGCCAGCTCGCGGCGTTCGACCACTGGCTCCAGCGGGTGGTGCTGGTCGACAACGTGCTGATCGATCCGGACTGGTCGGCGGACGACCTGGGCGCCGCCCGTGCCGGTGCGGTCGAGCGCCTGGAGGAGCTGGCGCGTGCCTGCGGCCGGGGCGTGCCGTCGGCGGCGGTGCCCCTGCCGGCGCGCGGTCAGCCGCCGGCGGACTGCCGGCGGACCATGACCTCGGGCGCCTACCAGGACGCCGTGGCCGCGGCCAAGGAGCACATCCACCGGGGCGACATCTTCCAGGTAGTGCTGTCCCAGCGGTTCGACCTCGACCTCGACGTCGAGCCGTTCGAGGTGTACCGGGCCCTGCGCCTCCTCAACCCGAGCCCCTACCTCTACTTCCTCCGGACCGGGGACGTGACGGTCGTCGGCTCGTCGCCCGAGCCGATGGTCCGACTGCGCGACGGCGTGGTCACGTCCCGGCCGATCGCCGGGTCCCGGCCTCGGGGGGCGACGCCCGCCGAGGACGAGCTGCTCTCCGGACAGCTGCTGGAGGACCCGAAGGAGGTGGCCGAGCACGTGATGCTCGTCGACCTCGCCCGCAACGACGTCGGGCGGGTGGTGGCGTTCGGCACCGAGCACGTCGACGAGCTGATGACGGTCGAGCGCTACAGCCACATCATGCACCTGACCTCCCAGGTGTCCGGGCGCCTGCGCCCGGACAAGGGCCCCGTCGACGTGCTGCGCGCGACCCTGCCCGCCGGCACCCTGTCGGGCGCACCGAAGGTGCGGGCGATGCAGATCATCGACGACCTCGAGCCCACGAAGCGGGGGATCTACGGCGGCGTGGTGGGTTACCTGGACTTCTCGGGCAACCTCGACACCGCCATCGCCATCCGCACCATGGTCGTCGGACCCGGCGGGGCGGCCACCGTCCAGGCCGGTGCCGGCATCGTGGCCGACAGCGACCCGGCCGCCGAGGACCAGGAATGCCGGCACAAGGCGGCGGCGCTCCTGGTGGCGGTGGCGGCGGCCCGGCGTATGGCGGCGGCTCGCCGACGCCACGATCCCGCGGTCGTCGGGGCGTGAGCGGCGTGACCGACCCCGCCCTGGCGGCGGACTACGACGCCCTGCGGACCGGTGCCGGGGCTCGCAGGCTCGACCGCGACGTCCTGCTGGTCGTCGGGGCGGAGGCCGAGGCCTATCTCCAGGGCCAGCTCAGCCAGGACGTGGTGGGCATGGCGCCGGGGGAGGCCCGTGACGCCCTGCTGCTCGAGCCGGACGGCAAGCTGTGCGCCTTCGTGCGGGCCATCTGCCTCGGTCCCGGCCGCTTCGCCGTCGACACCGATGCCGGCTCCGGTGAGGCCGTGGCGGCTCGGCTGCGCCGCTTCCGTCTGCGCACCAAGGTCGACCTGGAGCCCGTGGCGTGGCCCTGCGTGGGCATCCGGGGCCCGGACGCGTCGTCGGCCGTGGCCGCGTCGATCACGGGTGGTGCGGTCGGTGCCACCCCCGGTGGCGGCGACGCCCTGGCGGACGAGGACGCGGGTCCGTGGGTCGTCCCGTTCGCGTGGGGCGGGGTGGTCGGGGTCGACGTCCTCGGTCCGGGGGCGAGCGATGCCGTGGACGGCGGGGTGCGCTGGTGCGACGCCCCGGCATGGGAGGCCCTGCGCATCGAGGCCGGCGTGCCCCGGATGGGCCAGGAGCTCGACGGGCGCACGATCGCCGCCGAAGCGGACCTCGTGGCGCGGGCGGTGAGCTTCACGAAGGGCTGCTACACGGGTCAGGAGCTGGTCGCCCGGCTCGACGCCCGCGGCAACCGGGTGGCGCGCCACCTGCGGGGCCTGGTGCCCACCGCCGGGGCGACGCTCGAGCCGGGAACGGAGCTGTTCGACGCTGGGCGGCCGACCGCCGTGGGGCGGTGCACGTCGGCGGCGTGGTGCCCCGGGTTGGGGGGCCCTGGAGGGCTCGGGTACGTCCACCGGTCGGTCGGCGTGGGGGGCATCCTCGCCGCCGGAGCCCCCGACGGTCCGCCCGTCGAGGTCGGGCACCTCCCCCTCGTCGCGCCATAGCCGCCGGCCGGCGGGCGGGCAGTACGCTGACGGGACCATGCCCACCTACCTGGCCGAGATCGTGGCCGCGCACCGGCGCATGGCGGCGGCGGACGACCGGGACGTGGACCGGCTCCTCGGCCAGGCGCTCGACGCGCCGCCCGGGCCGCCGTTCGCCGCCGCGCTGCGTGCCGCAGACGGCGGCCTGGCGGTGATCGCCGAGGTGAAGCGGCGGTCACCGTCCAAAGGACCGCTCGCGCCCGATCTCGACCCGGCGGCGGTCGCCGCCGCCTATGCCGCCGGCGGCGCGTCCTGCCTCTCGGTCCTCACCGACGGCGACTACTTCGGCGGCTCGCCGGGCGACCTGGCCGCCGCCCGGGAGGCGTCCGGCCTGCCCGCCTTGCGCAAGGACTTCACCGTCTCGGTGGCGGACGTGTGCGACGCCCGCCTCATGGGAGCGAGCGCCGTGCTGCTGATCGTGGCGGCCCTCGGGGACGACGAGCTGGCGGCGTTCCTCGAGGTGGCCGGCCGGCTGGGCCTCGACGCGCTCGTCGAGGTGCACGACGACGACGAGCTGTCGCGGGCGCTCGCCGCCGGCGCTCGGCTGGTCGGGGTCAACCAGCGTGACCTGGCGACCTTCGTCGTGGACACCGACCGGGCCGTGTGCCTGGCGGCAGGGATCCCGAGCGGGGTGGTGGCGGTGGCGGAGTCCGGCATCGCCGGCGCCCACGACGCCGCCCGCCTGGCGGCCGCCGGCTACGACGCCGTCCTCGTCGGCGAGACGCTGGTGCGGTCCCCCGACCCTGCAGCGGCCGTGGCCGCCCTCACCGGGCACCCGGTGGCGCCGCGTCCGCTGGGCGCGCCGAGGGTGCCGTCGGTGCGGGCGCCCGACGACGCGGTCGGCCGGTGAGGCGGCGGGCGCCGGCGGAGGATCGGGGCGCTGGATGACCGACGACCTCTGGGTCAAGATCTGCGGCATCACGAGCGAAGCCGACGCGCTGCTCGCCGTCGGGCTCGGGGCCGATGCCGTCGGCTTCGTGTTCGCCCCGTCGCCGCGGCAGGTGACGCCCACGCTCGTCGCCGACATCGCCAAGCGCGTGCCCCACGGAGTGCTCACGGTGGGTGTCTTCCGGGACGAGGCGCCACAGCGGGTGGTGGAGATCGCCCACCAGGTCGGCCTCGGGGCGGTCCAGCTGCACGGCCACGAGCCGGCGGGGGACTGCCGGTGGATCCGCCAGCGCCTGCGGTGCACCATCCGGGCGTTCTCGGCGGGCGACCCCACCATCGGCCGCTTCGAGGAGTTCGGCGCCGACTACCTGCTGGTCGACGGGCCGAGCCCGGGGTCGGGGGAGATCTTCGACTGGCGCCTGGCCGAGGGGGTGGTGGACCCGGGCCGGCTCATCGTGTCGGGCGGCCTGCGGCCGGACAACGTCGGACAGGCCATTTCCCACCTGCGGCCGTTCGGGGTCGACGTGTCGAGCGGCGTCGAGTCGGCACCCGGCCGGAAGGACCCGGGGAGGCTTCGCGAGTTCATCCGCAACGCGCGGCAGGCGGCGGCCAGCGCCCGCCGCGCCGAGAGCTCGTCGGCACGGCGGGGCGGCGGCGAGAGCCCCCCGTGGCAGTCCGGTGGCGGCGACGACCAGGCGTGGGACGACGACGGTCCGTACGACTGGATGGAGCAGTGACGACCCCCGCGATGCCGGAGGGGCCCATGGGCCGGCCGGGTGCCGGCGGGCGGTTCGGGGAGTTCGGCGGGCGGTTCGTCCCCGAGTCCCTGGTCCCCGCCTGCCAGGAGCTGGAGCGGGCGTTCGACGACGCCTGGGCCGACCCGGCCTTCCGGGCCACGCTCGACGCCGTCCTGCGCGACTACGGCGGGCGGCCCACGCCGGTGACGGAGTGCCGCCGCCTGTCGGAGCGCTTGGGCGTGCGCGTCGTCCTCAAGCGGGAGGACCTGGCCCACACCGGCTCGCACAAGCTCAACAACGTGATCGGCCAGGCACTCCTGACCCGACGGATGGGCAAGCAGCGGCTGGTGGCCGAGACGGGGGCCGGCCAGCACGGGGTGGCCACGGCCACGGCCGCCGCGCTGTTCGGCCTGGAGTGCACCGTGTACATGGGTGAGGTCGACATGGCCCGACAGGAGCTCAACGTCTTTCGCATGGAGCTCCTCGGCGCCGAGGTGCGAGCCGTGCACTCGGGGAGCCGGACCCTCAAGGACGCGGTGAACGAGGCGATGCGGGACTGGGTCGCCACCGTGGACGGCACCCACTACTGCCTCGGGTCGGTCATGGGCCCGCACCCGTTCCCCTACATGGTGCGCCAGCTCCAGCGGGTGGTCGGGGAGGAGGCCCGGGCCCAGTGTGCCGTCGTCCTCGGGGGCGACCCCGACGTGGTGGTGGCCTGCGTGGGCGGAGGGTCCAACGCCGCCGGGACGTTCGCCGGGTTCGCCGACGGGCCCAGCCGGCTGGTCGGCGTGGAGGCCGCCGGCGGCTCGGCGGTGGGCAACGGGATACCCGGCGTGCTCCACGGCATGCGGTCGCTCTTCTTGCAGGACGAGGCGGGCCAGATCCTGGAGGCGGAGTCCATCTCCGCCGGCCTGGACTACCCGGGCATCGGGCCCGAGCACGCCCACCTCGCGGCGCTCGGCCGCGCCGAGTACGACCGGGTCGGTGACGACGAGGTCGTGGCCGCCTTTCGGCTCCTGGCACAGACCGAGGGCATCATCCCGGCGCTCGAGTCGGCCCACGCCCTCGCGTGGCTGGTGCGGGAGGCCCGGGCCTCGGTGCCGGCAGGCGCCTCCGTGCTCGTCACCCTCTCGGGCCGGGGCGACAAGGACGTGGCCCAGGTGCGGGAGCGACTGGAGGGTTCGCGGTGACGCCCCACGCGCCCCCTGCCTTCGAAGCGGTGCTGCGGGCTCGGCGTGACGCCGGGCGCAAGCTGCTCATCCCCTACGTGATGGCGGGCATGACGGAGGACTGGGTGGAGGTCCTCGAGGCGGTCGTGGTGGCCGGCGCCGACGCGGTGGAGGTCGGCATCCCGTTCTCGGACCCGATGATGGACGGCCCGGTCATCCAAGAGGCGTCCTTGCAGGCGCTCCAGCGCGGCACCACGCCCGCCGCCGTGGTCGACGCCGTCGGCGAGGCGCAGCTCGGCGTGCCGATCGCGGTCATGACCTACTACAACCTGGTCTTTCGTGCCGGGCATCGGCGCATGGCCCGCTCGCTGGCGGCGGCCGGGATCGGGGCCGCCATCGTGCCGGACCTCCCGCTCGAGGAGCTCGGGCCGTGGGCGACCGAGGCCGACGACGCGGGGGTGGCCACGATCCTGCTCGTGGCCCCGTCGACGCCCGAGGACCGGGTCGCCCGCATCTGTGCCCGCTCCCGCGGCTTCGTCTACGCCGTCGCCCGCATGGGCGTGACGGGGGAGCGCGTGTCGCTCGGTCCGAGCACCGGCGACGTCGTCACCCGGGCCCGGGCGGCGACCGACCTGCCGGTGTGCGTGGGCGTCGGGATCTCGACCCCGGCCCAGGCGGTCGAGGCGTGCCGGTCGGCCGACGGGGTCATCGTGGGCTCGGCCCTCGTGCGCCGGCTCCTCGAGCACGGTGGACCCGACGCGGCGCGCGACCTGGTCGCCGACCTGCGGGCGGCGCTCGACCGCGCCTGACGCGGCTCGCCGACGGCCGACGTCAGGCCGTGGGCGGGAGCAAGATCAGGCAGCCGTTGTGGCCGCCGAACCCGAAGGAGTTGGACAGCACCGGGCCGGGCTCCCAGGGGCGCGCCTCGCCTCGGACCACGTCCAGGTGGATCTCGGGGTCGAGCTCCTCGCAGCCGTGGGTGGGCGGCACGAGCCGGTGCTCGATGGCGAGCACCGACGCCACGGCTTCGATGGCGCCGGCGGCCCCGAGGCCGTGGCCGGTCACGCCCTTGGTCGACGTCACGACCGGTCCCGGCTCGCCGAAGACCTTGTTGATGGCCCGGGCCTCGGCGAGGTCGTTGAGCGGCGTGGACGTCCCGTGGGCGTTGATGTGGGCGATGTCGCCCGCGGTCAGCTGGGCGTCGAAGAGCGCCTGTTCCATGCACGCCACGGCGCCGCTGCCGTCGGGCATCGGGGCGGTGATGTGGTGGGCGTCGGCGGTGCTGCCGGCGCCCGCCACCTCGGCGTAGATGTGGGCGCCGCGCTCGACGGCGCGGTCCCACGACTCGAGCACGAGCCCGGCGGCCCCCTCGGTCACCACGAAGCCGTCGCGCCGTACGTCGAACGGGCGGGACTCGCCGGACGTCGACAGTGCCGTCATGTTGGCGAAGGCCGCCACCGCCACCGGGTGCATGGACGCCTCGGCGCCCCCGCCGAGGGCCACGTCGCACCGGCCGCTCGCCACCAGTCGGGCGGCCGCCCCCACGGCGTGGGTGCCGGCGGCGCACGCCGTGACGACCGTCTCCGAGGGTCCCCGCCAACCCGTCCGCATCGAGATGTGGGCCGACGCTGCGTTGGCCATCATCATGGGCACGAGGAACGGCGAGACCCGGCGGGGGCCCCGGTCGTTGTACACCTGCACCTGCTCGGCGAGCGTGTGGAAGCCGCCGACCCCCGTCGTCATGACGACCGCGGCCCGTGCCGGGTCGACGGCGAGGTCGCCGGCGTCGGCCAGCGCCTCGTCGGCGGCGGCCACGGCGAATTGCGCGAACCGGTCGACCCGCCGCGCGTCCTTCGGACCGAAGTACGCGGCCGGATCGAAGTCGGGGACGCTCCGGTCACCCGAGATGCTCGGGTGGACCAGCTCGTCCCAGAGGGCAGCCGCGCCGAGGCCACAGCACGTCACCGCACCGATCCCCGTGACGGCGACCCGGCGGCCGGGGATGGGCCCGTCGGGGCCCACGCCCAGCAGCATCAGAGCTTGGAGGAGATGAGGTCGAAGGCTTGGCCCACCGTCTCGATGTCCTCGAGCTCCGTCTCTTCGACGGTGACGTCGAAGGACTCTTCGAGCGCCATGACCAGCTCGACGAGGTCGAGGCTGTCGGCGTCCAGGTCCTCGGCGAACCTGGCGTCCTTGGTCACCTTCTCCGCTGGGACCTGCAGCACCTCGACGGCCGACTCGCGAAACTTCTCGAACGCAGCGTCGCTGTCCACTTCCGTTGCTCCTTGCTCGTAGCCACCCGGACCCTGGGGCCGGCCTCGTCCGTTGCAGAACCTCGTCGCAGGACCTTACAGCCCCATCCCGAGACCACCGTCGACGGGGAGCACCGCTCCGGTCACGTACCCCGCACCGTCGGAGGCCAAGAAGCCGACGGCCTCGGCGACCTCGTCGGGGGTCGCCGCCCTCCCGAGGGGCACCATGCGCCGCAGCTCGTCGACACGTGCCTCGCCGAGGGCAGCGGTCATGTCGGTCGTGACGATGCCCGGTGCGACCACGTTGACCGTGATCTGTCGGCTGGCCACCTCTCGGGCCAGTGCCCGGGCCATGCCGATCAGGCCCGCCTTGGAGGCCGCGTAGTTCGCCTGGCCCGGGAGGCCGACGAACGCGCCGACCGACGAGACGAGCACGATGCGCCCCCGGTGCAGGCGCAGCATCTTGGCGACGGCACGCTTGGCGACCCGGAAGGAACCCGTGAGGTTGGTCTCGAGGACCTCGTGCCAGGCGTCCTCGCCCATCCGCAGCAAGAGGGTGTCCCGGGTGATCCCGGCGTTGGCCACCAGGACCTCCACCGCGCCCCAGCGGGCCTCCACGGCGCTGAAGGCGGCGTCGACCTGGGCGGTGTCGGTCACGTCGCAGCGGACGGCCAGGAAACACTCCGGGTCGGCGTCCTTCGGCGGCTCGGGTGGCTCGTCACCGCGGTAGGTCACGGCCACCCGGTCGCCATGGGCGGCGAACCAGGCGGCGCAGGCGGCCCCGATGCCCCGGGACCCGCCCGTCACCAGGACGACCCGACCTTCCCCGGAGGAAGGCCCTTCCTCGCTCATCGGCCCTCGTCCCTCGTCCGGAGCCACGCCAGCGGTTGGCCCTCCTGCACCCGTTCGCCCGCCACCGACAACCAGCGGACGACCTGCCCGGCGAACGGCGTGCGGACGTCGGTCACGCCCACCCGCCCGACGAGGTCGCCGATGCCCACCGCGGCGCCGGCTCCCTCGACCGGGGTCGCCGCCGCGGCGCCGCGGACGCGGCTGGCGCCACCGGCGCCGCCGGTGCCGGGCAGGAGCCCGGTGCCCGGGGCGACGAGCGAGTCCTCCGGGGCGAAGATCCCCGAGCACGGGCTCACCACCACCCGCTCGGACATGTAGAGGTGCTCCCCCTGGTGGGCGTGGGCGTCGTCCCTCCACGCGTCGCCGGCGGTGCCGGCGACGGCATCGAGCAGGGCGTCGAGGTCCGCGGGCTTGGCGACGGCCAGGGCCTGTGCCTCGGGTGCCGTGCGGCGGGCGAGGCCGCTCAGGACGCCACCGGGGCCCACCTCGACCAAGGTGGTGGCCCCCAGGCCGACCAGCGCGTCGAGGGTCTGACGCCAGCGGACCGGGGCGCACAGCTGCGCCGAGAGCAGGCCGGGCCAGTCGTTGGCGTCGTCATGGACCCGGGCGTCGACGTTGGCGACCACCGGGACCTCGGGCGACTGGAACACGGCATCGCCGAGGGCCTTGCGAAGGGCCGGCCGGGCGCCGGCCATGAGGGGCGTATGGAAGGCGCCGGAGACCGGGACGGGCAGCACCTTGCGGGCGCCCAGCTCCTTGGCCACCGCCGTGACGGCGGCGATGGCGTCGGTCGTGCCGGCCACCACCACCTGGCCCGGGGCGTTGTAGTTGGCGACCCAGACGTCCCCCTCGATCCGCTGGCAGGCCGCCTCGGCGTCGTCCTCGGCGATGCCGAGCAAGGCCGCCATGGTCCCCGGTGCGTCCTCCGCGGCGTGGGCCATTGCCTCGCCCCGAGCCACCACCAGGCGCGAGCCGTCCGAGAAGGAGACGGCCCCGCTCGCCACCAGCGCCGTGTACTCGCCGAGGCTGTGGCCGGCGCAGGCGGCAGGCGCCAGCCCCACCCGCTCGACGGCGTCGAGGACCACGAGGCTCATCACGAAGGTCGCGAGCTGGGCGTTGGCGGTCTGGGTGAGCTCGTCCATGGGGGCCTCGAGGAGCAGCTGCTCGACGTCTCGCCCGGCGGCGGCCGACGCCTCGGCCACGACCTCCCACGATGGATGTTCCACCCACGGGCGGCCCATCCCCGACCGTTGCGACCCCTGTCCGGGGAAGGTGAATACGAGCACGACCGACCTCTCCGAGCCCCAGGCAGCGGGCTTCCGCCCGAGGCGGCAGGGAGCCGCCGGCGCCAAGTTTGGCACGGCCTACGGAGGTGGGTCGCATTACCACCGGGTCAGCATCACCTCGCCGTGCCGGGCGCCAGGACCCCTCGGCCGGCCGGTGCTCGGGTCGCAGGACCCGCGGTCGTCTGCCCCGGCGCACCGGGCGGACCCACCGGGCCATGCAGCCAGACCGCGACCCCCGGGCGGTCGGGCCATACTCCACCGGGGAGGTCGATGGCGTGAGCGTCTGGAGGAGGATCCGCCGGCGCCCGGCGGGGCTGCAGGGCGTGGCCCGGGCGGGGCTGCAGGGCACCATGGCCTTCGCGGGCCGTCCCGGGTGGCCACGGGGGGCCGAGGCCCTTCCCCGTGGTCGTGGTCGGGCGCAACCGTCCCACGGTGGTGCCCGGAGCGGGACTCGAACCCGCACGCCCTTTCAGGCAAAGGCTTTTGAGGCCTCCGCGTCTACCGATTCCGCCATCCGGGCCGGGTGGCGCATCCTACCGCCGCCCCCGCCGGCCCGATGAGGCTCGAGGGTCTCGAGCTCCGCCTGCTCGAGCTCGAGCTGCGCCGTCCGGTGGGCACGGCCCAAGGGGCGCATCGACAGCGCCCGGTCGCGCTCGTGCGGGTGGTCACCGACGAGGCCGACGGCTGGGGTGAGTGCGGTGCGCTCCCTGGCGGCACCTTGGTCGACCCCCCGCTCGAGGACGTGTGGCCGGTGCTGACCCAGCTGGGCCCCGACCGGCTGGCGGACGCGGCCGGTGCCCGTGGTGGGAAACTGCCCCCGGCCGCCCAGGTGGCGTCGCTCTTCGACGCCGGCCCGGTTGGCCGCTTGATCGCCGCCACCTTGGAGATGGCCGTGCTCGATGCCGAGCTGCGGGCCACCGGCACGCCGCTGTGGCAGCGGCTCGGCGTGGCGCCGGCCACGGCGGCCCGGGGCGTCGCCGCCGGGGCGCTGGTCGGCATCCCCGCAGACCGCGACGTCGGGGTCCTGGTGGCGGACGTGGCCCGTGTGGCGGCCGCTGGGGCGGCCCGGGTCCGGTGCAAGATCGAGCCGGGGTGGGACCGCGTGCCGGTCGCCGCCGTGCGGGCTGCCCACCCGGATCTGCCCCTCCAGGTCGACGCCAACGGAAGCTATCTGCTCGACTCGGGGGACGATCGCGACGCCGCCCGCCTGGTGGCTCTCGACGAGCTCGAGATCGCCTGCGTGGAGCAGCCGCTGCCCCCCGCCGACCTTCCGGCCCACGCTGTGCTGGCCACGCGGCTGTCGACGCCGGTGTGCCTGGACGAGTCCCTCTCCACCGTGCGCCGGGTCGTGGACGCCCTGAGGTACCACGCCTGTGGCGCCGCGTGCCTCAAGCCCCCCCGGCTGGGCGGCCTGTTGGCGGCCCGCCGCGCCGTGGCACGCTGCCGGGTGGCGGGCATCCCGGCGTTCGTGGGTGGCCTCTTCGAGACCGGCCTGGGCCGCTCGGCCAACGCCGCCCTGGCGGCGCTCGACGGCTTCGCGTGGCCGGGTGACCTCTCGGACCCGGGCGACTACCTGGCGGTGGACCCGTTCCCGTACCCGGGAGCGAAGGGCGGACGGGTCCCCTTGTCCCAGGCGCCGGGCATCGCCGGGACACCCGACGGGGCGATCCTGGCGGCGGTCACGACGGCGACCGTCTGGCGGCCGTCGCACCGCTGACGCGGTCGCGGGCGACCGTCCGGAGGCCGGAGGCCTACAATCGGCGGTCCATGCAACCGTTCCTCGTCGAGCGACGCCTGAGAGACGTCCACGCCCGCCTCGTACGCGCTCGCGAGGAGCTCGCCGTCCTGGACGAGCAGCTCGCGGTGGTAGTCGAGGAGGCCGAGGGCGCGCGGGTCCGAGCACTGGTGGCGGAGACCCCGCTCGCCGCGCACGACTACAGCGAAGCGCGCCGGCACGCCGACGCCATGGACCGTGCCCGCCAGGCGCTGGTGGACACCGTGCACCAGCTGGAGCACCGCCAGGACGAGCTGCTGGCCGACGTCGGGGGGCGCCGGTGACCGCCTCGGCCGCCACCCCGGGCGCCGGGGTGGCCGATGCCACCCGCGTCGTGATCGCCGAGGACGAGGCGATCATCCGCCTCGACCTCAAGGAGATCCTGGTGTCCGCCGGCTACGAGGTCGTCGGCGAGACGGCGCGGGGGGACGAGGCCGTCCAGCTGGTTGCCCGCACCCAGCCCGACCTCGCCATCCTCGACCTCAAGATGCCGGGGATGGACGGCATCCGGGCCGCTCGGGAGATCACCGCCAACCACCGCGTGGCGGTGATGGTGCTGACCGCGTTCAGCCAGCGCGACCTCATCGAGGACGCTCGAGACGCCGGCGTGGCCACCTACCTGGTGAAGCCGTTCCGCCGTGAGGAGCTGCTCCCGGCCGTCGCCGAGGTCCTCACCCGATGCCGGCAGGAGTGGGCCATCGACGAGGAGCTCGCCACCCTCGGACCCGCGACGCCCGACGGCCGAGGGGGGGCGGACCTCGCCGAGGACAAGATCGCCACCCGCCGCGTCGTCGACGAGGCAAAGGGCGTCCTCGTGGAGCTCGGCCTGTCCGAGCCGGACGCGTTCGCCTTCGTGCAGCAGACGGCCATGCGCACTCGCCGCCGGATGCGCGACGTGGCCCGGGAGGTCGTCGACGGCTCACTCCGACCCTGAGCGGGCCGTGACCGAGCCGGCGGGCGAGGGCGGCGAGGGGCCCGCGCCCCTCTTCCTCCTCGACGCCATGTCGCTCGCCTACCGGGCGTACTTCGCCTTGCCCTCCGATCTGAGCACGGCGACCGGGACCGTGACGAACGCCCTCTTCGGGTTCGTGTCGATGCTCGTGAACGTGGTCCGGGATCACCGCCCAGGGGCGCTGGCGGTCGCCTTCGACCTTCCCGGCGACACCTTCCGCCACGACCTCGTGGCCGACTACAAGGGCGGCCGGGCGGCGACCCCCGACGACCTCGTGCCGCAGTTCGACATGATCCGGGCCGTGCTCGGAGCGCTCAACGTCCCGTGCGTGGGTGTCACCGGCTACGAGGCCGACGACGTGCTCGCCACCCTCGCCACCGAGGCTCGTGACCGTGGCCACGACGTCGTCGTGGTGACCGGCGACCGGGACTGCTTCCAGCTGGTCGAGGACCCGCACGTCCGAGTCCTCTACAACCGCAAGGGCGTCAGCGACTACGCGCTCTACGACGAGGACGGCATCGTGGCGCGTACCGGGCTGCCGCCGGACCGGTACCCGCTGCTCGCCGCTCTGCGGGGCGACCAGTCCGACAACCTGCCCGGGGTCCCCGGCGTCGGCGACAAGACGGCCGCGCGCCTGCTCCGCGACTACGGCGACCTGGACACCCTCTACGCCCACCTGGACGACCTGACGCCCAAGCTCCGTGCCAACCTCGCTGCGCACGTGGACCAGGTGCGGGCCAACGCCGCCGTCACGCCCTTGGTGCGCGACCTGCGCCTCGACATGCATCCCGACGACCTCACGCTCGGCGGTTGGGACCTGGCGGCGGTGAAGGACCTCTACGAGCAGTACGAGCTCCGGACGCTGTGGCGCCGGACCACCGCCCTCCTCGCCGACGGGCGGTTCGGGCCGCCGGCGGCCGGGTCGGCCCTGCCCGACGCCGCCGGCGACGGTGGCGGAGCCGTCGCCGGCGCACGTGCGGCGGGCGGGGGGACGTCGGGGACCACCGGCGGGGCAGGCGCGGGCGGGGCAGGAGCGACGGTGGGCACCTTGGGCGCGGCGGCGGTCGCCGTCCCGGTCCCCGTCGTCCCGGCGATGCCGGCGTCGGTCGAAGCGGCCCTGGCGGCCCTCGTGGCACTGGACAGGCGGTTCGCCCCCGCCACGCCGCCCGGTGCCGTGGCGGGGGGCGGCAACGGCCTGCTCGCGCTGGCGGCTCGATGGGAGGGCGATCCGGGGCGCTCACCGCTCCGTGGGATCGTCCTGGTGGCGTCTGGCCACGACCAGGGGTCCGCCAGCCAAGCGGGCGACGGCTCGGGGGGCCACGGCCAACGGACCGAGGTCGAGGCCGCATGGCTGGCGGCACCGCTCCTCGGCGACACCAAGGTGGCGTCCCGCCTGACCACGCTCCTGGCCCGGGCCCCGGTGGTCGGTCACGGCGTGAAGGAGCTCCTCCGCGCGTCCCTGCCCATGGGCATCGACTGCACCCACCTCGTCATGGACACCGAGGTCGCCGCCTACCTGCTCGATCCGTCGACCGGGGACTACGGGCTGGCGGCGCTCACCGGCCGCGGGCACGCCGCCGCCCCGGCCGAGGCGGGTGACGCCGTCGCCAAGGGTGCCGGCGGGGGCGGGCAGCTCACCCTGAGCGTCGAGACCGCGCCCGTCGAAGACGACACCGAGGCGGTGGCCTTGGCCGCGGCAGCGGAGGCGCAGACGGCGGCGGCCGTGGTGCCGGTCCTGCGCCGTCGCCTCGAGGACGAGGGACTGGGGGCGCTCCACGACGAGGTGGAGCGACCCCTCGTGCGGGTCCTCGCCCGGATGGAGGTCGTCGGGGTGCGGGTCGACACCGCCGAGCTCCGCCGGATCGCCGACGACCTGGCGAGCCAGACCCAGACGCTCATGGCCGAGGTGCACGGCCTGGCCGGGCACGAGTTCAACGTCAACTCCACGCCGCAGCTGCGCGCCGTCCTCTACGAGGAGCTCGGGCTGGCACCGGGGCGCAAGACCAAGACGGGGTACTCGACGGACGCCGCCACGCTCGAGACGCTGCGCGACGCGCACCCGATCGTCGACGCCCTCCTGCGCTATCGAGAGCTCGAGAAGCTGCGCTCGACGTACGGCGAGAACCTCCTGGCGGAGGTCGCCCCGGACGGCCGCATCCACGCTTCCTTCCGCCAGACCGTGGCGCGCACGGGCCGGCTGTCGTCCGAGCGGCCCAACCTGCACAACATCCCCACCCGCACGGAGGCCGGGCAGCGCTTCCGCCGGGCGTTCGTCCCCGCCGAGGGGTGGCGCTTCCTCGTCGCCGACTACGACCAGGTCGAGCTGCGGGTCATCGCCCACCTCTCTGGGGACCCAGGGCTGGTGGAGGCCTTCCGCACCGGTGCCGACGTGCACCGACGGGTGGCCTCCGGGGTGTACGGCGTGCCCCCCGAGGAGGTCACGAGGGCCCAGCGCGACCGGGCGAAGATGGTGTCGTACGGACTGGCCTACGGCATGGAGGCGTTCGGCCTGGCTCGTCGGCTGTCGACGGGGGTCGAGGAGGCGAACGAGATCATCGAGCGCTACTTCGCCGCCTTCCCCCTGGTGCGGGCCTACATGGAGGCCACCGTGGCCGAGGCCCGTGCCCGCGGCTACACGAGGACGGCCCTCGGCCGGAAGCGGCCGCTGCCCGACCTGGGGAGCCGCGACTACCGCCAGCGCCAGGCGGCCGAGCGCCAGGCGATGAACGCCGGGATCCAGGGCCTGGCAGCCGACATCTTCAAGACGGCGCTGGTCCGCCTGGACCAGGCCCTCGAGGGGGAGGGGCTGGCCGGCCGCCTGGTGCTGCAGGTGCACGACGAGGTGATCGTCGAGGTGCCGTCCGAGGAGGAGGCGCGGGTCGCTGCGCTCACCGAGGACGCCCTGACGCAGGCGGTGCCGCTCGAGGTCCCACTGGCGGTGTCGATGGCGTGGGGGAGCTCCTGGGCGGCGGCCAAGGCCGGTTGACCGGCAACGTGCGGTAACCTGAAGGACCTGGCCGGTGCCGGCGGCCAGGTCCAGCACGACGACCGGACGGTCCCGGCGCGACCGTCGAGCGGGTGCCTGAGGCACCCGCCACGAAAGAGAGCAGTGCCCATGTCCGACGAGCGACCGACCGCCCTCCTCACGTCCCGTGGCACCCTCCTCTCCACGGAGGACATGGGGACCTTCGACGAGCAGGGCAACTACATCCCCCGACCCGTCACCGAGGACGACCTCGTCGGGCAGTCGCTCGAAGACGTCATGGCCGGCACCATCGTCGAGTTCGACGACGGCGACCTGGTCGAGGGGACGGTCGTCAAGATCGACCGCGACGAGGTGCTCCTGGACATCGGCTTCAAGTCCGAGGGTGTCATCCCGGCTCGAGAGCTGTCCATCCGCAACGACGTCGACCCGCACGAGATCGTCGCCCTGGGCGACCGCATCGAGGCCCTCGTCCTCCAGAAGGAGGACAAGGAAGGGCGCCTCGTGCTCTCGAAGAAGCGTGCCCAGTACGAGCGGGCGTGGGCGACCATCGAGAAGCTGCAGGAGAGCGGCCAGGTCGTCCGCGGCCCGGTCATCGAGGTCGTCAAGGGCGGCCTCATCGTCGACATCGGCCTGCGAGGGTTCCTCCCGGCGTCGCTCGTCGAGCTGCGGCGGGTGCGGGAGCTCCAGCCGTACGTGGGGCGGGTGATCGAGGCGAAGATCATCGAGCTCGACCGCAACCGGAACAACGTGGTGCTGTCTCGCCGGGCGTGGCTGGAGGAGGCCCAGAAGGAGCAGCGCGGCGACTTCCTGGCCAACCTCAAGCCCGGCGAACGGCGGCGGGGCACCGTGTCCTCGGTGGTCAACTTCGGCGCGTTCGTCGACCTGGGCGGCATGGACGGCCTCGTGCACGTCTCCGAGCTCAGCTGGAAGCACGTCGAGCACCCGTCCCAGGTGGTGCAGGTCGGCGACGAGATCACAGTCGAGGTGCTCGACGTCGACCTCGACAAGGAGCGCATCAGCCTGTCGCTCAAGGCGACCCAGACGGACCCCTGGCAGGAGTTCGCCGACTCCCACCAGGTCGGCCAGCTGGTCTACGGCCGCATCACCAAGCTCGTGCCCTTCGGCGCCTTCGTGCAGGTGGGCGACGGCATCGAGGGGCTCGTCCACATCTCCGAGATGGCCGCCCACCACGTCGACCTGCCCGAGCAGGTGGTCAGCCCGGGCGAGGAGCTGTGGGTCAAGATCATCGACATCGACCTGCAGCGTCGGCGCATCAGCCTCTCGATCAAGCAGGCGGCCGAAGGTGGCGAGGTCTCCGAGGAGTACCGCGAGGCCTTCGGCGAGCACGCCTACGACGAGGAAGGCAACTACATCGGCACCTACGACTACGGCGAGGCCGGTGAGTTCACCCCGGAGACGGAGGCGCAGGCGGCGTGGGCCGACTACGCCGCC
>DAHUZJ010000014.1 GCA_027306585.1 Acidimicrobiaceae bacterium | reverse complement strand
AGGTGAAGAAGGTCAACGGCACACTGCGCAACGTCCCCATCAAGACCTACAAGAACGTTCCACCGTGGGGCGTGGGGGTCACCAAGTCCCAGTGGCTGACAAACTTCGCCAAGGAGTCGACGGGACCGCCGACCCCGTAGGTTGGGAGCCGCTCCGGGGAACCGAAGCCGGCACCGAGACGCACGGCGCCGAGGGCGTTCGCCGGACGGGACTTCCGCCGGCGGCGCCCTCGCGCCGCGTCGTGGCGGCCGGACCGGGCCGGCACCGGCCGACGAGGCCGGGCAGCACAGGAGGGAGGCAGGGATGATCCGCAACACCTGGTACGCCGTCGGGCTGTCGGGCGAGCTCGCTTCCGGTGAGCTGCACGGGATGACGGTGGCCGGACGGCCGCTCGTGGCGTGGCGAGACGCCGGAGGGCAGGTCCACGCTCTCGACGGCCGGTGCATCCACAAGCGGTTCCCGCTGGCCAAGGGACGGCTGCTCGAGGACGGGAGCCTCGAGTGCGCCTACCACGGCTTCCGCTTCGACGGCTGCGGGCAGTGCGTGGGCATCCCGGCGCTCGAGGGGTCGGCGGCCCGCCTCGAGCGCATCGGAGGGGTCCGTCCGTACACGACGGTCGAGCAGGATGGCGTGGTCTGGGTGTGGACGGGCGACGGCGAGGCCGGCGACCGGCCGCCCCGCACGCCCGAGATCGCCGATGTGAGCTGGGACGCCGAGCTCTGGGGGCCGTGCACGGTGCAGGCGAGCGCCCGGCTCCTGGTCGAGAACCTCTTCGACCTGACGCACTTCTACCCGCTCCACGCCGGCAACATCGGCACCTTCGCCGACGCCGCCGTGGCGGTGGAGACGGCACGCTCGGCGGACGGCACCCCGCCGCTCCTCGGGACCACCCGCCGCCGTGAGGGCTTCCGCTTCGGGGCGACGAAGGGCGGCTGGTTCGGCGTCGAGGTCGGCGACAACGTGGCCACCCACGAGATGGTCGTCCCCGGGCTGTTCCGGGTCGTCGAGCGGGTGGCGCCGCCGAGCGGCCTGGGGACCGACGCCGAGCGCAGCTTCGTCCTGTACCACACGATCACCCCGGTGGACGAGGGCAGCCACGTCTGGCGACGGGTGGTGTGCTCGAAGCGCGAGGAGGCGGGCGCGGCTGGCGCCTCGGCCGGCCGGCCGTCGCTGGCGGCGCGCGTGACCGCCGACTGCGTCCAGGTCGCCGAGGAGGACCGCTGGGCCCTCGAGGAGCAGCAGCGGATGTTCGCCTTTCCCGACGACGGGTTCCGGGAGGTGCACATCAAGAGCGACGCCGCGGTGCTCCTCGCCCGGCGCATCCTCGACGAGCTGGAAGCGCGGGAGCGGCCGGTTCCGGCCCCCGCCGGCTGACGCGCGAAGCTGCCGTCGGCCTTGTTGGCCTGATGGGTTCCCGACGACGGTGAAGGAGCGCGCCCCGATGCCCACCGCCCGCTTCGACGAGTGGTTCATGTACTTCCCCGGCCAGTACCGGTGGTCGGCGGCTCTCGACCTCGTGCTCGGCTCGGCCCCCTACGGCGGCGCCGAGCTCGGTGAGGTCGACGCCGTCGCCCGCCGCCTGGCCGCCAAGGTCGGGGACGACGACGCATGGTTCGCGGCGTGGGCCGAGATGGGCGACGAGCTCCGCCAGGGGGCCGACGCCGACGCCGCGGCTGGGCGCTCGCTCACGGCGGCGCGGGCGTACCTGCGGGCCAGCAGCTACTACCACATCGGCGAGCGGTTCAAGCTCCCGAAGGACGACGCCGCCCTCGATGCGTACCGCAAGGGGGTCGACTGCTTCGGCCGCTTCGCCGAGCTCGTCGACGGGCCGTCCATCGAGCGCGTCGAGGTCCCCTTCGAGGGCACGCACCTGCCCGCCTACCTGGCCCTACCGTCCGGCCTCGACGGGCCGGTGCCGTGCGTCGTCTTCTTCGACGGGCTCGACATCACGAAGGAGCTGCAGTTCGTCCGGGGCGTCACCGAGCTGGTCCGCCGTGGCGTCGGCTGCCTGGTGATCGACGGCCCGGGCAACGGCGAGTCGATCCGCTTCCGCGGCCTGCCGCTCCGTCCCGACCACGAGGCAGCCGGAGGAGCGGCCATCGACTACCTGGCGAGCCGACCCGAGGTGGACGGGGCGCGGATCGGGGTCATGGGCATCAGCCTGGGCGGCTACTACGCGGCCCGGTGCGCCTCGAAGGAGCCGAGGTTCGCCGCCTGCGTGTGCTGGGGCGCGATCTGGGACTACCGGGCGACGTGGGAGCGGCGCATCGCCGAGGCCTTCTCCGGCGCCATGTCGGTCGCCGGCGACCACATCTGCTGGGTCCTCGGGTGTGAGACCTTCGACGAGGCCCTCGACCTTCTGTCCGCCTACGCCCTCGACGGCGTGGTCCAGGAGATGCGCTGCCCGTACCTCCTCCTCCACGGGGCGCGCGACGAGCAGATCCCCCTGGCCGACGCCGAAGCGGTGTACGCCGCCGTCGGCTCCGCCGACAAGGAGCTGCGGGTCTTCGACGAGCGCACTGGCGGTGCCACCCACTGCCAGACCGACCGGCTCACGGTGGCCACCGTGGCATGGGCCGACTGGTTCGCCGACCGGCTGGGGGCTGCCCGGCCGGCCACACGCGTCGGGTGAGCGCGGCCGGGTGCTTCGCCGCCGGTGCCGGCCCAGGGTCGCGTCGCGGCCCAGGGTGCCGGCCCAGGGTCCCGGCCCGCGGGCGCGGTGACGCCCGACGCCCCCAGGTGATTGCGATACAATGATGATTGGCGGCCTCCGACCGCTGTGGTGTTGCCGCGAGCGCCGAAGCCGGCTCAGCTGCGGTGGCACGGGCTGACCTGCCACCAACATGATTGCCGGCGCGTGCCGGCCCGAGAGGAGTGCAACCGATGAGCGTCGACGTGCACAACCACGTCATGCCCAGCGAGGCTTTGGAGCTGCTGCGGGCGGAGCCGTCGTACGGCGTCAACCTGGACGCCGACTACAAGTGGAGCGGCGCCCACCACGTCGAATTCGCCGTGGCCGATTCGTTCTACGACCCGGCCGCCAAGCTGGCCTACATGGACGAGCGCAAGGTGACGGCCGCCGTGTGCTCGGCCCCGCCGCCGCTCTTCTTCTACGAGGTGGACGACGCAGCCGGCGAGAAGCTGTGCCAGGCGACCAACGAGGGCCTGGTCCGCTTCTGCGAGCACGACGGCGAACGCCTCCACTGGCTGGCCAACCTTCCCATGCAGAACCCGGACCTGGCGGTCGCCGCCTACCGCGCCGCCGTGGGCGACGGGGCCATCGGCGCCGCCATCGGGACGTCGATCGCCGGCCGTCGCCTCGACACGCCGGAGTTCGAGGTGTTCTGGGCGGCGGCCACAGAGCTCGGGCTCCCCGTCCTCATCCACCCGGGGTGGAACGAGCCCCACGCCGCCCTCAACGACTGGTACCTGCAGAACGCCATTGGGAACCCGCTCGAGACGACCATCATGGCCGAGCGGATGATCTGTGCCGGCGTCCTCGCCCGGCACCGCAACGTGCGCCTCATCCTCCTGCACGGCGGCGGCTACGTGCCCTACCAGGCCGGCCGCCTGGCGCACGCCTGCACCGTCCGGCCGGAGATCACGATCAAGGCCGACGACGTGTGGGACGCGTTCGGCCAGCTGTACTTCGACACCATCACCCACGACGCCGCCGCCCTGCGGTACCTGGTGGAGCGGGTCGGTGCCGACCGCGTGGTGCTCGGCACCGACATGCCCTTCGACATGTCGACCGACCGCCCGATGGAGGCGCTCACCGACGCGCTCGACGCCGACACGGTGTCGGCCGTGGCCGACGCCAACCCGGCCCGGCTCTTCGGCCTCGACGGCGGGCGCTGAGGGCTCGCGCCTCGCGCAACCCGCCGCTGTTCCTCTCGCCATGCGCGCCGCCGTCCTGGAAGCACCCCACCACCTCGCCGTACGCGACGTGGCGGTGCCCCAGGGCGGTGGTGAGCTGGCGGTGGTGCGCGTGGAACAGGCCGGGGTGTGCGGCACCGACCGAAAGGTGGTCGACGGGTCGATGCCCACGACCTTCCCTCGGGTGATCGGTCACGAGCTGGTCGGCCGGGTCGTCGACGGCGGCGGCGGTGCCGGTGCGCCGGCCATCGGCACGCGCGTCCTGGTCGACCCGAGCATGTCGTGCGGGTGGTGCGACACCTGCCGGCGCGGCCTCGTCCACCTGTGCCCCTCGGGCGGCCTCATGGGCCGGGACGTGGACGGCGGGCTGGCGGAGCTGGTGGCCGTGCCGGCCAGCCGGCTCCACGTGGTGCCCGAGACGGTCAGCGACGACGACGCGGCCCTCCTGCAGGTCCTCGGTACCTGCGTGCACGCCCAGCGGCAGGTCGACGTCTTCCCGTCGGACCACGCGGTGGTCGTCGGCCTGGGCGTCTCCGGGCTCCTGCACCTCCAGCTGCTCCGGGCCCGGGGGGCGACGACGGTCGTCGGCGTCGGACGGTCGGCGTCGAAGCGGGCCCTGGCCGACGAGCTGGGCGCTACCGTGACCTGCACCCCCGACGAAGCGGCCGGGGTGGTGGCCGAGGTCACGGGCGGGAACGGCCCGGAGGTGGTGGTGGAGGCGGCGGGCACCGGCGCCACCGTCTCGCTCGCCGTCGAGCTCGCCGGCTACGGGGCGACCGTGGTGATCTTCGGCACCGTCGTCGGGGCCAACCACTCGCTGCCCTTCTACGACCTGTACCGCAAGGAGCTCCGGCTGGTGAACCCCCGCGCCGCCGTGGGCCGCGACTACGACGACGCCATCGCCGTGGTGGCGTCGGGGGAGGTGCGAGGCGCGCCGCTCGTGACCGAGCGCCTGCCGATCGCCGACGCGCCGGCCGTCCTGGCCGGGTGGTACGACCAGCCAGGCCGGCTCAAGGTCGTCTTCGAGCCATGACAGGAGGAACCTGATGGACCAGTTCAAGGTGGTGCTCACCGACCAGGTGTTCCCCGACACCGAGATCGAGCACGCGCTCTTCGCGGAGGCCGGCGGCACCTTCGAGGTGGCGAGCGGCGACCGGGAGGCCGTCCTGGCGGCAGCGGCCGACGCCGACGCCGTCCTCACCACGTACTTCTCGCTGCCGCGCGACGACATCGCCCGGCTCGAGCGCTGCAAGATCATCGCCCGCTACGGCATCGGGGTCGACAACGTGGACGTGGCGGCCGCTGCCGAGCGGGGCATCATCGTCACCAACGTGCCCGACTACTGCGTCGAGGAGGTGGGCACCCACGCCCTGGCGATGGTCCTCTCGCTCCTCCGCAAGCTGCCCGCCGGCCACGCCGACGTGCTGGCCGGGGGCTGGGGCGTGGGCAACCTCCGCCCGATGCTGCGCCCCTCGGAGGCGGTGCTCGGCCTCGTCGGGTACGGCCGGATCGCCCGCCACCTGGCCATGGGCGCGCGGGCGCTCGGGATGACGGTCCTCGTGCACGACCCGTACCTGCCCTCCGCCCCCGACGACGCCGAGCTGGTGGAGCTCGACGACCTGCTCCGGCGGAGCGACGCGGTGTCGCTGCACGCCCCGCTGACGGACGGGACGCGCGGCATGATCGGCGCCGCGCAGCTGGCCGCCATGAAGCCCACGGCGGTGCTCGTCAACACCTCGCGCGGCCCCCTCGTCAAGCTGGCTGACCTGGTGGAGGCCCTGCGCACCGGCCGGATCGCGGGGGCGGGCCTCGACGTCTTCGAGACCGAGCCCCCCGACGTCTCGCTGCTCCAGGGAGTGCCGAACCTGATCGCCACGCCCCACAGCGCCTTCTACTCGGAGGCGGCGACCAGGGAGTCGCAGCAGAAGGCGGCCACGCAGATCGTGAAGGCGATGCGGGGCGAGCCGGTCGACTACCCGGTTCGACCGCTCCCCTGAGCGGCCTGCAGCCGGGCGACGACGCAGTGGGCGATCGACGGAGCGAGCGCGTGGACATCGAGCTGATCGACCTGGACGACGAGCGCGCCGTCGCCGAGCGGGTGGGGGCCAAGGCGGCGCGCCTGGCCGACGCTCGCCGGCGCGGCCTCCCGGCGCTGCCCGGGTTCGCCGTCCTCCCCGGCCCCGGCAGCGCCCTGGTGGCGGAGCTGGTGGCGCAGGTGGCCGACCGCGGGCCGCACGCCGTCTCCCTCTCGCTGATGGAGCGGGTGCCCGACGAGGTCGACCTGGGCCCGGCCATCGAGCGGGCGCAGGCCCTCGGCGGATCGCTGGTCGCCCGGTCGAGCTCGGGCGTCGAGGACGACCCGGTGTGGTCGGGTGCCTTCTCGTCCTTCTTGGACCTCCAGCCGGACCAGCTGACGACGGCCGTCGCCGGCTGCTGGGCCTCCACCATCACCCGGTCGGTCCTCGAGATCTGCGAGCGGGTGGGCGCCCAGCCGGCCGAGGTCTGCCCGGCCGTGCTCGTGCAGCCCATGGTCGAGCCGCAGGCGGCCGGCACCGCCACGTTCGTGGGCGCCGAGGCTGCCACCGGCGGCACCGTCGAGATCGTCGCCGTCTGGGGCTCCCCGGCACCGCTGATGGTCGGCTGGGCCGAGGGCTGGCGGGCCTCCGTGGCCGGGGACACGGTGACGGGCCCGGCGGTGGGCGAGGGCCCCCCGGGGCGGGGGCGCAAGCTCGACAAGCCCTTCCCGCCCGAGTGGTTCCGGGCCGTGGCCGGGCTCGCCCGCGCCGCCCTGGACGGTGGGCCGGCCGCCATCGAGTGGGCCATCGTGGACGACCGCCCGGTCCTGCTCCAGGCCCGCCCGGCGGTGCTCGCGGCGCCGCGGGCGACGCCGCTCGGCGGGCTGTCGACCGAAGGGGGTCCTGCGGGCGACGGCGCCGGCCTTCCGGGGCACGTCGCCGAGGGTGCCGCCCTCCTGCCGGGTGCCGTGGCCGCCGCCCGCGCCATCGCCCGCTTCGGCGGCCCGCTGGGCGACGAGCTGGTCCTCCCGTGGCTCCTCCGCTTGGAGGCATCGGGGGCGGAGCCGGCGGCGCTCGGGGGGCTCGCGACGCCGGGGCTCCAGGCAGCCCCGGGCGGCGGCGCCAGCTTCGAGGTGGCAGTGGCGACGGCACGCACGCTCGTGGCCGAGGCCATGGGCACCGCGTCGGACGCGGCCGACGAGGCCGCGTCCGAGCTCTTGACGCGGGTGGCGAAAGGCGAGCTCGGCGCGTTGGCCGGGGCGCACCCCGTCGACCTCGGCGCGGCCGGGACGGTGCTGGCCGGGTTCACCGCGGCCGGCCGCGCGCTCGTGGAGGCCGGGGCCCTGGCGCACCCCGAGCAGCTGTGGAGCCTCTCGCCCGAGGAGGTGCGCCGGCTGCTGGACGAGCCCGTGCCGGGCGACTGGCACCGGCACCGGCACCGCACCCTCCGCTGGCAGGCGCTCCTCCAGCAGGTCATCGCCATGCGCGGGCGCACGATCACGGGTGACCCGGTCTCACCGGGGCTCGCCGCCGGACCGGCCCGCCGGCTGTCGGCCAGCCGGGACCTGCGCCGGGTGGTGCCGGGCGACGTCGTGGTGCTCCACCGGCCCAGCCCGCAGCTGGCCCCCGCCCTGTGGGTCGCCTCCGGGCTGGTGGCGGAGTCGGGGAGCGGCGCCGCCCACCTGGTCGAGGTGGCGCGCTCGCTGCGGGTGCCGGCGGTGGTCGGGCTCGGCTCGTTCGAGGTGGAGGAGGGGGACGACCTCGTCTTCGTGGACGGCGACGACGGGGGAGTGACGATCTTGTCCGGCGATACCGGAGGTGCCGGAAGCGCCGGCGTCGCGGGGGGTGCCGCCGGCGGGCAGTAGGCGCGGCGCCCGGGGACGCCGGCTCTCGCCGAGAGTGCCGCATCTGCGGCAATGAGCGTGCTTTGGCGTTGTAGATGCGCCAAAATGTTCTAGAATTGCCGCTCATGCGCTTTCCTTGTCGGATCGTTGCCGCGCTCGCGCCGGCAGGGGCGTTCGCCGCCGCGGGGGTCCTCGCCGCCGCCACCACCACCACCACGGCAACGGCGGTCCTCGCCACGCCAGGGTGGGCCGGTGCGGCCACCCACGCGGCCACCCACGCGGCCAAGGAGGCCGCCCGGTCAGCTGCCGCCGCGTCCGCCAAGGGCTCGGGCCCGGTCGACGTGCTCTACGCCGGCTCGCTCGTCACGTTCGTGCAGACATCCCTCGACGCCGCC
>DAHUZJ010000011.1 GCA_027306585.1 Acidimicrobiaceae bacterium | reverse complement strand
GCGTGCGGCCGTACTCCCGGTGCGGCACCGCCCCGCGGTGACAGAGTGTCACCGTAGCCGCCCCCGGTGCGCCACGACGAGCTCCAAGCTCAGTGCCAGGCACAATGCCGCCTGGACGACGAGGTCGGCCCTTGCCGTGGGCGCGGCGTGCCCGTGGGCGGCGGCCACAGCGACCGTGGCCGCCGCCGCTCCCGCCACGAGGACGATCGCCACCTCCCGCCGGCCGATGGCCAGGAGGTACAGGACGAGCACCGCGGAGACCGCGAGGAAGATCATGGCCACCACCAGCGGGGCGAACGCCGCCTCCGCCCCCAGGTACCGCGTGGAGAACACGATGCGCAGGAGCAACCGCGGCGCTCCGACGGCCACGGCCAGGAGGCAGGCGGCGGGCACGGCGAGGAAGAGCAAGGTGGCGCCCAGCTGGCGCATCGCGTGCTCGCCGTCGCGCCAGCGGAGGGCCGCCTCGGGGAGCAGGTAGCCCCCCAGCACCACGGCAGCGAGCACCAGCGCCTTGCTGGCGACCGAGACGGCGGCGTAAGCACCAGCCTCGCCCGGCGCCTCCCGGCCCAGCACGATGACGTCCACGTTCTGGAGCCATGCCACCGTCGCCAGCGCGACGAGGGCGGCGCCCAGGTCGGCGACCAGGTGCCGGCGATCGCCGCGAACGTCGGCACCGGCGTCGGTGCCGAGGTCGGCACCGCCAGGAGGACCGGCCGCAGTGGGGACGGGGACGCCGGCACGACCGTCGGTCGACGCCCAGGCACGGTCTGCGGCGAACCGGGCGTGGGCTGCGGTCACCAGCTCGGCGACCAGCACGCCGGCGGCCGCCCCGGGGACCCCCAGCCCGGCGGCCACGAAGCCCACGACGGCCACCGCCCGCATGCCGCCCTCCACGAGCAGGTTGGTCGCCAGCGCGCGGTAGTCGCGATGCGCTTGGAGGAGCCCCCGGTCGAGGCACAGCAGGATCCAGACCGCGCCGGCGACCACCATGGCGTCGAGGCCTGCGGCGCCGGGCTGGCGCAGCGCCCCTGCGACCCATTCCCCGGCGAGGAGGGTGGCGGCGGCGAAGCAGGCGACGGCAACCAGCCCGCGTCGATGGGCCCGCGCCGCCCATCGACGGACCCGGGTGCCGGTCCCGCCGGCGGTCCACGCCGCCGCCCGGCGCACGACCGCCACCGAGACGGCCGTCCCCGGCAGCGACACCACGAGATAGAGGCCGTTGAGCTGGTTCAGCGCGCCGTAGCCCCGGGTGGTGAGGAGCCGCGCCAGCGCGACGGTCACCAGCACGTTGGCTGCGTTGGTCACGAAACCTGCCACTGCCACCGGGCCCGCCTGGAGCAGCGAGCGCCCGACCGAGCGGGGAGCGGGCACGGCGCCGGGGGCCGCAGGTCCCGGGGCCGCGACCCCGGCGACGACGGCACGACGTGCTCGCGGCGGCTGCCCGGTCGGCCGGATCATGAGGCCGATCGGGCAGGGAGCGGGAGCACGGGAGCAGCCCGCCCGGTGCCGCCGGCGGCCGGCCGAGCCGCCGAGCCACCGCCGGATTCCTCCTCGTGGTACTCCTGCTCGACGTTGACGGCCCAGACGTCGTGGCGGGCACCCAGGATGTTCTCCACCGTCAGCATGGCGGTGTACATCGAATGATCCTGGTTGTTGTACTTGTGCATGCCGTTGCGGCCGACGGGGTGGACGTTCCCGGCGACCCGCTCCAGATGGCCGACGATCGTGGCCACGTTGTCGGCATAGGCGAAGTCGTAGTACGGGTAGGCCTTGGGCACCCGCACCACGTAGCCCGCTTCGACCCGGTCGGCCCGCACGAGGCCCAGCACCTCGAGCTCCCGTCGGGCCCGTGCGACGAGGTCGTCGTCGCACGCCTGCCACAGCTCGTCGCCCTCGAACACGAAGTACTCGAGCCCGAGGCACGTGCGGCCCTCCTTCACCATGGCGGGCGACCACGCGCCGAAGTTCTGGATGCGCCCGACCTTCACCTCGGGCGCATGGATGTAGATCCAGTTGTCGGGGAAGCCGTCCGCTTCGGGGACGACGAGCGCCACCGTCAGGAAGTCGCGGTAGTGGAGGCCCTCGGCCGCCCGGCGCACCTCGGGCGGCGGTGCCGGTTCGAGCGCGCGCACGAGGGCCTGGAGCGGCATCGAGCTCACGACGTGGGAGCACGCCGTCTCCGACGTCGACCCGTCGGGATGGGCGAGCGTGACCCGACGCGCCAATCCCCCCGCCGTGTGCACGGCCGTCACGGGGCTCTGGAGGAGCACGGTCCCACCTCCCTTCTCCACGAGGTCGGCACAGCGCTCCCACATCATCCCCGGGCCGTACTTCGGGTACTGGAACTGCTCGATCAGGCTCGTGACCTCGGTCTGGTGGCGCTTCGGGGCGACGGCGTTGAGGACGGCCTTCGACAGGTCCAGGTTCTTCACCCGCTGGGCGGCCCAGTCCGCCGGCATCTCCGACACCGGCACACCCCACACCTTCTCGGTATAGGTCTTGAAGAAGGTGCGGTAGAGGCGCCAGCCGAACCGGGCCACGAGCCACCCCTCGTAGTTCGACTGGTCCCGGGGCGGGGCGAGCCGGGCGCGCAGGTAGGAGAGCCCGCACAGCACGGCCTCTTTCGGGCCAAGATTGGAGAGGGCGTTGGCCGCCCGCAACGGGTAGTCGTAGTACTTGCCGTCGTAGAAGATGCGGCTCATCCGGGGCCGGAGCAGGAAGTCCTCGTCGGGCAGGATCTCGTGCCACAGGGCCTCGACGGCTGCCACCTTGGTGAAGAACCGGTGCCCACCGATGTCGAACCGCCACCCGTCGCGCAGGACCGTGCGGCTGATGCCGCCCACGACATCGTCGGTCTCGACCACGAGGGGGCGCTCCCCTGCCTTCACCAGCTGGTACGCGGCGGTGAGACCGGCGGGCCCGGCCCCGATGACGACCACCGGGGGAACGGCACCTCCCGCTGCGTCGGCGGGGCCGCTCGCCGACTGCGGGCCGCCGCCGTGCCGGTCGACCGCTGTCGTCTCGCTTGTCGACATACCCGCCTCTCCGGGCGCACGCTCCCCGAAGCCGGCACCGGGGGCGATCGCGCCGTTCCATGGGCGCCGCGCGCCGTTCCGGCCCCCGGGGGACGGCACGCGGTCTGCGGCACTGCAGCCGGCGAAAGGTTACCCGTTGGTCGGCGCCGCACGGGAACCCGGCGCCCGGCCGGCGTCAGGGCACGAGCAGGTTGACGAAGGCGAGGAAGGCGTAGGCCGCCAGCCCGAGGCCGGCCAGGACCAGCACGACCCGGACCAGCGGCCGCCGCACCACCAGCGCAGCGGCCGCGATCGTGAGCGGGAAGGCGCTCAGGGCGTAGCGCTCGAACGAGTCCAGGTTGGTGCCGCTCATGGCCACCAGCACGACGCCGGCGGCAAAGGCGCCGTACGACGCCGGGAGCCGGCGGAAGCACACGACGACCAGCACCACCGCCAGGACGACCCAGGGGATGTGGAGGGCGGTCCCCACGTGGTGGTGGAAGGCACCGACGGCGTCGTGGACCAGCACGGCCAACGGATCCGAGAGCCCGCCGTGGTGCGTGGCCTGCGTCTGGACCTG
>DAHUZJ010000010.1 GCA_027306585.1 Acidimicrobiaceae bacterium | reverse complement strand
GAGGTCCAGCGTGCCCCCGACGAGGCGCTCGCGGTCCCGCTCGTAGCGATCGGGCTCGACCTGCGCGTCGACCCGGTCCACGATGCCGGCCCACCCCAGGATGCCGGTGAGCAGGTCGAGGTCCCAGCCGAGTGACAACCGGCGGTACTTCGGGTCCTGCATGTAGGGGGCGAGCCACTCGTAGTCGGTGTCTGCTCGGTCGCACACCCAGTCGAGCACCCCTTCGAAGGGCATCGGCTCCGCCCGGAGCAGGCGCAGGATCTCGGGTGCCAGTTCGTCGAGGATCTCGTCGGGGTCCCGGTACCGGTTGTTGGCCTGGTAGGCGGCCAGGGGACCGAGCGACGGTAGCGCATCTGCCGCCTTCGTCCACCGGTCGAGTGGCTTCCGTGCGAGGTTCGTCCACGCCACCGTGGCGCGCAGCTTGCCGTGCTCTTTCCGGAGCGCGCCGGCGGTGAGGGCCCACCGGATCGTGAACCCCAGCTCCGGCAGCTGGGCGGCCGACTGCGTCTTGAACGTTCGATCGCCGATGGTCGCGTCGATCCGGTCCCGGGTCCCAAGGAGCGTCACGAGCTCCTTCGCGTCGGCCAGCGTGGGTTGACCCGTCTGGGTCAGCTTGCGGCCGCCGCCGTAGAAGTTGGTCACGACCTCGAAGCGAGCGAGCACCGGCGCGATCCCGGCGGACGCGACGACCTCCTCCGGCGCACCGACCGTGCGACGCCGCTTCTTCGACGGCGGCCGGTTCTCCGATGCCGGTCGCGCAAGCTCCATCGGCACGCCCTCTTGGAGCGCCTCGTTGATCGCGTCCACGTCGGTCAGGTCGACGCCTCGCGCCTGAAGGGCAGCGAGCACCGCCTTGGCGGGCCCCGCGGCGGCCGGATCGCCGATGCGGTCGAGGAACGCGGGCTCCATCTCGTCGACGCTGGCCAGCGTCTCGTCGACGAACGTCCGGTGGATGCGGGTCCGCTCGGCGCTGAACCGCACGAACGCACGTACGACCTCGGGCAGGGCCGCCGCCTCGTCGGCGCCGAGCAGCACCTTGCGCGGGACCAGGTCGCCCAGCAGCAGGGCAACGACGGTCGGGCTCCATCGGAGCGGCCGGCCCTCGTGGTCGGAGCGAAGGTCGACGAGGTGGCGGGCGAGCAGCTCGACGTCCACGCCGCGGAAGCGCCCGGGGAGCTCGGACCCGTGTGGCGACGCCATGAACTGGCCGACGAGGGTCGCACGCTCGGCTTCGCCCACCACGATGTCGTTCGGACGATCGTCGTCGTTCGGACGATCGCCGGTGAGCCCGGCTCGCCGTAGTCGCGCCCAGATGAGCGCTCTGTGCTGGGCGAAGTCCTCGGTGCGGAGGTCGGCGTCCCCGTTCCACAGGTCCGACATGGCCATCGCGTCGCGCAGCCGCCGCAGCGTCTCGTCGATCGGCACCTCGGCCATCTGCATGTGGGAGTCGGTGCTCGCCTTCCAGGTGGCGACGGTCTCGTCGAGGTCTGCCGCCATCCAGGCGTCCTTGGCCTGACCCGAGAGGTTGTTGTCCACCAGCACGACCACCGCATGCGCTCCGGGTGCGCCCTCCTGGCGAAACCCGACGACGAGCGACGCCTGATCGTCGAACACGTCGGAGATGAGCCAGCCCCTGGTCGGCGCGACGAGGCCGACCCTGCCGGCCCACTCGGGCACCCCTGGGACGTCCCTTCGCAATTGTGCGGCGACCGTGGCCGCGAGCCGGTCGTGTGGGGGCGGCATCACCCCGCCGAGGGCGGCGGCAACCGCCGCCGCGCGCTGGTCGTGGCGCTGTCGGCAGCCTTCGAGCAGTGCCTCCTCGAAGGGCGGTGCTTCCATGCCGTCGAGCCGAGCCTGCCAGCGGGCGCGCTCGAACATGTCGAGGATGGCGCTCGCCCACGTCTCCGCGGCGACCGGGTCGCCCTCGTCGAGTAACTCGCGGCCGCCAGAGTCGATGATGCCGTCGAGGGGTGAGCGGTCGGAGCGGGGCCCGTCGACCACCCGGAGGTGCGGCGGCCGAGTCCCCTTGGGCGTCACGCGACCGCCTCTGTGCTTCTTCGGTGGCATCGTCTCCCTGTTCAGCCGACAGCGACGTGCGGTAGTGGTCCCGACACCCGCGATGACGCTGCCACAACGACCGTGTAGACGCCAGCGCCCAGCTCAGCGTCGCTCCTGCCCGGCCGTCTGGAGGCAGGCGATGACCTCCTCGTCGGTGGTCTGACGGAAGTCGACATAGCGCTCGCCGATGGCGAAGAACCGCTCCGGCGACTCCACGCACTCGAGGCGATCGGCCACCTGGGACAGCTTGTGGGTCCATCGGGCGGGTGCCACCGGCACCGCCAGGACGACCGTCCGCACCCCCCGGAGGCGCACCACCTGGCAGGCGGCCCGGGCGGTCGAGCCGGTCGCCAGCCCGTCGTCGACGACCACCACCACCCGCCCGTCGATAGGCACAGGCGGGCGGCCGTCCCGGAACACGCTGGCACGGCGCCGCAGCTCTTCCCGCTCGATCGCCTCGACCATGGCCAGCTGGTCGGCGGTCACGCGGGCCGCCTCGACCACCTGGCGGTTGAGCACCCGAACGCCGCCCTCCCCGATGGCGCCCATCGCGAGCTCCGGCTGGAACGGTACGCCGAGCTTGCGGACCAGCACGACGTCGAGTGGCGCGTGTAACGCCCGCGCGACCTCGAGCGCCACCGGCACCCCGCCACGCGGAAGGGCGAGGACGACGGGACGAGAGGCCGCCGCGCCGACGGAGGCGGCGAGCTCGCGGGCTGTGCCTCGGCCGGCGCCTGTGACGGCGCCTGTGCCTCGGCCGGGGCCTGTCACGGGAGCGGGGCGGCTGCGGGTGACGGCGGCTGCGGGCCCGGCCAGGTCCGCCAGGCGGCCGGCCAGCTGGCGGCCGGCGTCGGCTCGGTCGAGGAACGGCATGGGAACCTCCGCCGGCCAGCATGGCACTTCTCGCTCGAGGCTGGCCTGTTCGAGGTCGAGCTCCCTGCGCACCTGCCGCAACACGGTGAAGCTGATCTCGCCCTCCCGGTACAGCTTGACGAGCACCTCGTGCTGGCGCTCGAGCAGCCGGTGCTGAACGGCACGAAGCGACGGGCCGGCAGGGGTTCCCTGGACCCTCGCCCCTCGTCGTCGAAGTGCGCCCGGATGCGGCCGAGCCGCCGCTCGTAGGTCTGCCGCAGGATGTCGGCGGCGGCGACCGACACGCCGTCGTCCGCCGTGAGCTCGTCCAGGCGGAGCAGCGCCGCCTCCGCCAGGCGCCAGTCCGCGAGGGCATGCTGGCAAAGCTGGACGTCGTTGTCGACCAAGCCGAGCCGGCGGAGCAGCCAGGGCACCACGTTCGCGGTGGCCGGCGCGATGTGGGCGACGGCGCCGGCCGCGCACGAGCGCAGCCGCCCGCGGGACGTCGCCCCGCCGTGTCGGTCCGCTCTCCAGGTCACCCCCGTGCTGCCATGGCCGGGGGTGCGCGGGCGTACCCGCCGGGGCGCGCGGCCCGGGACCAGGGGGGCTTGGTCGGGCGGCCGCTGCTGGGCCGCTGGGCGGCTGGGAGCCCCGCGGCTGGGCGGCCGCGGCTAGGCGGACATGGTCAGGACGATCTTGCCCAGCCCGTGCCCTCCCTCGAGGTCCCGGAAGGCCTCCCGCACCTCGTCGAGGGGGTACGTCGCCTTGATCGGGACCTCGAGCTCGCCGTCGGCGACGAGGCGGCCGAGCTCCGCCAAGACGTCCGCTGTGGCCGCTGTGGAGGACCCCTCGGCCTTGACCCCGAGCTCCCGGACGGCGACGAAGTCGGCGATCGTGTTGATGCGCTGCGGTAGCACCCCGAGGGCGATCGCGAGCTCCACGTAGCCGCCACCGTGGGTGTCGATGAAGGCGTCCAGCCGGCCGCCGCTGGCCTGGCGCAGCCGCTCCTCCACACCGTCCCCGTACGCCACGGGCTCGACCCCATGCGCCCGCAGCCACTCGTGGTGGTCGGGGCTGGCGATGCCCAGGACGCGGGCGCCGGACCGGGCGGCCAGCTGCACGGCCAACGAGCCGACCCCCCCGGCGGCTGCCGAGACGGCGACGGTCTCTCCCGGCTTCGGCTCGACCGCTCGCACCGAGGCATAGGCCGTGCTGCCGGCGACGAACAACGCACCGGCGACCTCCCACGGCACCTCCTCCGGCTTGCGCACCAGCCGCTCGACCTGCGTCACGACCAGCTCCGCCTGACTGGCACGGGTCCAGTTGAAGCCGAAGACCGGGTCGCCCGGGGCGAGCTCGGTGACGCCCGCGCCGACCTCCTCGACGATGCCGGCGAGGTCGCTGCCCTGGCCTGACGGGAAGGTGGCCGGGAACCGCTCGTGCATGATGCCTCGTCGGATCTTCGCCTCGCCCGGGTTGATGCTGGCGGCCCGGACCCGGACCAGGACCTCGCCGGGGCCGGGGGAGGGCCGGGGGACGTCGACCACCTTCAGGACGTCGATGTCGCCGTACTCGTCGAACCGCACCGCCTTGGGCACCGCCCACCTCCTCGTCTGCTCGCTCCTGCAGGCCTGCAACGCCCGGCGAGGCGCGCGTATGCCTCGTGGGCCGGTTCCCCGCCCCCGGATCATGCCCGCCGGCGCCACCTTCGAGCCACGCCGCAGCGCGCCCGGACGGCGATCGAGCGCTTCCGAGCACCGCTGGTCGACGACCGGTGGCATTCGGGTCGTCGAACGGCTGCTCCGAAGTGTCCGAAGTGTTGGACGGTGATCGGGGGGACCCCTGGGGTAGGTGAGGCGGCGCGGACTCTCTAGGATGCGGGACCCCGGTACCGTTCGCGGGTGGTGCCGGACCGAGTCGGCGGCGTGTGGAGCGCCACGGGGAGCGGCCACTACCGCGGGGATTGAGGAGAAATGGCAGGTCACGAGTTGCTCCGATCACCGGCGATCTGGCGGTGCGCCAGCTGTGGTGCGCTGGTCCACCCGGCCGACGAGAACGCCCCGGCAGCCTGGTGCATGCGCTGCCGCCGGGTGGTCCCGGCAGAGCGGGACGGCGGGGACGACGATGGCCGCGGCGGTCAGGACGTCACGAGCGGGGTGGGGGTCGGCTGAGCGCAGCCGGCCGGCCCACGCCAGGGGACCTGGCGGCCGCCGTCACCGATGGGCGGACGGTGCCCGACGTGGTCGACGCCGGCTTGGACGTGCTGTTCTGCGGCATCAACCCCGGGCGCTGGTCGGCGGCGACCGGCCACCACTTCGCCCATCCGGGCAACCGCTTCTGGAAGCTCCTCCATGTCGCCGGCTTGACGCCCGAGGTGCTCGATCCGGCGAACGAGCGTCGCCTGCTGGCGTTCGGGTTGGGCATCACGAACCTGGTGCCGCGTGCCACCGCCACGGCCGCCGAGCTCACCCGCACCGAGCTGCGCGGCGGCGCGGACCGCCTGGAGGCCACGGCGTCCCGGTGGCAGCCGGCGGTCGTGGCGGTGCTCGGGCTCGGGGCGTACCGCTCCGCCTTCGGCCGATCGGGGGCGGCGATCGGGGAGCAGGCGGAGCGCCTGGGACCGTCGGGGCTGTGGGTGCTGGCCAATCCGAGCGGTCTCCAAGGCCATTACCGCTTCGAGGACCAGGTGGCCGAGCTGCGGCGGCTCCGCCGGGCGGTTCCCCGGTTGCGGGAGGTGCCGGCCGGCACCTGACCCGCATCGGCCCGGCATGACACCCCCGTGCACGGGGTACCAGGTCGACATGGTCGGGCAGCGGAGCCGCGGTGCGGCTGGCACGGTCAAGAGGGCGGGCGGCGCCAAGGCCGCCGACGGCGCGGGCGGCGCGGGCGGCGCGGGCGGCGCCAAGGCACGGGACAAGCTCGAGCGGTACCACGCCAAGCGCGACTTCAACAAAACGTCGGAGCCCTCCGGCCGCCCTCGCCGGCGCCGGGGCGCCTCTCGCTACGCCGTGCAGCTGCACGATGCCCGGCGCCTCCACTACGACGTCCGGCTCGAGGTGGAGGGCGTCCTCGCGTCTTGGGCGGTGCCCAAGGGCCCGTCGTTCGACCCGGGTGACAAGCGGCTCGCCGTCCGGACCGAGGACCACCCGCTCGACTACGCCAGCTACGAGGGGGTCATCCCGGCGGGGGAGCACGGTGCCGGACCGGTCATCGTGTGGGACACCGGCATCTATCGCAACCTCACGGAGCACCGGGGCGCTCCGGTGCCCGTGGAGGAGGCGATCGGGCGTGGCCACGTGGCGGTGTGGCTCGAGGGCGAGAAGCTGCGGGGCGGATGGGCGTTCACCCGCATCCGGGGCGGTGATCGCCGCCGGGCCGGGGACGCCTCTGCCGGGGCCGCTCCTGCTGGGGACGCCTCGGGTGGACCCTCCGGCGAGGGCGTCGGGGACGTCTGGCTGATGGTCAAGATGCGGGACGAGACCGCCGACCCCCGCCAGGTGCCCGTGCGGGACCGGCCGGCATCGGTGCGGACCGGCCGGACGCTCGAGCAGCTCGCGGCCCCCGCCGGCCCCTCACGGCGACCGGCGTGAGCCGAGCCGGCCGACGACCATGACCGACCGCTTCGCCGGCCTCGACGAGGGGACGCTCCGTCGCCTGCGGTCGGCGCCGCATCCCGAGTGGGTGGCGCCGATGCTGGCGACGCTCACCGACCGGCGGTTCTCCGATGCGTCGTGGCTGTTCGAACGCAAGCTCGACGGGCAGCGGTGCCTGGCCTTCCGCCATGGAGCCGAGGTGCGCCTCCTCTCCCGCAATCGGCGGTCGCTGTCGGCGACCTACCCCGAGGTGCGCGACGCCCTCGGCGCCCAGGACGTCGACGACGTGGTCGTGGACGGCGAGGTGGTGGCCTTCGACGCCGGGCGCACGACCTTCTCGCTCCTCCAGCAGCGCATGGGCATCAGCGACGAGGACCGGGCGCGGCGCAGCCCGGTGGCGGTCGCCTACTACGTGTTCGACCTCCTGCACCTCGACGGCCAGGACACGACCGGGGTCGGGGTCCGGGACCGCAAGGCGCTGCTCCGTCGGACGCTGCACTGGGCGGACCCGCTCCGGTTCAGCTCGCACCGCAACGGCTCGGGCGAGGCGTACTTCGAGGAGGCGTGCGCCCGCGGCTGGGAGGGACTCATCGCGAAACGTGCCGACAGCCCGTACGTCTCCCGCCGCGGCGACGCGTGGCTGAAGCTCAAGTGCGCCGCGGGGCAAGAGGTCGTGATCGGCGGCTTCACCGAGCCGCAGGGGTCCCGCCACGGGTTCGGAGCGCTGCTCGTCGGCTACTACGACGGCCCCGACCTCGTCTACGCCGGGAAGGTCGGGACCGGCTACTCGACAGCCGTACTGCGCGACCTCCATCGCCGCCTGGTGGAGCTGGAGGCGCCGTCGTCGCCGTTCACCCGGGGACAGGTCGGCGAGCGGCGCCCGCACTGGGTCCGGCCGGAGCTGGTGGCGCAGGTGGCCTTCGCCGAGTGGACGACCGACGGGAAGCTCCGCCAGCCTCGCTTCGAGGGGCTCCGGGACGACAAGGCGCCTGCGGAGGTCCGCCGGGAACGGCCGTCGTGACTACCGTGGGTCCTGTGGGTCCTGTGGGTCCCAGGCCAGCGGTGCCAGCGGACCACCATGCGGGCGGAGCGGAGGAGGCAGACATGGGGCACTGGCACGACGTGACCAACGAGATCTCCGGTCCCTACCGGGAACTGCGGGAGCGTGTCCCGGGCGTGGTCGGCGCCTACGCGGAGCTGCACCGTTCGGCCATGGCCGAGGGCAACCTGTCGGCCCGCACCAAGGAGCTGGTCGCCCTGGCCATCGCCGTGACCCGGGAGTGCGACGGCTGCATCTCGGCCCACGCCCGCGGGGCGGCGCGCCGGGGGGCGACGGCTGCCGAGGTGGCCGAGATGATCGGGGTGGCCATCCTGATGAACGGCGGCCCGGCGACCGTGTGGGGCCCGCGGGCGCTGGCCGCCTTCCACGAGTTCGCCGGCGACCAGGAGGCTGCACCGCCGGCTGGCGGGGCGCCGGCGGGCGGGGCGCCGGGGGCTGGGGCGACGGCGGCGCCGACGCCGGGGGCTGGGGCGACGTCGGCCGGCTGAGGCCGCCGCTCACCGGTCAGCGCGCCGCCGCTTCGGCCGCTGCCCGCAACCGGAACGTGGCCGGGGTCAGGTCGCCCGCGGCCCGGGCGTGCTCGAGGGCAGTGGACCACCACGCCAGGTCGTCGAGGGTGACCCCGAGAGCCGCCTCGGTCATCGGGTCGCGGGGTGCACCGGCGTCGTCGAACGCCGTGCCGACGTAGGGGATGAGCACGCTGGTGCGCAGGGGCGCCATGTCCGCCTCGATGGCCATGTGGGCCAGGTGCTCGATGGCCCGGCTGGCACCGGCGATCCCGACGCTGTAGCCGACTGCCGCGATGGGCTTGTGGCGGAGGGCGAACGACACGAACACGTTGTCGAGAGCGTTCTTCAGCACCCCGGGGACGCTGTGGTTGTACTCGGGGGTGACGACCAGGTAGGCGTCCGCCTCCTTCACCTTCTCGTTCCAGCGCTTGACGGAGGGGTCCGAGTAGGTCGGGTCCTTCGGGTCGCCGATCGTTCCCCAGTGCTCGGCGAACATCGGGAGCGGCCAGTCCCGCAAGTCGATCAGCTCGACGTCGAACGCCGAGTGGGCTGCCGCGCGCTGAGTCACCCACGGGACCACGAGGTCGGCCGCGCGAGTGGGTCGGGTGCTCCCGACGACGATGTGGAGCTTGCTCACGTTTCCTCCGTTCTTGCCACAGGGTCTCGTCCGTCCTCGCCGCTCGTCCTGTGGGCCGGTCTCAGGCTGGCGATGCCGATGCTGGGCGCATGGTACCCATAGTGATAGTGAATTACAAGATAATTACCACAGTAAGGGTAAGCTCGGCTGGAGGAGTACACTCTCGACGTGGCCGAACGCGACGCAGCGACGCCCGTGGTGCCCCCGCCGACGGGCACGGGCACGGGCGTGGGCGTGGGCGCTGGTGCCGGCGTGCGTGCCGGGGCCGGGGCCGGGGCCGGGGCCGCGATGGACGCCGGGGCCGTGTGCTGTGGGCCGCAGGCGGGGGTCGAGCCGTGCCTGCCGGGCCACGTCGACCTCGCGTCGTTGACGCCGGCAGCACGGGTCGAGGCGCTGGCGGCCGTGACGGCCCGGTTCTCGGCCTCGTTCCTCCGTCGGCTGGGCGGCCGGGGTGACGCACTGACGTACCCCCGGGCCCGGGTGCTCGAGGTGCTCGAGTCCGGCGGCCCGGCCATCATGCGGGACCTGGCCGACGCGCTGGGGCTGACCGCCCGCAACATCACCGGCATCGTCGACGTCCTGGAGGACGCCGGACTGGTCGGACGGGTCCCGCACCCCACGGACCGGCGGGCAACGGTCGTCGAGATCACCGCAAAGGGCCGGTCCGAGGCAGCGTTCGCGCAGCGCCTCGCCCTGGACAAGGTGGCCCCGGCCTTTGACGCGCTTTCCCTCGAGGACCAGCAGCACTTCGCCGACCTGCTCGAGCGGCTGTCCGCCTACTTCTGTCGGTAGGGCGCCGCTGCCGCTGCCGCTGCCGCTGCCGGCGCCGCTGCCGCTGCCGCTGGGCGCTGGGCGCTGGGCGCCCGGCGCCGGCGGCTCAGCGAACTTGTCCGGCGAGCCGCCCGCCAACCGGGGGACGTGGACCGGCCGGCGTGAACGTGCACGGTAGGTGCTTGATCCCGTTCACAAACGACGACTCGAGCCGTACCGGCTCCCCCGTGGCCTCGATGTCCGGCAGGCGGTGGAACAGCTCGCGCCACATGACGCCGATCTCCCGCCGGGCGAGGTGCGCCCCGAGGCAGAAGTGCGGGCCGGCGGCACCGAACCCCACATGGGGGTTGGGCGAGCGGCGGACGTCGAACCGGAACGGGTCGTCGAACACGTCCTCGTCCCGGTTGGCCGAGGGGTAGAAGAGCAGCAGCTTCTCCCCGGGTGCCAGCGCCTGGCCCCGCAGCTCGGTCTCGGAGCCGACGGTGCGGCGCATCCAGATGACCGGCGACGCCCAGCGCACGATCTCGTCGACCGCCGTCGGGGTGACGCCGTCGACGTCCGCCTGCCACACCGCACGCTGGTCGGGGTGCTCGGTGAGCAACCACAGCCCGTGGGCGATGGCGTTGCGAGTCGTCTCGTTGCCGGCGACCACGAGCAGGACGAAGAACGACGCCAGCTCGGCGTGGGTCAGCGCCTCGCCGTCGACGTTGGTGGTGAGGAGGCTGGTGGTGAGATCGTCCCGCGGGTTGGCGAGCCGGTCCTCGCCGATCTCGTGCATGAGGGTCGTGAGCTCCTGGCCCGCGTCGAGGAAGGCCGCCACCGGGTCCACGTCCTCGGGGATGTACTCGATGTCACCCTCGCTCAGGATGATGTTGGAGCAGCGGTAGACGTCGTCGTAGCAGGACTCCGGGATGCCCATCATCTCGCAGATCACCTGGAGAGGGAGCCGCGCGGCGATGTCCGTGACGAAGTCGCACCCGCCCTCACCGGCCACCTGGTCGACGCAGGCCGCCGCTACCTCCTCGATGTGCCGCTCGACGGACCGGATCATGCGCGGGTTGAAGGCGGCGGAGACGATGCGGCGCAGGCGCGAGTGGCGGGGATCGTCGGTGCTGATCATGCCGCTGAAGTACTCGACCATCTCGGGCGGCAGGTCGATGACGCTGACGGCGCCCTGGCCCGACCGGAAGATCTCGGGATGGCGGCTGACCTGGGCGAGGTCCTCGTAGCGGGTGACGGCCCAGTACCCCGCTCCCGGGGGTGGGGCGAGGGCCGAGCGCCCGGTGAGGTCCGTCTCGTCGAAGTGGGCGAGGGGCCGCTCCTGGCGGAGGGTGAGGAAGGCGCCCTCCCGCTCCTCCGGGGGCCGCCGCCAGAACGAGAGGTCGGCGAGGTCGATCTCGTCGGCTGCGAGCACCTGCCGAGGCTCCACGGCGCCCACCCTACGACGACACCCGCCAGCCAGGGGTTGCTTTCGCTCGGCAACGGTGCCCGCTATCGTGCGCCCGTGCGACTCGTCAGCTTTGTTGCTCCTGAAGTACCCGAGGCGGGCGTCCCGGCAGCGACCCGTACCGGGCTCGTCGTCGGCGACGGCCACCTGGAGGTCGTGGACCTGACCGACCCCGTCATCGGCCTGCCCGGCGACATGGTCGCCCTGCTCGGCCTCGGGCCCGACGGCCTCGAGCGGGCCGCGGGTGCGGCTGGCAGCGGCGCCCGGCGCTGGAGCCTGGAGGAGGTCGAGCTCCTGGCGCCGGTGCCCGTCCCGCCCAAGGTCATGGCCATCGCCCGCAACTACCTGGCCCACGCCAAGGAGATGGGGTGGGAGGTGACCGAGCACCAGTACTGGTTCAACAAGCAGCGGACGTCGGTCACGGGCCCGGGCTCGCCGGTGGTCATGCCCGGCGTGTCCGACGAGGTCGACTACGAGGGCGAGCTCGCCATCGTGATCGGCAGCCGGTGCAACCGGGTGCCCGCCGACCGGTGGCTCGACGTGGTGGCCGGCTTCACCGTGGTCAACGACGTGAGCGTCCGGGACTGGCAGTCCCACGCCCCGAGCTTCACGACGGGCAAGTCCTTCGACACCCACTGCCCGATGGGCCCCTACCTGGTCACCCCGGACGAGGTGCCCGACCCCGGCCACCTGTCCGTCCGCACCTGGGTCAACGACGAGCTGCGCCAGGACAGCAACACGGAGCTGTTGATCTTCACGTGTGCCCAGATGGTCGAGTACCTGTCGACCGCCTTCACCCTCGAGCCCGGCGACGTGCTGTGCACGGGGACGCCGGCCGGCGTGGGCAAGGGGTTCAACCCGCCGAAGTGGCTGAAGCCGGGCGACACCGTCCGGATCGAGGTCGAGCACGTCGGGGTCCTCGAGAACCCGATCGTCGACGTCCCGGCGGCGGCTCCCAGCCCTGCACCGTCCCTCAGCGGCGCACGGCAGAATGGGGGAGGCCCCGCCTGAGGCATCCGGCCGGGCGCGGGGGCCGAGGAGGCTGGACCACATGGCGGACCACACCGACGGGCACGACGAGGCCACGGCGAGCGAGATCGCGCCCCAGAGCGGCGAGCCCGCGGGCACGGCGCCGTCGGCCACGGCACTGTCGGCCACCGCGCTGAGCGATGAGGAGCGGGCCGAGCGCCTGGGGCAGCTCCAAGGCCTCATCGAGCTCATGCGCCCGGCGGTCCAGGCCGATGGCGGGGACCTCCTGCTGGTCAGTGCCGATGTCGAGACCGGGGTCGTGGAGGTCCAGCTCCAGGGGGCGTGCAGCTCCTGCGCCATCAGCTCGGCCACCCTCCAGGGCGGGGTCGAGCGGATCCTGACCGACCGGCTGCCGTGGGTGCGGGAGGTCGTCGGCGGGCTCGACGACTCCATGGACCCCTACGAGAGCGCCGCTCTCGGCCAGGGCGGCTACGTTCCCGGCTTCTGACGACAGGCCGCGCCCCTGTGGGGCGTGTTCCCGACCGGCGCCCGTTCCGGTTCGGCGTCCCGGGTCGGCCCGGTCGGCCCGGTCGGCCCCGGCTCCCTGTCCGCCGCGCCCCGCCGTCCCCAGCTCCCCGTGCGCCGCGCCGCACCGTCCCCCCTGTCCATCCGGCCGCATCGCCCGCGTACGTTTAGTTAGCCGAACTAAGTAGAATGACGGCATGTCGCAGGCGAACGTGACCGACGCCGAGACGAAGCTGCCCGCCGAAGAGGAGCTGGCCGCCCGCCTTCGTGTCGCGGTCACGCGCCTCAACCGCCGGCTCCGACAGGAGTCGCTGGCGGGGGCACTGGCAGGCGTTTCCCCTGCCCAGGCATCTGCGCTTGGGTCGATCAACCGACTTGGCAGCCCCACCCTCGGTGAGCTGGCCGTGGTGGAGCAGGTGCAGCCGCCGACGATGACCCGCCTGGTGGGCAGCCTCGAGGCTGCGGGCTGGGTCAGCCGTCACAGTGACGCTGGCGACGGCCGGGTGGTGCACGTCTGCCTCACCGACGACGGGCGCCACTGTCTCGCGAACATCCGGACCCTCAAGACCGCCTTCCTCGCCCGTGGGCTCGCCGCCCTCGACCCGGTGGAGCGCGTCGCCGCAGCCGAGCTCATCACCTTTCTCGAACGACTGGTGGAGGTCCCATGACGGCCGGCCTCTGGGCGGCCACTCGCCGCACCTTCCGAGCCCTCTCGGTCCGCAACTACCGCCTCTACTTCACCGGTCAGGTGGTCTCGTCAACCGGTACGTGGATGCACACCGTTGCCCTCGGGCTCCTCGTCCTGTCGAGTCGCCTGCACGGCAACGGTCTCAACGTCGGCGTCGTGACCGCATTGCAATTCCTGCCGATCCTGCTGCTGGGGACGTGGGGCGGCCTGATCGTCGACCGGATCGAGAAGCGGCGGATCCTCTACGTCACCCAGTCGGCTGCCGGGCTCTTGGCATTGGCGCTCGGTCTCATCGTGGCGTTCAACGCCGTGACGATGTGGGAGGTCTACGTGATCGCCGGCCTGTTCGGCGTCGTCAACCTCTTCGACAACCCGGCCCGCCAGACCTTCGTACAGGAGATGGTCGGCCGGGACCTGATGTCCAATGCGATCAGCCTGAACAGCGTCGTCATGAACGCCGCCAGGGTGGTCGGACCGGCCATCGGGGGCGTGCTCATCTACACGGTCGGGATCGAAGCGTGCTTCCTCATCAACGCGGCCTCCTACGCAGCGGTGCTGGTGGCGCTGGTGCGCATGCGCCGGTCCGAGCTCCATCCGGCGCCGATCGTGGAGCGGGCCCGTGGTCAGGTGCGCGAGGGCTTCCGCTACGTCCGGTCGGTGCCTGGGCTCCGTCGGCCGCTGCTCGCCATGGCCGTGGTCGGCATCTTCGCCTTCAACTTCGTGACGACGCTGCCGCTCCTCGCCGAGCACACCTTCCACGGGGGTGCCGGTACCTACAGCGCCTTCACCGCCGCCATGGGCGCGGGCTCCGTCATCGGCGGTCTTCTCGTGGCCCATCGAAGTCGGCCGTCGGAGGCCCTCCTCAGCGCCGTCGGCCTCGCCTTCGGCGTGATGATGCTGCTGGTCGCCGTCTCACCGACGGAGGTCGTGGTGCTGGCGGCGTTGTTCGGCATGGGAATTTGCAGCCTCGCCTTCGTCTCGACGGCCAACTCGACCATGCAGCTCGGCTCGGAGGCGACGATGCGCGGGCGGGTCATGGCCCTGTTCGCCATGGCCTTCCTCGGGAGCACGCCCCTCGGCGGCCCATTGGTGGGCTGGATCAGCGATGCCAGCACCCCCCGGGTGGCGATCCTCGTGGGTGCCGTCGCGGCCATCGGGTCGGGGCTGGTCCTCGGGGTGTCGGTCCGAGCGGCGCGGCGCCGTCCCGGGCCGCCGTCGACGGTCACGTCGTCCTCCGAGCTCGCTGCCTGACCCCGCCGCGCCGAGCCCAGCAGCCCGCGCCCGGCCGCCCGCATCCCGGCCTGCCGCAGCCCGAGCCCGGCCCGTTGGTCAAGCGGCTGCCGGGCGAGGCTCCTTTGGCAACCCGAGCACCCGCTCGCCCACGATGTTGCGCTGGATCTCGGCCGTCCCGCCCCAGATGGTCTCCGAGCGGGAGAAGAAGAAGGACGCCTGCAGGTCGTCGACCGGGTAGTCGCCGCGGCCCCGCCGGCGCTTCCCGCTGGCCAGGTCGGCCGGGTCGCCCTGCAGCACTTGGCCGTCCGGGCCGAGGACGTCCATCGCCAGCTCCATGGTCCGACGGTGCGCCTCGGACCAGAACATCTTGTTGCACGCCCCGAGGGCGGCGGCGTGGTGCGTCCCGTGGAGGGCGTCGGTGAGGGTGCGGTACCCGTTGATCTGCATGATCTTGACGTCGGACCACGACCGAGCGAGACGCTGGCGCACGAGGGGATCGCGGTCCTTCCCCCGCTGGCGGGCCGCCTCCACGATGGCGTCCAGCTCCCGGGCGAACCGCCGGTGGCTGGTCGTGGCCGACGAGCCACGTTCGAAGCCGAGCGTGGTCATCGCCACCTTCCACCCGTTGTCGACGCCGCCGACGACGTTGGCCTTGGGGCACCGTGCGTCGCTGAAGAAGACCTCGTTGAACTCGGCCGACCCGTCGATCTGCTCGATGGGGCGGACCTCCACGCCGGGCTGGTGCATCGGCACCAGGAGGTAGGAGATGCCGGCGTGCCGCTCGGCTTCGGGGTTCGTACGGGCGAGGAGGAAGATGTAGTCGGCGAACTGCGCCTGGGTCGTCCAGACCTTCTGGCCGTTGATGACCCACTCGTCGCCGTCGAGCACGGCCCGGGTCGTGAGGGAGGCCAGGTCGCTGCCGGCATCGGGCTCCGAGAACCCCTGGCACCAGCCGATGGTGCCGTCGAGGATCCCGGGGATGAACTGGCGCTTCTGCTCCTCGGTGCCCCACCGCAGGATGGTGGGGCCGACCAGGGTGTCGCCGAAGAAGTCGGCACGCAGGGGCGCGTCGACCCGGGCGAACTCTTCTTGGAGGACGACCTGCTGGAGGAGGCTGAGCCCCCGGCCGCCGTACTCGGTGGGCCAGCTGGCGCACACCCAGCCGCCCTCGACGAGCTTGCGGGTCCATTCCCTCTCGAACGCCTGTCGGTCCTCTCGGGTCATGGAGAAGCCCGGCGCCCCCCAGTCCGGAGGAAGGTTCTCCCCGAGCCAGCGTCGGATCTCGGACCGGAGCTGCTCGGCCTCGGGAGGGTAGGTGAGGTCCATGCCGGCAACCTACCCAGCAGCACACCGCAACACGATGGCGGGCGGCGCGCTACCGTTGCACAGGTGACGACCACCGAGCCGGCGGTCCGTATCGTCCACCTGTCGAACGTCATCAAGCGCCCGCTCGTCGACGGTGCTGGTGATCGCATCGGTCGGGTCGAGGACCTCGTGGTGCGCCTGGGCGCACCGCACCCACCTGTCGTGGGCGCCGTCGTCCGCATCGGCGGGCGCGACCTGTTCGTGCCGGTCCGCAACATCTCCGGATTGGGGGAGCGCCGCCTCGTCTTCGCCGGCAACCGGGTCGACCTCCGACGCTTCGAGCGTCGGCCGGGCGAGCTGCTCCTCGGGCGCGACCTCCTCGCTCGTCACCTCATCAACATGGTCGGTGGCCGGCTCATTCGGGCCAACGAGATAGAGCTGGCCAAGGTCAACGACCTATGGCAAGTGGTGGGGGCGGACCCGGCCGGCCGGCCGCCGCTGCGACGGGTGCTCCACTCGTTCGACTCGAGCCCCGCCGCCGAGCCCCGGGCCCTCGTCGACTGGGCGACAATCGAGCCGTTCGTGGCCCACGTGCCCACGGCCCGGCTCCACATCCCGTACCGGAAGCTGGCCCGCCTCCACCCGGCCCAGATCGCCGACCTGGTGGAGCAGGCCTCGCACGACGAGGGCGAGGAGATCATCCAGGCGGTCGGCGCCGACCAAGAGCTGCAGGCCGACGTCTTCGAGGAGCTCGACACCGAGCACCAGGTGGAGTTCCTGCGCTCCCGCTCCGACGAGGAGGCGGGTCGCCTGCTCGGGACCATGGCCCCCGACGACGCCGCCGACCTCATCATGGAGATCGACCAGGACCGCCGGCTCCGCGTCCTCGAGGCCATGCCGGACCGGCAGCGGCGGAAGCTTCGTCTTCTCTTGAACTACAATCCCGAGACCGCGGGCGGGCTCATGAGCCCGGACTTCCTCTGCCTTCCCGAGTCGTCGACGGTGGGCGCCGCCCTCGACGCCATACGCAAGAGCGATGCTGCCCCGGAGCTGCTGCACGTGTTGTTCGCGTGCCGGGAGGACGGGACGGTGACGGGCTCGGCATCCGTCGTAACGCTCCTCCGTGCGGACCCAGCGGCTACGCTCGGTTCGGTCGTGCGGCCCATACCGGCGCACGTGCACGCGGACTGGGACCTCGGGGCCACGGTTCGCAAGATGTCCGACTTCAACCTGATGGCGGCGCCCGTGATGGATCCGGAGCACCAGCACGTGCTCGGGGTGGTCACGGTCGACGACGTCCTCGAGCTCCTCCTGCCCACCGGCTGGCGGCGGGACTTCGGGACGATGGCACCCGAGGAGTGATCGGGGCCAGTGGGTGCTGCGCCGTGCAGCACCGGGGAGACGATGAGCCAACAAGCAATGGAACCTCCACATAGCCGACAGGGCGGACCGGTGACGGTCCGCAGCGGGCGCATGGGGGCAAGAGAGGACAGAACGGCACGGCCCATGCGGTCGGCTGGGCGCACGCTCCGGGCGAGCGCGCGGGCACACCTCCGCCCGCGCTGAGGCCCGGCGGCGTGTTCCACGCCGCCGCGGCTCAGCGAAGGGAGGTGAGCAGTGAACGAGGCGGAGCTGGAGGCCGCCGGCACGGAGCGCGCCGGGGCCGGTGTCTCGGAGCGCCGTGGGGCGCCGGTCGGCGCATCGGGCTCGCGGACGCGGGGCGGGTCAACCGAGGGGCCGGACGAGGAGCGTCACCAGAGCGCCGTCCTCGACGAGGCCCACCTCGGTGACATCCAGGGTGCCTTCGGCACCATTCGCGAGCACGACACCGGACCGCGCAAGTCGTGGAAGATCCGCCTGCTCACCCTGTTGGCCATCATCGGGCCGGGCATCATCGTGATGGTCGGCGACAACGACGCCGGGGGTGTCGCCACCTACGCCCAGGCCGGCCAGACCTACGGCCTCACCCTGCTGTGGACGCTGCCGCTGCTCATCCCGGTCCTGGTCGTCAACCAGGAGATGGTCGTGCGCCTGGGTGCCGTGACCGGCGTGGGCCACGCCCGCCTGATCAACGAGCGGTTCGGGAAGTTCTGGGGGGCCTTCTCGGTCGGGGACCTGTTCATCCTCAACTTCCTCACGATCGTCACCGAGTTCATCGGCGTCGGCCTGGCGCTGTCCTACTTCGGGGTGACGCCGTACGCGTCGGTACCCATCGCCGCCGTCTGTCTGGTCGTCATCACCGCCACCGGCAGCTTCCGGCGGTGGGAGCGGTTCATGTTCGTGTTCATCTTCGCCAACCTGTTGGTGATCCCACTCGCTGTGTTCAGCCACCCCTCGGCGGGTCCCTTCTTCCACGACATGGTGGTCCCCGGGGTCCACGGCGGCTTCGGCTCGAGCGCCATGCTGCTGATCATCGCCATCGTCGGGACGACGGTCGCGCCATGGCAGCTGTTCTTCCAGCAGTCGAACATCGTCGACAAGCGCATCACGCCTCGCTACATCAGCTACGAGCGAGCCGACACCGTCTTCGGGTCGTTCGTGACCGTCATCGGCGCTTCGCTGCTGGTGGCCGTTGTCGCCGCGGCCTTCGTGGGCACGCACTACTTCGGCCACTTCACCAACGCCGGCGGGGTCGCCCTCGGCCTGTCCAAGACGGTCGGCCACGGGGCGGGCGCCATCTTCTCGATCGTCCTGCTCAACGCCTCCCTCATCGGGGCGGCGTCGGTCACGCTGTCGACCTCGTACGCCTTCGGCGACGTCTTCGGCATGCGGCACTCGCTGCACCGCGGCTGGCGGGAGGCCAAGTTCTTCTACGGCGCGTTCACCGCCATGGTGGTGGTGGCCGCCGGGATCGTGCTCATCCCGCATGCCCCGCTCGGTCTCATCACCACGGGCGTGCAGGCGCTGGCCGGCGTCCTGCTGCCGAGCGCCACCGTCTTCCTCTTGCTGCTCTGCAACGACCGGGAGGTCCTCGGCCCCTGGGTCAACCGGCCGTGGCTCAACGCGGTGGCGTTCGTGATCGTGTCGATCCTCCTCATGATGTCGCTGGTCCTCATGGCGACGACCGTCTTCCCGGGCATCGACGTTCGGACCCTCTCGCTCGGCATGGGTGCAGCGCTACTCGTCTCTTATGTCGTCGGCGGCTATTCCTACCGACGGGCGCTCCACCTTCGGCCGGCCGAGCGGCCGCTGCCCCGGGAGCGGAAGGAGAACTGGCGCATGCCGCCCCTCAACCTGCTCGACCGCCCCACGTGGTCGCGTGGCCGCACCCTGGCGATGTACGCCCTTCGGGGATACCTCGTGCTCGCCGTCCTCCTGCTCCTGGTCAAGACCATCCAGTTGGGCTTCCACTGAGCCGGCGCGTCGTGCGGAACGCAGCGTGGACGACCGCGCGCCGTCGTCGGGCCAGGCCCGCTAGCTCGCATCTGCTTGCGCCCGGCGAGCACTACGGGGGAGGCTTTCCCGTCATGGACCACCCGAGCAGACGCCCGCGTGCCTGAGCGCCCGTCCGAGACGTGGCGCCGCATGCAAGTGTCGTGGGAGCGGTCCCGCCACATCGCCGTGCCCGATCGAGTCCCGCCTGCACCGCCGGCCTCGGGCGGACTGCGGATTGCCTTCCTCGTCTACCGGGGGAACCCGCAGTGCGGCGGCCAAGGTGTCTACACCCGCCACCTGACCCGGGAGCTGCGGGCGCTCGGTCACTCGGTCGAGGTGTTCGCGGGCCAGCCGTGGCCGGAGCTCGACGAGGGTGTCGGCTTCACGCCTGTGGCCGGCCTCGACCTCTACCGGGACCCGGACCCCTTCCGGCTGCCGCACCCGCGAGAGGTGAGGGACCTTGCGGGTGCGGCCGAGCTCGGGATCATGTGCACTGCCGGGTTCGGCGAGCCGTTGGCGTTCTCGCTGCGGGTGCGGCGCATCCTCGCTCGACGGCGCCACGAGTTCGACCTCGTCCACGACAACCAGTGCCTCGGCACCGGCATGCTCGGCATGGTCGCCGACGGTTGGCCACTGCTCACCACGCTCCATCACCCCATAACGGTCGACCGGCAGCTGGCGCTTGCTCACGCCACTACCCCGTGGCAGCGGCTGACCACCCGGCGGTGGTTCGGCTTCCTGCGGATGCAGGTGCGCGTGGCGCGCCAACTCCCAGCCGTCGTCACGGTGTCGCAGTCGTCGCGGCGCGACATCGCTGCGCAGATGGGCGTCGATCCGGCCCGGATGACGGTGGTCCCGGTGGGCGTCGACCACACCGTGTTCCGGCCGCAGCCGGACGTGGTTCCGGCACCCGGGCGCCTGATGGTCACCTCGTCGAGCGACGTTCCGATGAAGGGACTGGTGCCGTTGCTCGAAGCGGTTGCCAAGCTGCGCACCGAGCGCCGCGTGGAGCTGCTGGTGGTCGGACGCCCCCGGCCCGGCGGACGGGTCGATCGTGCCATCGACCGGCTCGGCCTCGACGATGGCACGGTGCGCTGCGTGAGCGGCATCAGCGACGAGGAGCTGGCCCGCGCCTACGCCGAGGCGGAGGTGGCGATCGTGCCATCGCTCTACGAGGGTTTCTCGCTCCCGGCGATCGAGGCGATGGCCTGCGGCGTCCCCGTGGTGGCGACGACCGGCGGGGCGCTGCCCGAGGTCGTCGGCCGGGACGGGGAGACGGGACTGCTCGTCCGGCCCGACGATCCCGGGGCACTGGCGGCGGGCATCGGCCGACTTCTCGACGACCCGACACTGCGCCGGAGCCTGGGTACCGCTGGACGAGACCGGGTGCTCCATCGGTTCACGTGGCAGGTGACGGCCGAGGGAACGGCGGCCTGCTATGCCGCCCTCCTCGACGGGCGACCCCTCCCGCAGGCCTCGCCGTCGTGCTGACCGTCGACTACGACCGCCTAGGGGTGCAGGCCGGGGACCGCCTCCTCGATCTCGGGTGCGGCTTCGGGCGGCATGCCTTCGAAGCGGCCCGGCGCGGCGCAGCGGTCGTGGCCCTGGATGCCGGGGCAGACGAGGTGGCGGGTGTGGTCGGGACGTTCGCCGCCATGGTGGCGGCCGGTGAGCTCGACCCGGCCAAGGTTCACGGGGGTGCCGTACGGGGTGATGCCCTCCGGCTACCGTTCGCCGACGGTGCCTTCGACCGGGTCATCGCCTCGGAGGTGCTCGAGCACATCCCAGAGGACACGGTGGCCATGCGAGAGCTGGCCCGGGTGCTGCGTCCCGGCGGCACGATGGCGGTGACCGTGCCCCGCTTCGGCCCCGAGCTGGTCAACTGGGGCCTTTCCGACGAGTACCACGACGTCCCCGGTGGCCACATCCGTATCTACCGGCGTTCGATGCTCCTCGGTCGCCTGCGGTCGGCGGGACTGGTACCGACGTGGAGCCACCACGCCCATGGGCTCCACGCCCCGTACTGGTGGCTGCGATGCCTCGTCGGCCCGTCCAACGAGCAGCATCCCGTCGTCGCCGCCTACCACCGGCTCCTCGTTTGGGACATCGTCCACGCGCCATGGCCGACCCGACTGGCCGACCGCCTCCTCAACCCGTTGATCGGCAAGAGCCTGGTCGTCTACCTGCGCAAGCCGGCGAGCGTCGCGGCCACGTCGGCGATGGCGGCGGGACGGGACACGACCGCACCGGCTGAGGCGCCCGCCGACGCGCCCGCCGACGCGCCCCTTCCAACCGAGGACGGCATCCCTGCGGGAGCATCGGCGTGACCGCCACAGCCACCCGCGCGGTGACCGCCAAGCTCCCGGTCGATCTCCCCGAGGTGCCCGGAGTGCTGCGGGGCGCGGACGTCCTTGCCTCGGCACAGGCGATTGCCGAGGTGCAGCTGCCGAGCGGCATGATCCCCTGGTTCCCGGGTGGCCACTGCGATCCGTGGAACCACGTGGAAGCGGCCATGGCGCTGTCGGTGTGCGGTCTGTGGGACGAAGCGCAGCTCGCCTACGAATGGCTCGCCGCCGCGCAGCTGTCGGACGGCAGCTGGTTCAACTACTACCTCGATGGCGCGGTCAAGGACCCCCGCCTCGACACGAACGTCTGCGCCTACGTGGCGACGGGCTTGTGGCAGCACACGCTCGTGACCGGGGACGATCGGCTGCTCGAACAGCACTGGCCGATGGTCGAGGGCGCCCTCGACTTCGTCCTGCGCTGGCAGCGGCCCGACGGCTCGGTCCGCTGGTCACTCGACCCGGCGGGGCGGCCGGAGAGCTATGCGCTGCTGACCGGCTCGTCATCGATCTACCACAGCCTCCGGTGCGGAGTGGCGGCCGCGGAACGGTTGGGCCGCGAGCGTCCCGACTGGGAGTTGGCCGCCGGCAGGATGGGACACGCGGTGGCGCACCATCCTGACGCCTTCGCCCCGAAGGACGAGTTCGCCATGGACTGGTACTACCCCGTCCTCACCGGCGTCGTCACCGGCGATGACGGCCGCCGGCGCCTCCAGGACGGGTGGGACGACTTCGTCATGCCGGGTCTCGGGGTGCGTTGCGTGTCGCGCAATGACTGGGTGACCGCGGCGGAGACGGCGGAGTGCGTCCTGGCGCTCGACGCGCTGGGCATGGACGAGCTGGCCCTCGAGTTGTTGGTGGCCGGCCAAGGGCTCCGTCTGGCGGACGGCAATTACTGGACGGGCATGGCGTACCCCGAGGAGGCCTCGTTCCCCGGCGGCGAGCGCACCAGCTACACGGCGGCCGCCATGGTGCTGGCAGCCGACGCCCTGTCACGGACGTCGCCCGCGTCGGGGCTGTTCCGGGGGGAGCGCCTGCCCGGAGGGTTGGACCTGGCCGAGCCCTACTGCGAATGCTGCGCCGGCGGCGAGGCCGGCGAGGCCGGCGAGACCGGCGAGGCCGGCGAGGTAGCGACCGCCGGTGCCTCGGGCGCCACGCGCCGAATGCCACGCTGAGGCCCAGGATCGCCACGCACGCTCGAGATCGGCGACATCCGCCCGTCCTCCGCCCGAGGTCCGGCAACGCGCACCCGAAGGCGGGGCGGACCGGGTCGACCGGGCCGAAGTCAGCGCAGCCGACGAAGCACCCGCAGGCTGCCCTGCTCCCCGTCCTCTGCCCAGTCGCCCGATTCGAGGGCGGCGCGCCACAGCTCGAACGGCGGACGGCCGCCATCGGCGGGGTCAGGGAAGACGTCGTGGATGGCGAGCCACGCACCGACGGCCACATGCGGGGCCCAGCCTCGGAAGTCCGCCCACGCCGGCGTCTCCCCGTGGCCGCCGTCGATGAAACAGAAGGCCAGCGGCGTCGACCAGCAGCGGGCCACCGTGGGGGAGTCGCCCACCACGCCGACGACCACCTGCTCGAGACCGGCCGTTGCCACCGCTCGTCGCCAGTGGGGAAGGGTGTCGAGCCGGCCGTCGGTGCTGTCGACGAGGTCGGGCTCGTGGTGCTGCCACCCCGGCTGGTTCTCCTCCGAGCCGTGATGGTGGTCGACGCTGAAGAGAACGGCGCCGATGGCCTCGGCCGCGGCGCCCAGGTACAGGGTCGACTTGCCGCACCAGGCCCCGATCTCGACGAACACGGCCGGTCGGCTCCCGAAGGCTCGTCCGGCTCGGAGCGCGGCTGCCTGCAGCGCATCCCCCTCGTCGTCGGGCATGAACCCGCGCGTGGCTCGGGCGAGTGCCGCGACGGCGGCCAACCGGTTGCCGGAGGGCGTCGGCGTCACCGGACGAGACTGTAGATCCCATAGGTGGCGAACCCGAGCAGCATGACGCCGCCGCCCCGCCGGATGGCCGCCACGGGGAGCCAGCGCAGCAGGGCTCGCCCACTCCATGCGCCGAGCGCTGCCACGGTGACGAGGGCAGCCACCGCGCCCACGAACACCGGCACCGGCTCTCGGTACCGGGCGGAGAGGTTGAGGACGAGGATCTGGGTCAGGTCGCCGAACTCCCCGACGAAGATGACTCCGAAGGCAGCGCCGGCCACGCGCCAGGGACCGCGGCCGGTAGTGACCGAGCGCGCCCTTGCCGCTCTCTCCATCCCGCCCTCGCCGCCGCCGCCCTCGCCGCCGCCGCCCTCGCCGCCGCCCTCGCCGCCGGCCCCGGCACCGTCGGCCACGTCCGCTTCCGCTTCGGCGGCCGCTTCTTCGCCCGCCTCCTCTTCATGGCGCTCGGGGACGAGCAGGAGGTAGAGAGCCCCGGCGAGGAACAGGGTCGTGGTGACGACCTCGAGCACCCGATGCGGCAGCAGCAGGACGAGACGCCCTGCGCCTACGGCCACCGCAGCGTGGAGGACGAACGCCGCCGAGGCACCCGCCCACACGAGGAGCGGCCGGTTGCGGCTGCCCATGATCAGCGTCGCGATCATGGTCTTGTCCGGCAGCTCGGCGAGGGCAACGATGCCGAAGACCGTGGCGGCGATCGCCAGGTTCATCGCGCCAGGTTTATCGAGCCGACGTCAGCTCGCCAGCGCCAGCGCCAGCGCCAGCGCCAGGGCCAGTGGCCGAAGCCAGCGCCAGGGCCAGCGCCAGTGGCCGAACCGGCCGACCGGGCCGAAGACCGCTGCGAGCCCGACCCTCCTCGGGCGTGGGACCCTTCAGGACGTCGGCCCGCTGGTCTCGCTGGCCGCGCCCGCCAGCACGGCACCCAGTCGGTCGCGCCAACGCCCGCCGAACGCCACGCTGACCGCCAAGCGCTCGAGCATCTGCGCCACCGAACGTTGCCCCGTGGCCAGGGGATGGCCATGCAGGAACTCGGTGACGTCGGCCGCCAGCGCCGCGTTGCCACACAGGCCCCGGCAGCCGTCGAGCATCCGGCTGTGGCTGTTGACGGGGAACCGGTCGAGCAGGCGCGCCCACTCCGACTTCACCCGTTCCCACACGGCAGGCCCCCCGACGCGGTTGCCGAGCAGGGCGCCGACCAAGTAGGGGGCGTTCTGGGTTCGCACCTCGGTCAGTGCCAGCTCGAAGGTTCGGACCGACAGTTCCGTATCAGGGAAGGCAGCCAAGGCCATGAGGTAACGCAGCTCTTCCTGGGGCGTCGACGGGTGGCGATAGCGCTCCAGCATGGCCTCGTAGTCACCGTCACGCAGCTGTGCTGCGACCGATCGCAGCACAGCGCCCTCGAGGTCCGGGTCGACGGCCGGCCCGGAGCCCGAGCGCGCGGCGTCGAAGCGGCGGGACGCCTCCTCGCGCACGGCGGGATCGGCGCCGACGGTCCCCAGCTCGCCGAGCAGCAGTGCACGGAGCGTGGGCACGCGCTCGCCCTCGCCGGCGCGCCGTTCCCACCCGAGCGTCGCGGCGCGCGGGCCGAGCAGTGCCTGGGAGGCCAGCTGGACCGTACGCCGGTCGTCGTCGGCCACCACCCGGTCGAAGAGCCCGAACGCCGCCGCGACCACGGAGAAGGTGGCCGGATCCTCCTCGTCGCCGAGGCGGCGGGCCAGCGACAGCAGGCCGTCGAGCTCGGCCCGCCCCGCCAGCGCCAGCGCCCACGCGTCCGAGAACAAGTTGAAACGCTCCAGCGCGTCGAGGTCGTCGAGTCGCCCCGCCAGCGCGGCCAAGTGCTCCGCTGGGTACCCGACTCGGTAGACGCCCCAGCCCCCGGCGTTCACCACCACCGATCCGATCTCGGGCGCCACGGTCCGCAGCGGCTCGGGAGCGGGACCCAGCAGCATCTTGAGAGGTCCGCTGCCTTGCTGACCACCGTGGCCTCCTCCATCGACGGCATCGACGGCATCGACGGCATCGGCGGCATCGGCGGCGCGGGCCACGCGCACCAGCACGGGAACCTGCCACTCCTTTCCGATGGCGCTCCCCTCGCCGCTCGCGCCCTCCGCGCCCTCCACCCCCGGTCGGTAGGCGAACGGCTGTTGTACCAGGGCATCGGCGCTGATTGCCACGAGCGGGTAGCCGCCCTGCAGGATCCACGAGTCCATGACGGAGCGGACCGGCTCCCCGGAGACGTCCTCCAGGGCCTGCCACAAGTCTCCCGTCACCGTGTTGCCGTAGGCATGGGTGGTGAGGTAGCGGCGCACGCCGTCGCGGAACACCTCGGCGCCGAGGTACTGCTCGAGCATGCGCAGGACGCTCCCGCCCTTCTGGTACGTCAGCACGTCGAACATTCCGTCGGCCTCCTCCGGTGACCCGACCGGGTACTCGATGGGCCGCGTGGCGTGCAGGCCGTCGACGGCGAGGGCCGCCTCACGCTCGAGGCCGAAGCTGACCCAGCGCTGCCACGCCGGCCGGAAGGCGTCGACGGCGAGGACCTCCATGAAGGTCGCGAACGCCTCGTTGAGCCAGATGCCCTCCCACCAGCGCATGGTCACCAGGTCGCCAAACCACATGTGGGCGATCTCGTGGCATACGACGTCGGCGACCCGTTCGAGCTCGGTACGCGCAGCCTGGGCCGGGTCGATGAGGAGGGCGGTCTCCCGGAAGGTGACGCAGCCCAGGTTCTCCATCGCCCCGAAGGCGAAGTCCGGGATGGCCACGAGGTCGAGCTTGTCGGCGGGATAGGGGATGCCGAAGTAGTCGGTGAAGAAGCCCAGGGCGTGGGTCGCGACGTCGAGGGCGTAGGTGGCGAGGCTGCCCTTGCCGGGCGCATGGACGACGCGTACCGGGACCCCGCCGGCGTCGACCGGCGCGGTCGCTTGGAGCGGGCCGACCACGAAGGCCACCAGGTAGGTGGACATCTTCATCGTGGCGCCGAACCGGACCCGCCGGCGGCCGTCGCCCACATTCTCCTCGCCGACGATGGGCGAGTTGGAGAACGCCGCCAGGTCCCGGTCGACGACCAGGGTGACCTCGAAGGTCGCCTTTCGGTCGGGCTCGTCCCAGCACGGGAATGCTCGGCGGGCGTCGGTGGACTCCATCTGGGTGGTGGCGATGGTCCGAGCCCGGCCCTCGGTGTCGGTGAAGGTCGAGCGGTAGAAGCCCCGCAGCTTGTCGTTGAGCACCCCGGCGAACGCGATCCGCAGCGTCGCCGGCCCGGTCGGCAGCGGCCCGCCGAACCGCAGCGTCGCCCGCTCTTGATCCGGGTCGAGGTCGGCCGTGCCCGACAGCACCTGGCCGCTCTTCGGAGCCAGCTCGACGTCGTGCAGCTCGAGCTCGGCAGCGTTGAGCACCACCGCCTCGGGCGTCCCGAGCACCTCGACGTCGATCTCGACCGACCCGGTGAACCGGGCTGCCTCGAGGTCCGGCTCGAGCGTCAGCCGGTACGTGAGCGGCTCGACTGTCCGGGGCAGCCGGTACGCGTCGGACGGGGCGGCGGAGGTGGAGGCGGACGTCGAGGTTGTGGAGGGAGGCACCGTTCGAGGCTACCAATGCTGGTCCGAGATCCCGCCGCTGGTCAGCGTGACCGAGGCCCGTGGCGGTCGGCCGCGCCACTGAGCGGCCAGCTCGTGGGCCTGACACTCACGGAGCCTTCCCACCGGATCGCGACGGCGCAGCCGCGCTCGCCAGTGGCCCC
>DAHUZJ010000137.1 GCA_027306585.1 Acidimicrobiaceae bacterium | reverse complement strand
AGCGGGCACCCCCGGGTCCCGGCGTCGTGTAGCGCACCCCTTCCCCGGCTGGGGCGTGAACGGCCTGTCCGCCGCCGGCCGTGACCCGGCGGGCGGCGGGCACGATCGTGGGGCTGGGAAGCAGACGGGCCGTCGCCGCAGTCTCCCATCGGGGCTGCCCGGTGGCACTGGGTCGCCCGGTGGCACCGATGCGGGCCGCCGCGCCCCGGCCCGTGGCCGCCGACCGGGGCTACCATCCGGGCCATGGACACGGCAGCGCGTGTCGGAGATGCGCACGGCCACGACGTCGACGGGCAGCTCCACGCCCTCGAGAGCGACCTCGAGTACTTCCGCACCAAGCGCCTCGAGCCACGCCTGCTGCACTTCCTGCGGCGCGGGTTCCTGTCGTTCGAGGGGCTGCTGCGGGCTGGGGCTGCGCGTCGGGCGCCCGCCCCCCCGTTGGCGCAGGGCGGCACCCTCGAGGAGCGGATCCGGGCCCTGCAGGACGCCCTCGACGCGTACGTCGTCGGGACCGCCGTCCTCACCCTGCCCCTGCAGTCCGGCAGCCTGGTCATCGACGACATGCGACGCGAGCGCGGGGACTACGACGCCTTCTTCCGGTTGGCGAAGCGGCCCCACGACGGCACGGTGGCAGAGCGGATCGACCGGCTGGCCGCCGAGCTCGCCTCGGGGCTCGCCGTGGTCGAGGCCGCGACGGCGGCCCTCGTCGCCGCCGGGGAGACGGACGAGGAGGCCGTCGCCGCCCGCCACGCCGAGCTGACCGCCCGGGGGCACCGCAACGGGGCCCGCATCGTCGCCCGCGCCTGGGTCGACCCGGAATTCCGGCGCCGGCTGCTCGAGACCGGCCGCGAGGCGCTGCGCGAGCTCGACGTCCCGCCCGGGCGACTGGGCCGGCTGGGCGTCGCCGCCAACGACGAGGACCGCCACCACGTGGTCGTCTGCACCCTCTGCTCCTGCTACCCGCACGACCTGCTCGGCGACCCGCCGTGGTGGTACCGGAGCGACGAGTACAAGTCGCGCCTCGTTGCCGAGCCTCGCCGCGCCCTCCACGACCTGTTCGGCCTGGACGTACCGGCAGCGCGCACGGTCCGGGTCCACGACAGCACGTCGGACGTGCGTTGGATGGTCCTGCCTCGGCGCCCGGCGGGCACCGAGGGGTGGAGCGAGGAGCAACTGGCCGGCCTCGTGACGGCGGAGAGCCTCGTGGGCGTCGCCGAAGTGACGGTGGGTGGCGCGCAGGACGGGGCGCCGGCGTGACGTTCACGCCGGCCCAGCGCGTCGCCGTGCTCGACGAGTGCCCGGGCGGGAACCCGCGCACGCCGCGGTACGTGCGCGGCCGGGTGGGCGAAGTCCTGCAGGCCCACGGCGTGGTCGTGAACCCGCTGGACCATCGAGCGCCGTACCCGCCGCTCTACACGGTGCTGTTCGTGCTCGGCGGCGGGGACGAGGTGACGGCCGATCTCCACGAGGAGTGGCTCCGGCCCGCGTGAGGGGCGGGTGGCGCCGGCCCAGGGCAGGTGACGGGCCAGCAAACGCCCAGCCACCGGCCAGTCGAGGGGCCCCTGCTCCTACCCCTGCTCCTACCCCTGATCCGCTTGGCTCGCTTCCTGGCGGGCCGCGTCGGTCGACACCGTGGCGAGGGTCTCGAGCACCGCGGCCGCCCGGCCCGAGTCGATCGACGCCTCGGCCACCGCCAAGCCCTCATTCAGGTCGGCTGCACGGCCAGCGATGACGATCGCCGCCGCCGCGTTGAGCACCCCGATGTCCCGCCGGGGGCTGCGCTCGCCGGCCAGCACCCGCCGGATGACGTCGGCGTTGAACACGGCGTCCCCACCGCGCAGGTCCTCCATGGCAGCCGGCGCGAAGCCCAGCTTCGCCGGGTCGAGCCGCCATGGGTGGACCTCGTAGTTCCCCTCACCGTCGCCCGTCATCTCCAGCACGGTGGCCGGCGACGTCACGCTGAGCTCGTCGAGGCCGTCGTCGGCGTAGACGACCATGGCCCGGCGGCTGCCGTTGGCACCCAGCACGCCGGCCATCAGCGACGCCATGGAGGGCGTGTTCACACCGACCAGCTGGTAGCGGGCCCGCGCCGGGTTGGTCAGGGGGCCGAGGAAATTGAACACGGTCGGCACGCCGAGCTCCCGGCGCACCGGACCGGCGTACCGCATCGCCGGGTGGTACCTGGGCGCATAACAGAAGCCCATCCCGGCCTCGGCGATGCAGCGCGCCACCCCGGCCGGCCCCAGGTCGACGGCCACGCCAAGCGCTTCGAGGACGTCCGCCGTGCCGACCGACGAGGACTGCGCCCGGTTGCCGTGCTTGCACACGGCCACGCCGGCACCGGCGGCGACGCACGCGGCGAGCGTGGACACGTTGATCGACCGCAGCCGGTCCCCACCGGTGCCGACCACGTCGACGACGTCCCCTTCGACGACCACGGGCGTCGCACGCTCGAGCATGGCTCGGGACAGCCCGATCATCTCCTCCTGCGACTCCTTCTTCGCCCGGAGGGCGACGAGGAAGCCGGCCGTCTGCGCCGGGGTGGCCGCCCCCTCGAGCACCTGGCCCAGGACACACGCGGCCTCCGACGAGGTGAGCGAGGTACCGGCCAACAGCCTGTCGAGGATGCCCGGCCAGCCGCCCAGCCCCTCGAAGGTCGGGGCTGCCGTGCCGGGTGGTGCAGCGGTCATGGCGCCCGTCCCGTCAGTCCCACCACAGGTCGCCATCGAGGACCCCGCGGGCGATCAGCCCGAGCTGGACCTGCGACGTGCCTTCGACGATCGTGAGCTGCTTGGCGTCGCGGTACCACTGCTCCGTCGGATGGTCCTCCATGTAGCCGGCCGCGCCGAGCAGCTGGACGGCGAGCCCCGAGGCCCGGACCGCGAGCTCGGTGGCGTGGTACTTGGCCATCGACAGGTAGGGCACCCACTCCTTCGTGAACTTCCCGGCGTCCGCCAGGGCTGCGGCACGGTAGGTGAGGAGCCGGGCCGCCTCGATGTCCACCGCGCACTTGGCGATCTCCCACTGGATGCCCTGGAACTCGGCGATCGTCTTGTTGAAGGCGGCACGCTGCTTGACGTACTCGGTGGCGTACATGAGCGCCCCCTCGGCGAGCCCGATCCCGCGGGCGGCCACGATCGGCCGCATCGAGTTCAGCCCGAGCATGGCGAGGCGGAACCCGCCGACCTCGCCGATCACGTTCCCGGGCGGCACCCGCACGCCGTCGAGCCGGAGCTCGCCGGTGTCGACGCCCCGCACCCCCATCTTGTGGTCGGTCCGGCCGACGCTCACCCCGTCCCAGCGGCGCTCGACGACGAAGGCGGTGATCGAGTCGTGCGCTCGGCTGGCCGGGTCGGCCGTCTTGGCGAAGACCGTGTACCAATCGGCCTCCCGCACCCCCGACATCCAGCACTTGGTCCCGCTCAGGACCCAACCGCCCTCGGTGTCGGTGTCGGGCACGGCCCGGGTACGCATGCCCATGACGTCGCTGCCCGCCTGGGGCTCGGAGAGGGCGAAGCTGGCCCGCCGTGAGCCGTCAGCGATACCCGGGAGGTAGCGCCGACGCTGGTCCTCGCTGCCGGCGATCATGACGGGGCCGGTCGGCAGCCGCGTGAGGAGCAGCATCAGTGCCGCCGTGTTCGAGTACTTCGCCACCTCCTCGATGGCGATCGTCAGCCCGAGGATGCCGGCCCCCGACCCGCCATAGGCCTCCGGGATGCACAGTCCCAGGAGGCCCGCGTCACGGAACGTCTCGAACAGGTCGTGGGGGTACTCCCCCGTCCGGTCGATCTCCCGAGCCCGAGGCCGCACCTTGTCCTGGGCCAGCCGACGGACCGAGGTGCGCAGCTCGGCGAGCTCCTCGGGGAGGTCGAAGTCCACGGCGTGCAACGGTAGCCCAGGGCGCGGTCGGACCGGCGGGGCGAGGTGCACCACGCTCGGCCACGCGCCCGAGGGGCGGGGTACGGGCCGGGGAGGTCCCCACGCCGGCAGGGGGAACCGGCGGGGGCGGCGCCTCGGGCGAACGCACGCACCCATGTCCGGTCGTGGCGCAACCCCCGTGTGCCACCTTCCCGCGGGCAACGACCGTGGAGCGAGGCGAGGAGCTCGTGACGAGGCGACGCAGGGTGCTGGCGCGGCTGCGATTCGCCCTCGGGCCAGCCGCGGCAGCGGACGGGTTCGGGCTCGCCCTGCTCCTCGCGGACCGCGCCTCGCCTCGCCTCGCCGCGCCTCGCCTCGCGGAGGCCGGGGAGCGGCCGCTCCGGCGCAGGCTACGGCCGAGGGTCAGGCCGACTTGCGACGCTGGCGGAGGATCCGCCGACGCTCCCGCTCGGAGGCGCCGCCCCAGACCCCCTCGCGCTCGCGGTGGGTCAGCGCGTGCTCCAGGCACGGCTGACGGACCGGGCATTCGGCGCAGATCGCCTTGGCCGGTGCTGCGTCGGCCTCGTCCTCCGTCATGGTGTAGAAGACTTCGACGTCGATGCCCCGGCAAGCCGCACGCTTGCGCCACGTGGCAGTCATGGAACGCACTCTTCCTCTGGGAGATGGTCAGGGACCCGCCGAACCGCCACGCCGCTCCCATCGATCCGGGCGAACGCACGACAATTCGGCAGAACGTCGATTATGGCCTGAACTCGTGCCCAATGTAAAGAACCGGTCGTCCCCGACGGCGTCGACGGCCACCCGTCGGCGCGGTCCAGGACGCTTGGTGGCCGTTACGGTGCGCTTTGGTGGTGGTATGGTGGTTGGCCGTGGTTGGGACGGGGACCCCGGCCGCATTGTGACCGTGCACCGGTCGTCGTCTCCTCGTGGGAGGAGGCCGGATGGGGTCGCGATGGGCCGGCCGGCCGGCGCCGCGGGGAACGGAGGCACCGGCAGGCCCAACGGTCGTTGACCGTAGACTCGGGCGGAAGGGACGCCCGGGCGGTCCGGCGGGCCCTGGCCCCAGCGAGGAGGCACCGCATGACCAGACGGGCCACGCCACCGCCGACGCAGGACAAGCCGGCACCGCAGGCGCCGCCGCCCCCGCCGGCCTGGCGGCACTCCTTGTGGCTGGTGGCGATCGCCCTCTTCGTCGGTCTCTACTTCATCCTGCCGGCCACCCGGTCCGCCCAGCCCGTCACCCTCAGCTACTCGCAGTTCGTGAAGGACGTCGACGCCCACAAGGTGAAGACGGTCACACTCACGACCAGCGGCGCGGCGTCCGGCACGCTGACCGACGGGAAGTCCTACACCACGGCGATCCCCTCCCAAGCCGGCCAGGACCTGCTGAACAGCCTGCAGACCAAGGGGGTGGAGATCACCGCGACCACGTCGTCGACCTCGTTCGGCTCGGAGGTGCTCTCCTGGCTCATCCTCCTTCTCCCCTTCCTCATCCTCGGTTACCTGTGGTGGCGCCTCTCCCGGGGTGCGTCGGCCGGCCTCCAGGGCGCGATGGGCGTCGGACGATCCCGAGCGAAGGTCTTCGACGAGGAGCGACCGACGACCCGCTTCGCCGACGTCGCCGGGTACGAGGGCGCGAAGCTCGAGATCCGAGAGGTCGTCGACTTCCTGCGCCGTCCCGACCGGTACGCCCGCGCCGGGGCGATGGCACCTCGGGGCCTCCTCATGGTCGGACCGCCGGGCACCGGAAAGACGCTCCTCGCCCGGGCGGTCGCCGGCGAGGCGGAGGTGCCGTTCTTCTCGGTCACGGGCTCGAGCTTCGTCGAGATGTTCGTGGGCGTCGGAGCCGCCCGTGTACGCGACCTGTTCGCCGAGGCCCGCAAGCGGGCGCCCGCCATCATCTTCGTCGACGAGGTCGACGCCATCGGGCAACGACGGGCCGGCACGGGGGCGGTCGTCGCCAACGACGAGCGCGAGCAGACCCTCAACCAGCTGCTGGCCGAGATGGACGGCTTCGACCCTGCGACCGGCATCGTCGTCATGGCCGCCACCAACCGCCCCGAAGTGCTCGATCCGGCCCTGCTCCGCCCCGGACGGTTCGACCGTCAGGACACCATCCCCCTGCCGACCCTGGCCGAGCGGGCCGCCATCCTGGCCGTTCACTGCCAGGGCAAGCGCCTGGCGCCGACAGCCGACCTCGGGCGGGTCGCGCGTGGCACCCCAGGGTTCTCCGGCGCCGACCTGGCGAACCTGGCCAACGAGGCCGCCATCGTGGCGGTACGGGCGGACCGCGACGTCCTGACCCAGGACGACTTCGACCAGGCTCGAGACCGCATCATCCTCGGGCGCCGGGAGGGCTCCAACGTGCTCCTGCCCGAGGAGCGCCACGCCGTCGCCATCCACGAGGCGGGGCACGCCATTGTTGCTGCGCTGTGCGACAAGGCCGATCCGGTGGCGAAGGTGACCATCCTCCCGGCGGGTCAGGCGCTCGGTGCAACGGAGCAGCTCCCCCTCGTCGAGCGCCACCTGTACGGCGAGGACTACCTCCAGGACTCCCTCGCCGTGCGGCTCGGCGGCCGGGCGGCCGAGCTGGTCGAACTGGGCCAGGGATCGACCGGTGCCGCCAACGACCTGGCAGGGGCGACCCAGCTGGCAGTGAAGATGGTGCGCGAGTTCGGCCTCTCCGAAGAGGTGGGGCCCGTGGGCTACCCCGAGGGAGGGTCCGTCTTCCTCGGCGGCGGGGGCAGCGCCCTGTCCAGCCGGCCGTTCGCCGAAGGGACGCAGGAAGCCATCGACGGGGCCGTGGCCCGGCTCCTGCGGCAGGCCGAGGATCGTGCGATCGGTCTCATCCGGGACCACAAGTCGGAGCTCGACCAGCTGGTCGCCCGGCTGCTCGAGGAGGAGACGGTCGACGGTTCGATCGTCTACGAGGTCACGGGCAGGACCATGCCGTCGTCGCCGGGCGAGGGAGTCACCGTGGCCCCCGGGCGGGCGGCGGCGGGTGGGGCGGCGGCGGCGGCGAGCTCGGCGGCGGCGGCGGCGGGTACGGGTACGGCGGCTACGGCGGCGGCGGCGAGCTCGGCGGCGGCGGATGGGGCGGCGTCGGACGGAACCTCAGCGAGTGCCCCGCTCAAGGCCGACCGCTGAGCCTCCGCTCGTCGCCGGCCGTGCCGACCGGCTCCGAGCGTCCCTCGAGGTCGGCGACCAGCTGGCGTCGGGTCGTCCCGGAGAGCTCGCTCCGGTGCTCGTACTCGGGATGGCGCACGGCAAGTGCCGCCGGACCCGTCGCCAGCAACTGCACCTGGTCAGGTTCGAAGGGGAACCGCAAGTAGTGGACGGCCGGCGTCACCGCCTCTCGGGTCAGCGCCTCGCCGTGCGTCACCTCCGGAACGCTTCGCACCGTCGCGAGCGGTGCTCCGTCGGTACCACCGAGCTCGAACAACACGGACCGCTCGATGCCGACCAGGCGTGGCAGCCACCAGCGCAAGTCTCCCTCGCTCGTGAGCTCGATGAACAGGGTGGCCGACAGCTCACCCGGCACCGGGAGCAATTTGTTGTAGACGTCCAGCTCCGCCTGGATGCCCTCGTCGCTGACGATGCGCTCGACGCGTGCCATTTCTTGGACCTGGAAGCGCACCGTCTCCTCGCATTCGAAGAGCACCGTGACGATGGGCCCCACCGACACCCGGCGCAGGCGCTTGCGCGCCATCACCTCCTGGCGGTACTCGTCCCGGACCCGCTCGTACTCCCGCTGGTCGAGGACGTCATCGATCGTGAGCTCGGTCTTGGCGGTCCGGTTGGGGGTCAACTTGGGGGTCATGGCCACTCCTCTTCGGGGATGTCGTAGGGCGCGGGAGAGCACCTGGACCGGATGGACAGGGCGCAGGCCGGTCCCCTGCAGGATGGCGCCGTTCGCCAGCATGCACTCGCCGCACACCGATCCGTTCCCGGCGTCGCGAACGGCGCGAGCCATCGGCTGAGCGACCTGGCGCGCTCGTTCGTTGTTGGCTGCCCGCACGCCCCACGAACCATCGATTCCCGAGCACCGCTCGACGAGGTCGCAGGGAATGCCGGCGCGCCAGCAGTGCGCTGCTCCGAGGCCCCGTCTGCGTGCCCGCTGATGGCATGGCACGTAGTGGATGACCACATCGGGCACCTGGCCGCGCTCCCGGCCAGGGAACGCCAGGTCGAGCCGGCCCGTGTCGTGCAGGCGCAGCAGATGCTCCGCTGGTTCGAAGGCATGGCACGCGACCAGCTCCGCGTCGGGGCCGGGCGCGTACGTCGGGCCAACCGCACGAGGTCCTGGCCGATCGACGGAGTACCGGGCGTCCGCCGGGTAGTAGGTGGCGGTCATCGTTGCCTTCCGCCCCCCGGTGCCTGCGACATGACGGGCAACTGCACGGCCGCCGGCGACTGGTCGTCGCCGGCGGCCGGCAGCTCAGCTGACCGACTCTAGGCCCTTGGCGAACCGACCGGCGTGGGACTTCTCGGCCCGGGCCAGGGTCTCCAGCCACTCGGCGATCTCCTCGAAGCCCTCGTCGCGGGCCGTCTTGGCGAAGCCCGGGTACATCTCGGTGTACTCGTAGGTCTCACCCTCGATGGCGCTCTTCAGGTTCTGGGTCGTGGCGCCCACCTCGACGCCGGTGACCGGGTCCCCGACCTCCTTCAGGAAGTCGAAGTGCCCAAACGCATGACCGGTCTCACCCTCCGCCACCGAACGAAAGAGCGCCGCGACGTCCGGGTACCCCTCCACGTCCGCCTTTTGCGCGAAGTAGAGGTAGCGCCGGTTCGCCTGGCTTTCGCCGGCGAACGCCGTCTTGAGGTTGTCCTCGGTCTTGGATCCCTTGAGTGCAGGCATTTGCCTTCCTTCCCTTCCCTGTTTGGTCGGTTGTTGCGATCACGCTGGCTGTCTGTTCGGGGCTCAGCCCAGTCCGTGGTCGGTGGCCATCGCCACTCCTACGGACTCTGCCATCCCCGCCATCGTCGCCGGCTCCCGCCCGCCCGGCTCGGACGCCGGGACGGGTCCTCGTGTTGCCGCTGGTGCCGGCGGTGCCGGTGGCGGTGCCACCGCTGGTGACCGCGGGGGTCTCGAAGCCGGCGCCGATGATGGTTGCACAGGCTGCCGACACTCCTCGCAGAGGCCACGGAACACCACCTCGGCGCTGCGAACCTCGTAGCCCTGATCGGATCCCGGCGGGACTTCGAGCCCGTCGAAGTCGACGTAGAGGTCCCGCACCTTGCCGCACGAGCGGCACACCAGGTGATGATGAACCCCGTCCATGTTGGGATCGAACCGGGCCATTCCCGTGCCCAAGTCGAGCGCAGCGATCTCCCCCAGCTCGGCGAGCTCGTGGAGCGTCTGATAGACCGTCCGCAGCGAGATCGTCGCCAATTCGGACCGCACGGTGTCGAAGACCTGCTCTGCCGAAGGGTGCGTCTCGTCCCCCTGCAATGCATGGAAGATCGATTGCCGCTGCGGCGTGACCTTGCGCCCCGTCAACCGGAACAGCTCGGTCAGCTCCTCAGGGCTCCTCATGGCCCAACCAGCTTATCGTCAACAATTGTTGCTCGACAATCGTTGTTGGCTGAGCGAGCACCGCCACCGTCGCGCTTGCGAATGGCGTCGGTGCGGCGGCGGGCCGTGCCGGGCCGTGTCGGGCCGTGTCGGGCCGCCAGCCGACCTCAGCCACAATTCGTCCGGCTGGGCCGGCAAGGGTGTGCGCCGCAACCATGTGGCAGGCTGGGCCGGTGAACCCGAGCCGTGGTCAGGGCGGCGGGGGAGCCGGCCAGTCCCCGCCGGCCGCCCCACCGGCGGGGTCCTTCTCTCGAGAAGGGTCTCTGGCGCGCCTCGCTGAGGAGGAGTTCGACGTCCTCGTGATCGGCGGGGGCATCACGGGCGCCGGGGTCGCGTTGGATGCCGCCAGTCGCGGGCTGCGCACGGCCCTCGTCGAACGGGCGGACTTCGCCTCCGGCACGTCGTCGAAGTCCTCGAAGATGGTCCACGGCGGTCTCCGATACCTCCAGCAGCGTGAGCTCCGGCTCGTCTACGAGAACCTGGCCGAGCGGCAACGCCTGCTGGAGAACGCTCCACACCTGGTCGAGCCCCTCCCGTTCCTCGTCCCGTTGTTCGGTCGGGACAGCGTCGTGGGCAAGGCGGTGGCTCGGTCCTATGCAACCGCGCTGTGGCTCTACGACCTCACCGGCGGCTGGCGCATCGGCAGCCGCCATCGCCGGATCGACAAGGAAGACGTACTCGCCCACCTCCCCACCCTCCGCACCGACCGTCTCGTCGCCGGGTTCCTCTATCTGGACGCACGGGCCGACGACGCCCGGCTCACGCTCGCCGTCCTACGGACGGCTGTCCTCGATCACGGGGCGGTCGCGGCCAACTACACCTCGGCGGTGGCGCTCACCACCGGACCGGACGGCCGGATCACCGGAGCGCGAGTGCGACCGGCGGTACGGCCGGGGACCGCCGGCTCGTTCGGCGAAGCCGCCGAGGGACCTGACTTCGACATCCGGGCTCGGGTGGTGGTCAACGCCTCCGGCGTCTGGGCCGACGAGGTGCGTGCGCTCGACGAGGGTGCTCCTCCCCACTCGCTCCGACCTGCCAAGGGCGTGCACGTCACCGTTCCCGCCTCCCGCCTTCCGTGCGACATCGCTGCCGTGATCCCGGTGCCAGGCGACCGCAGGTCGATCTTCGTCGTCCCTTGGCCCGAAGGAGACCGGACCTACGTCGGCACCACCGACACGGGCTACGACGGACCGCTCGACCGTCCGTTGTGCACGCCCGACGACGTCGCCTACCTGCTCGGTGCCGTCAACGCGGCGACGACGGGCGATCTCTCCCCGAGCGACGTGACGGGCGTGTGGGCAGGTCTGCGCCCGCTGTTGGCCTCCGGCGCGGACGGCCGTCACCTCCCGGAGCGCACGGCCGACCTGTCGCGGCGCCACTCCGTCCGTACGTCACCGTCGGGGCTGGTGACCGTGACCGGCGGCAAGCTGACCACGTACCGGAAGATGGCAGAGGACACCCTGGCCCAGGTGATGGACGTCCTCGGCGATCGCGCCCCGGCCCGCGCCGGTCGCAGCGTCACCAAACATCTCCTGCTGCGAGGCGCGGCGCGGCGCGGCCGCGGTCCCACACTGGGCCGGCAGTGCGACGAGGTGACGGCCCGGCACTTGTCCGGTCGCTTCGGCGCTGAGGCCTCCGCCGTCCTGGAGATGGCTGACGGCCGCCCCGACCTCCTCGAGCCGCTCGTCCCGGGGTTGCCGTACCTGCGGGTCGAAGCGGTGTACGCCGCTCGAGAGGAGATGGCTCAGTCGGTGGAGGACGTCCTCGCCCGGCGCACCCGAGCACAGCTCGAGGACGGACGCGCCAGTGTCGCTGCGGCCGAAGCGGTGGCAACCCTCCTCGCGCCGGAGCTCGGATGGTCACCGGCGCAGGCGTCGCAGCAGGCCGAGCATTTCTCGGTGGTCACGCTCGAAGAGCTCGACACCGCCGGCGTTTCCGCCGCGCTCGGCGGCCGCCCGTGACGGGACCCGTCCCGCCGATCCCCCTCGACCTCGACCCGCACCGGGTCACCGATCGTCTCGTCGCACACCGGGTGGAGGTCTCCACCGCCCTCTTGGGGCGCATCGCCAGCGTTGGCGCAGATGTCCGGGCCGGCGACGCCGACCGGGCAGCGGCCGGACGCGACTGGTGGCCCGTGGCCATTGGCTGGGCGGCGCACGGACAGGTGGCCGCGCGGCCGGCTGCCGTGGTCCGTCCAAGCTCGGTCGAACAGGTCTCCGCCGTGCTCGCTGCCTGCTGCGAAGCGGGGGTCCCCGTCACTCCGATGGCGGGTCGCAGCGGGGTCTGTGGCGGATCCGTCCCGGTCTTCGGTGGCATCGCGCTGGACTGCACCGGCCTCACGGCCGGACTGCGCATCGACCAGACGTCGCTCGTCGCCGACGTGCCCGCCGGCCTGTTCGGCCCGGACCTCGAGCGTGCCCTGCGGTCGACGGGTACCGGGTACACCCTCGGACACTGGCCACAGTCGATGGAGCTGTCCACCGTGGGGGGCTGGCTCGCCTGCCGCGGTGCGGGGCAATACTCCACGCGTTACGGCAAGATCGAGGACATGGTCGTGGGCCTCCAGGTCGTGCTGGCCGACGGCCGCGTCATAGAGACCGAGGGGCGCGCCCCACGGGCGGCGACCGGTCCCAACCTGAGCCAGCTCTTCGTGGGCAGCGAGGGCGTCCTCGGGGTGATCACCGGCGCCCGACTGCGCGTGCACCCCGTGCCGACCGCCGAGGGACGCAGAGCGTTCGGATTCGGCACGTTCGAGCAAGGACTCGATGCCTGTCGTCGGATCCTCCGTCGAGGGGCCACGCCGGCCGTGCTCCGGCTCTACGACCGCACGGAGTCCGAACGGAGCTTCGGACGAGGTGACGTGTGCGTCCTGATCGTGCTGGACGAGGCAGACCCGGCGCTCCTGGTGGCAACGCTGTCGATCGTCGACGAGGAGTGTGCGGGAGCGGGGGGGACGGGGGCTGCGGGGGTGGGGGCTGCGGGGACGGGGCTGGAAGACGGTCTCGTCGAACGCTGGGTCGCCAACCGCAACGACGTGTCCGCGCTCGCCCCCTTGTGGCGAGGAGGGGTGGTGGTCGACACGGCGGAGGTGGCGGGCAGCTGGGCCGCCCTGCCCGCCCTGGCGACCGACGTCGTCGCGGCCGTCACTGCCATCCCCGGCACCTTGGTGGTGTCCGTACACGCATCACACGCCTATCTCGACGGCGCGTGCTTGTACTTCACCTTCGCCGGTCGACGGCCTGGCGACAACGGTCCTATCGCTGCCAACGTCGAGCCACATGGTCCAGAGGACGACGATCTCGCTTGGCAGGAGCTCTACTACCGGCGGGCGTGGGACAGCCTGACCTCGGCAGTGGCCGCACGAGGCGCCGCCATCAGCCACCATCACGGAATCGGGCTCAACCGCTCTCGCTTCCTGCCCTTTGCCCTCGGCTCCGCCTATCCGGTGCTCACGGCGCTCAAGCAGGCGCTCGACCCCGCTGGGATCCTCAATCCCGGCAAGCTCGGTTTGCCGACCCACTTCGGTGAGGTGCCTTGGACGTGAGCGAGTTGCTCGTGGTGGACGTGGGAACTTCGGGAGTACGGGCCGCACTCGTCCGCCCCGACGCGACCGTTGGGCGTGTGCACCATGTCGCGGTGCTGCCCTCGAGCCCTTCCCCCGGCCTCGTCGAAATGGACGCCGAGCGCCTCGCCTCCGCCGTCCTCGAGGTCGCGTCGGCAGCGCTCTCCGAGGTGCGATCGGCGGCCGCCGTCGGCATCGCCAACCAGCGGGCAACGACCGTCGTGTGGGACCGGCGCACCGGCCGACCCGTCGGACCGGCGATCGGCTGGCAGGACCTTCGCACGGTCGGGACGTGCCTCACCCTCCAGGCTGACGGGCTTCGCCTTGCCCCCAACATGTCGGCGACCAAAGTCGCAGCCATTCTCGACGCCGTTGACCCCGACCGGACGCGCGCTGAAGCCGGCGAGCTCTGCGCCGGGACCGTCGATTCGTGGGTGTGCTGGACCCTGTCGGGAGGTGGCCTTCACGTGACCGACGCCACCAATGCCGGGGTCACCGGTCTCGTGCGGCAGGGCGACGGGGGCCGCTGGGACTGCTGGGACGAGCGGGTGCTCGACGCGCTCCGGATCCCGGTGCAAGTGCTTCCGTCCATCGTCGACTCCTCCGGCGTGATCGGGCCGGCCACCGCCTTGCCTGGCGCCCCTGTGATCTGTGGCATCGCCGGGGACCAGCAGGCCTCCTTGATCGGACAGGGATGCACGCGCCCTGGGCTCGCCAAGGCCACGTTCGGGACCGGCGGCATGCTCGACCAATGCACGGGGACGGTGGGACCCGACCATGCCGGGCGCGGCCCGGAAGGGACCTTCCCCATCGTGGCCTGGCAACAGGCGGGTGTCCCACGGTGGGGCGTCGAGGCGATCATGCTGTCGGCCGGGACGTGCGTGGAGTGGCTGCGCGACGACCTGGGCGTGCTTGCCACCGCCGAGGAGTCGACATCCGTAGCAGGCGCGTGCGCCAGTACCGGTGACGTCTGGTTCGTCCCCGCGCTGCTCGGCATGGGCACGCCCGTGTGGGACTTCGGTGCCCGCGGGACCCTCGTCGGGGTGACCCGTGGCACCGGACGCCCAGAGCTCGTGCGTGCCGTCCTGGAGGGGATCGCCCACCGGGGGGCGGACCTCCTCGAAGCGGCCGAGGCCGACAGCGGCCTGCCGGTGCCGACGCTGCGAGTGGATGGCGGCATGAGCGCCAACGACGTCTTCGTTCGCGCACTGGCCGACGCCACGGGCCGACCGGTCGAGGTGGCACCGGTCCTCGAAGCAACGACGCTAGGGGCCGGCTTCCTCGCTGGCTTGGCGCTCGGAACGTGGAAAGACGAGGGCGAGGTGGCGGACGCCTACCGCCCTCGAACGGTCGTGGAGCCGCAGTTGTCGGATCCCGACCGGGCCACGCGACGCGCCCGGTGGCTGACGGCCAGGGCCAAGGCGGAAGCCACCATTCCAGAACTGTCGGGCATATCGTTCTGATGCGGCGCGCGCTTCGGTCACCTCGCCGTGGTGGCCTCGGCGCGGGGCTCACCCGTCGAGCAGTCGGACCGCGTCGTTGAAGCTCGCACCGGCAACCAGCAACGGCCGGAACGCCATCAGCTGGCGAGGTCGGCTGATGGCCAGCGCCGCGGTCAGACGTCCCCGACGGCCGTAGACAGCGACGAACTTGCCGTCGTCGGCGTCGAGGGCGCCGTCGACGATCGCAACCTCGTCGCTGGGCTCGGGATGCCCCAGCACCTGGATTCGGAGCCCGTACTGATCGGACCAGAAATAGGGCACCGGATCGAACGGGGCGGCATCGGCACGCCCGGCAAGGAGGCTGCGAGCAGCCGCTACGCCCATCTGGGACGCCACCTCCCAGTGCTCGATCCGCAGCTGCTGCTCGTCTCCGTCGTGGCGCCACGTCCATCGAGCCAGGTCCCCGGCCGCCACCACACGGTCCGCGGCGAACAGCGCTGCGTCGCACACGACGCCGTTGTCCAGCTCCAAGCCCGACCCCTCGAGCCAGGAGACCTCCGGGACCACGCCGATACCGACCACCACGACGTCGGCAACGAGGGACGACCCGTCTGCGAGCTCAACCGAGCCGGCGCCCGCGGATGCTGCCCTGGTCACGTCTCCCCTCACCCCTCCCGGGTGGATGGCCGTCACGCCGATCCCGGTCCGCAGCCCTACGCCGTGCCGCAGATGCAAGGCCGCGCAGGCGCCACCCACGAGCTCGCCAAGGGCCGGGGCAAGCGGCGTGGGCATGGCCTCCACCACGGTGACCCGGCACCCGAGCCCGGCGCAGGTGGCAGCCACCTCCGCGCCGATGAACCCGGCACCCACGACGACGACCCGAGCCGCGTCACCTGCCTCGAGCACACGCTGACGGAGGGCGATCGCGTCATCGAGCGTGCGCAAGACGAACACACCTGTCACGTCGTCGGTCCCCGGCAGGCGGCGCGGGCGTGCGCCCGTCGCCACCACCACGCCGTCCGCGTCGATCGTGGTCGAGTCCTCGAGGGTAACCCTCCCGGACTCGGCGTCGACCGCCGCTGCTCGCTGCCCCAGCACCGCCTCGACCTCGAGCTTCTGGAGCGCCTCGCCGTCGGCGAGCACCGTCCGCTCGGGCGGCCAGATACCCGCGAGGACCTGCTTCGACAGCGGCGGCCGGTCGTACGGCAGGTGCCGCTCCTCCCCAACGAGCACGATACGACCGGTGAACCCATGCTCTCGAAGTCCTTGGACGGCGCGCAGCCCCGCGAGGGACGCGCCAACCACGACCACCGTGCCGTCGAGCGGAAGGCTGGCACTCATCGGCCGAAGATGGCGAGCCACTCATCGGCCGTGTGGGGCCGGAAGACCATGTTGCTGCGCCGGGTCTCCCCCATGGGGGCCGACGGGTCGGCGGAGTACAGATGGCCCGGATAGACCAGCGTGTCGTCGGGAACCCGAGCAAGGCGCGTCGTGAGGGACTCGTACATGGCTGCAGGGTCGCCCCCCGGCAGGTCGGTCCGACCACATCCCTGGAGGAAGAGCGTGTCGCCCGACAAGAGCATTCCGTCGACGAGGAAGCATTGGCTGCCTGGCGTGTGGCCGGGCGTGTGCACCAACGTCACGGTGAGATCCCCGACCTCCACCGTGTCCCCACCGCCGTGGGCCACGAAATGGTCGGCGGAGATCCCCGTCGACCGGGTCACCCACGGAAGCTCGTCGCGTTGTACGTGGACCGGCACGGCCACTCGCTCGAGGAGAGCGGCCACACCCTGGATCGGCCACCCCATCAGGTCTCCTCCCACGTGGTCGGCGTGGTAGTGGGTCGCGAGAACGCCGGCACAACGAAGGTCCTCAGCGGCCAGCAGGTCGAGGAGCTCGGCCACGGCGTAGGCCGGATCGACGAGAAGCGCCTCTCCCGTTCGACGATCGCCGACGACATAGACGAAATTGACCATCTGGCGCGCGACTTGGTCATCCTGGGCGAAATCGCGCCCAGCAAGCAGCTGTCGGAAGTAGAGCCGGTCGTCCATCGAAGGTCAGAAGAGCCCTGGGGCGTCGTCCGCCGCGCTGCCCTCTTCGGCGCCCCCGGTGGACCGACGCCGAGGCCGCGTCCGGGCGCCCGCATCGGCGACACCGGCCACCTCGGTCACCGCTTCAGGCACCACCTCCGAGGCGTCGTCGCCGTCCCCATTGTTCCCGCGGTCAGCCGCGGAGGATGAGTCGTCACTGCCGGTGACGTCGACGGTACCGGTGACGGTGCCGGTGCCGGTGACGTGTGGAGCTGCAGCATTCGACGGCGGGTCGTGCGCCGTTGCCTCGTCGGGCAGGTCCTCGTCCGTGTCGTCGTCCGTGTCGTCGTCCGTGAGAACGGCCGCCAAACGGGGCACGAGCTGTTCGACTTGAACGCGCGTCCGTCGGAGTCGCTTGTCGAGTTCGCCGACGATGGCGGTGGCCCGTTCGAGACGTCCCACGAGCTGGTCGACATCGATCTCACGCTGTTCGAAGTAGGCGACGATGGCGTCAAGCTCCCGGCTCGCCTCCGTATATGAAAGGTCCTCGACCGCCGGCCGGCCGCTGCCCGGCTGGGCCGATGGCTTTCCTGTCCCGTTGGCGCCCATCACCGGCTTCCCTCCTTCGCATCGTTCATCTCGGTCGCCGTGTCGGCCTCGCCCCTCGCCTCACTGGCCTCGCTGGCCTCACTGGCCTCACTCGGCCGCTTTGTCATCGACCTCTGTGGTGACACCTCGTTGACCTCCTCGACCACAGAACGGGCGGTCCCGTCGGCGAACCTGGTGACGACGAGGGAGCCCGGCGCAAGGTCTCTGGCGCTGCGAACGATACGGCCGTCGGCATCGAGGGTAAGCGTGTAACCCCGCTCGAGCTGGCGCTCCACGTCATAGGCAGCGAGAAGCCTCCGCCATCCGTCGAGACCGTCCGCCTCGCGCCGCAGCGCGCCTTCGGCAAGTGGGCCCAACCGAGCAGCCCGTGCCACGACCGTGGACTGGGCGTCCTCGACCACGCGCGGCGCGCAACGAACCAGCACATCCGCCCGCTTCACAATGTGGTCTCGCTGGCGATCGACCAAGTGTCGGGCCGTGCCGGCCAGTCGGCGACGCGTCCCGTCGTGATGGAGCTCCTCGCGGTGCAGCAGGTCAGCGGCTCGCTGCGACATCAGAGCAGCGGGGCCGACCACCGAGGATTCCCACCATGCCGCCACACGCTGGGCGATCTCTCGCCCACATTCGGTTGGGGTGATGCATGCCCGATTGGCGACAAGGTCCGCCACCGACTCGTCGCCCGTGTGGCCGATGCCGGTCCACACTGGCACCGGCGAGGTCGCGACAGCGCGGGCTACGGGTTCTGCGTCGAACGCGGCCAGGTCTGCCTTCGAGCCACCGCCCCGCACCAGCACGAACAGGTCGAAGCGGTCGGCGGCCCGGGCAAGCCGCCCGACGGCACCCGCCACAGCTGCTGGCGCATCCGCTCCTTGGACACGTACCGGCGCCACCGTCACCGAGTACGCGAAGCCAGACGCCGTGAGCTGTCCGAGGAAGTCGCGATACCCCTCGGTTCCCGGACTGGCAACGAGTCCGATGCGAAGTGGCACCTCGGGCACCGGCAAACGGCGGTTCCGCTCGAGCAGCCCTTCCGATGCCAGCGTCCGCAGCAGCGCTGCCCGGGCTGCAGCAAGACGGCCCAGGAGCGAGGTGACATCCAACTCGGCCAGGACGAAACCGACCTCTGCCTTCGGCCGGTAGAAGTCGAGCGTCCCGCGAAGGACGACCACCATCCCAGGCTCCAGCACGACGCCTTCCTGCGCGAGGGTGGCGCGGAGCGGCCCCCACGTCGACCGCCAGCACTTCACCTTCAGAGCGGGGGCCATGCGGTCGCGAGACGTCTCTGGGTCGATCAGGTCCAGGTAGCAGTGGCCGGCGCGCCCATGTTGGTCGGCGACGTGCTGGATCTCGCCTCGCACCCAAAGCTGGCGGCTGCGGGGGAACGCGCTCGCCAGCGCGCCCTGAACCTCGTCGTAGAGGTCGGCAATGGAAAGCGCATCTGGGTGCGCCTCGATCGGCACGTCCAAGGGTCCGAGCGCCATGGCGGTCACCCTAGCCATGGGTCGTGACAACACCGGGCCGGTGCAGACAGTGCGGGGGGGCTGGCAAACTGGAGCCGACGGTGAGCCGGCTGGGTGGCCGCGGCTCGGGTTGCGCTGGTTCGCCGGCGCGGCGTCGGGTCGAGGAAGGTCGGGACTCCACAGGGCAGGGTGCTGGCTAACGGCCAGTCGGGGCAACCCGCAGGACAGTGCCACAGAAAGTAGACCGCCGATGGCGGACTTCGGTCCGCACAGGCAAGGGTGAAAGGGTGCGGTAAGAGCGCACCAGCGGCCCGGGTGACCGGGTCGGCTCGGTAAACCCCACCCGGAGCAAGGCCAAGCGTGGGACATGGGCGGCCCGTCCGCCCCGGCTTCGCCGAGGCAGTCCCCAGGTAGGCCGCGTAGATGGATGGTCACCCAGGCCTCTTCAGGAGGCTGGACAGAATCCCGCCTACAGGCCGGCTCACCGTCGACCACCCGCCCCCTCGGGGCGCGTCGCCGTGGGCCCAGAGGCACTGATACAACCCTCTGGCAACCTGTGGCCATGGTCAGCACCGACCCCCACGTGGACCCCGCCGGCGAGCGGGCCCCTGCTCGGGCG
>DAHUZJ010000135.1 GCA_027306585.1 Acidimicrobiaceae bacterium | reverse complement strand
GGGTGGATGGTGCCCGAGACGACGATGTCGCCGAACCGGTGGTTCAGGTCGCGCAGCTCGGCCCTGGACGGCTCGACCTGGAGCCGGACCACGAGCAGGTCGCCCACGTACCGGCAGGAGTGGTAGTTGCGGTAGAAGCCGAGGACCTCGGCCGCCGCCTCGTCCACCGTGTTGGCCACCCGGAAGAGGGCGACGTCCTCCGGCGACACGTAACCCGGCCGGATGGCCTGGTCGTCCAGGAATCGGCGCCACCCGTGCCAGTAGGTACCGCCCTCGGTCTCCACGAGCACCACGGGCGCCGGCTCGGCCTTGCCCGTCTGGAGGAGCGTCAGGAGCTCGTAGCACTCGTCCTGGGTGCCGAACCCGCCGGGGAGGACGGCGTAGCCGTGCGACTCCTTCATGAGCATGAGCTTGCGGGTGAAGAAGTACCGCATCTCGACCAGCTTCGGGTCCTGGGCGATGAACGGGTTGGCCCCCTCTTCGTTCGGCAGCCGGATGTTGACGCCGAAGGCGTGGTCACGCCCCGCACCTTCGAGGCCGGCCGCCATGATGCCGGGGCCGGCCCCGGTCACGACCATCCACCCGGCGCCGGCCACCCGCGTCGCCAGATCGCGGGCGAGCACGTACACGGGGTCGTCGGGCAGGGTGCGCGCCGAGCCGAACATCGTGAGCTTGCGGATCGGCCGGTAGGGGCCGAAGACGCGGAACGCCTCGGCCATCTCGGCCAGTGCGGCATCGGCGATCTTGAGGTCGCCCATGTCCGTCCGCTCGTGGCACAGCTCCCAGACCGTGGCCAGCAGGGAACGGACGATGTCCCGCCGGTTGGGCGCCAGGTCGACGCCGCCGGTGATGGCGGCGTACGCCGCCTCGAGCGCCGCTGATGGTGGCGGCTCGGCGGCCGCCAGCACCTCGACGGGCTCGAGTTGCCGCGGGGCGACCGCCGGGGTCGCCCCGGGCGGGGGCGGGGGCCCGCCGGCCACCATCGGCGACTCCCCGCCGTCGAGCTCGTCGGCGGCCGTGGCCGGGTGCTCGACCGTCACCGGCCGGCGGCGGCGAGCCGGCCGTAGAGGGTGGTCCGCTGCGCGAGGGAGCGGCCAAGCGGTGCCACCACGTCGACGAGGTCCTCCGCGCCCATGCGCTGGCCGTGGCTGGCACCGGCCGCCCGCGAGATGTTCTCGTCCATCAGCGTGCCCCCGAGGTCGTTGGCCCCCGCCGCCAGGACCTGGCGAGCGCCGTCGATCCCCATCTTCACCCAGCTGACCTGCACGTTGTCGATGGCGCCGGCGTAGGCGATGCGCCCCACGGCGTGGATGAGCAGCGCCTCCCGGAAAGTCGGTCCGCGCCGGGCGCGGTGCTGGAGGTAGATCGGGGACGCCATGTGGACGAAGGGCAGCGGGACGAACTCGGTGAAACCGCCCGTCTCCCGTTGCAGCTGGCGCGTGACCAGCAGGTGCCGGACCCAGCTGATCGGGTGCTCGACCGCGCCAAACATGATGGTGACGTTGGACCGGAGCCCGACCGAGTGCGCCGTCCGGTGCGCCTCCAGCCACTGCTCGGTCGAGATCTTGTCCGGGCACAGCACCGCCCGCACCTCGTCGTCGAGGATCTCGGCGGCCGTCCCCGGCAGCGTCTTGAGCCCGGCGTCACGCAGCCGGACCAGGTAGTCGGCGAGCGGCTCACCCAGCCGGCGCGCCCCTTCGGTCACCTCGAGGGCCGTGAAGGCATGGATGTGGATCCGCTCGGACCCGGCTCGCACGGCCCGCAGGACGTCGACGTAGTAGTCCCCGTCGAACTTCGGATGGATGCCGCCCTGGAGGCAGACCTCGGTCGCCCCGGCCACCTCCGCCTCGACCACCCGACGGGTGATCTCGTCGAGGTCCAGCAGGTACGGGTCGCCGCGCAGGTTGAGGGAGAGGGGGCCCTTGGAGAAGGCACAGAAGCGGCACTTGAACGTGCACACGTTCGTGTAGTTGATGTTGCGGTTGGCGACGTAGGTCACCTCGTCGCCCACCGCCCGGCGCCGCAGGTCGTCGGCCACCTCGGCGACGGCACGGACCTCGGGGCCGCGGGCGCCGAACAGGGTGAGCAGCTCCGGCTCGCCCACCTCCTGGCCCAGTGCCACCCCGGTCAGCACCTCGCCGACGGCACCGCCCGCCGTGGCGCTCGGCCCGGCAGGCGCCCGGACGAGCGGGACGAGCGGTGGCGGCGGCGTGTCGCCACCCGCGCACCAGCTGTCCTCACGCGCCAGGCCCTCGGCATCGGCGGCCTCGAGCACCGGGAAGCGCAGGGCCGGGTCCAGCCACCGTTCCGGCTCGACGGCCATGGCGGGGTGGACGGTGAGCCGAGCGGCGAGGGTGTGCCCTGCCGCCTCGGTGGCGGCGCGCAGGCGATCGAGCTCGGGCCACGCCCGCTCGGGGTTGACGTGGTCGGCCGTCACCGGCGACACCCCGCCCCAGTCGTCGATGCCCGCGTCGAGGAGGGGCCCGAGCTCGTCGGAGAGGTTGGGGGGCGCCTGGACGTGCACGTCGGGCGGCAGCACCACGCGGGCGGCAGCGATGGTCCAGCGGTGCTCCTCCGGCGGGCACGGCGGGTGGCCGGCCAGCGCCGTCCCCGGTTTCGGGAGGAAGTTCTGGACGATGACCTCCTGGACATGACCGTGGCGGCGATGCGAGTCGGCGATGGCGACGAGGGCCGCCAGGCGGTCGGCACGGGTCTCCCCGAACCCGACCAGGACGCCGGTCGTGAACGGGATCGCCAGCCGACCGGCGGCTTCGAGCGTCGCCAGGCGCCGGGCCGGGGTCTTGTCGGGCGACCGCCGGTGGGCGGCGAGGTCCTCGCCCAGCGACTCGACCATCATCCCCTGGCTGGCGGTGACGGGGCGCAGTGCCGCCAGCTCCTCTTCGAACAGGGCGCCGGCGTTGGCATGGGGGAGCAGCCCCGTCTCCTCCAGGACGGCGGCGCAGGCGGCCACGAGGTAGTCCACGGTCGAGGCGTAGCCGTGGTCGGACAGCCAGCTGGCGGCTGCCGGGTAGCGCGCCTCGGGACGCTCCCCGAGGGTGAACAGCGCCTCGTGGCACCCGGCCGCCCGCCCGGCTCGGGCGACGGCCAGCACCTCGTCGATCGACAGGTACGGGGCGGGCAACCGGGCCGGCGCCTTGGCGAAGGTGCAGTAGCCGCAGCGGTCCCGGCACAGCATCGTGAGCGGGATGAAGACCTTGGGGGAGTAGGTGACCCGGCGCCCGGTCGACCCGTCCCGCACGGCGCGCGCCGCCGGGGCGAGGTCGGCGGCCTGCGCCGCCAGGAGGTCGTCCACCGAGCAGCCGCCGAGCCGTCCGGGCAGCCCGCCCGGCGCCGCCGCGCCGGCGGGCGAGGAGGTGGTCGCGGCGGTCACAGCTCGGGGATCCGCCAGGCGTCGCCCGACCGCTCGAGGAGCAGGTCGGCGATGTGGGGCCCCCACGTGCCCGCCGGGTAGAAGTGGAGGCCCCCGCCGGGCTCCGACCATGCCGTCAGGTACGGGTCGACGATGCGCCACGCCTGCTCGACCTCGTCGGTACGGATGAACAGGGTCGGGTCCCCGCACATGGCGTCGTGGAGGAGGCGCGGATAGCCGTCGCTCTCCCTGGCGTCGTGGAAGACCTGGTCGTAGAGGAAGTTCATGGCCACGGACTGGACCCGGAACTCCTCGCCGGGGACCTTCGCCCCGAAGTTGAGGCTGATGCCCTCGTCGGGCTGGATCCGCAGCACCAGCGTGTTCGGCCGCAGCTGGCGCGACAGCTCGCCGTCGAAGGCCAGGAACGGCACCCGGTGGAACTGCAGCGCCACCTCGGTCACCCGGGCCGGGAGCCGCTTGCCGGTGCGCACATAGATGGGCACCCCCGCCCACCGCCAGTTCTCCACCCGCAGCCGCAGGGCCACGTACGTCTCGGTGACCGAGTCGGGGGCGACCCCCTCCTCCTCCCGGTAGCCGGGCACCGCCACGTGGTCGACCACCCCGTGGGTGTACTGCCCGCGCACGGACTTGTCGACGGCCTCGTCCGGGGTCGGGATGTCGACGGCCTTCAGGAGCTTCACCTTCTCGTCCCGGATGTGCTGGGCGTCCACGCCCGTCGGCGGCTCCATGAGCGTGAGGGCGAGGACCTGCATCACGTGGTTCTGGACGATGTCCCGCAGCGCGCCGGCCGACTCGTAGAAGCCGCCACGGTGCTCCACACCGAGGGACTCGGACACCGTGATCTGCACCTGCTCGACGTAGCGGCGGTTCCAGATGGGCTCGAACACGGCGTTGGCGAAGCGCAGGGCGAGGACGTTCTGGACCGTCTCCTTGCCCATGTAGTGGTCGATGCGGAAGATCTGGTCTTCGTCGAAGGCCCGGTGCACCGACCGGTCGAGGTCGAGGGCGCTCTCGAGGTCGCGGCCGTACGGCTTCTCGACCACCAGCCGGGCGAACTGGCCGCCCTCGCCCGGCACGTTGCAGCCTTCCTTGGCCAGCGCCTCGGCCACCATGTCGAACACCGAGGGGATGGTCGCCAGGTAGTACACGCGGTTGCCGGCGGTGCCGTGCTCCTGGTCGGCCTCGGCCAGGAGCCCCTTCAGCCGGTCGAAGGTCTCGGTGGCGGCGTACTCGCCCGGCACGTAGCGGAAGCGCTCGACCAGCTTGCGCCAGCGTTCCCCGGCGTAGGGCACGTCCTTCAACGCGGCCTGGCGGAACTCCTCGTCGGTCCACTCGGTGCGGGCGACGCCGATCACCGTGAACTCGTCGGCCAGCCGGCCTCGGTCGGCCAGGTTGGCCAGGGCCGGCAGGATCTTGCGGGACGTCAGGTCACCCGAGGCTCCGAAGATGACGAGCACCAGCGGCGGCGTGCGGGTCGGCGGCCGGAGGCCCGGGCCGGAGGGAACGTCCAGCCCGCCGGGGGCGGCAGCACCTTCGGCCGGCATCGACGCGGGAGAGCGGGGGTCGGTCACCATCGGTCAGCGCAGCGCCGTGGCCTTGTCGGTGAGCGACTGGAGCAGCTCGTCGAACGACTTGGCGAACGAGCTCACCCCTTGGTCCTCGAGCGTGGCACCCACGTCGTCCATGTCGACGCCGGCGTCGGCCAGCTGGGAGAGGACCCGGTGCGCCGTGGCGATGTCGGCGTCCACGGTGCGCTCGATCGTCCCGTGGTCGAGCAGGGCGTCCAGGGTCTGCTCCGGCATGGTGTTCACGGTGTCCGGGCCGATGAGCGAGTCGACGTAGAGCAGGTCGGAGTAGCGGGGGTTCTTGGTGGACGTCGAGGCCCACAGGGGCCGCTGCACGCGGGCCCCGCGGCGCGCGAGCGCCTCCCAGCGCTCCCCGGAGAAGGTGCGCGAGAAGTGCTCGTAGGCGATCTGCGCCTGCGCCACGGCGGCCTTGCCGCGCAGCGCCAGGATCTCGGGGTCCCCGGACGCGGCGCCTCCGGCCAGCTCCTCCAAGCGCCGGTCCACTTCCGTGTCCACGCGGCTGACGAAGAAGGAGGCCACGCTGTGCACGCCGCGCAGATCGGCGTGGCCGGCGGCGGCGTAGGCCTCGAGCCCCGACAGGTAGGCCTCCATCACGTCGTCGTACCGGTCGATCGAGAAGATCAGGGTGACGTTGATGCTGTGGCCCTCGGACAGCAGCTGGCGGATGGCCGGCACGCCCTCGGCCGTGCCCGGGATCTTCACCAGCAGGTTGGGCCGGGCGATGCGCTCGTGGAGCGAGCGGGCGGCGGCGATGCTGCCCTCGGTGTCACGGGCGAGGGCGGGTGCCACCTCCAGCGACACGAAACCGTCCGCCCCGCGGCTCTCCTCGTGGACCGGCCGCAAGGCTTCGAGGGCGTGCTCGATGTCCTCGACGACCATCTCCCAGTAGGCGCCCTCGACGCTCATGGAGCCCATCAAGGAGCGGAACTGCTCGTCGTACACGTCCGTGGCCTCGATGGCCTTGGCGAAGATGGTCGGGTTCGACGTGACGCCCCGGACGCCCTTGTCCAGCAGCTCGTGGAGATGGTGGCCGGTCAGCCACTCGCGGTGGAGGTCGTCGAGCCACGGGCTCTGGCCCTGCCGGTCGTACAGCTCGTGCAGCTTGGTCATCGCGTGCTCCTCTCGTCCGCGAGCTCCGCTGCCCGCTCGGCCACGTGCTCAGGGGTGAAGCCGAATTCGGCCAATGCCTCGGCGCCGGGGGCGGACGCCCCGAAGGTGTCGATGGCGACCGTGGCGTCGGCGTAGCGCTCCCACCCGAACGGCGACGCCGCCTCCACCGCGAGGCGGGGTACCCCCGGAGGCAGGACGGCCCGCCGGTAGTCGTCGTCCTGGTCCTCGAACCATTCCCAGCAGGGCAGGGAGACGACCCGGGCCCGCAGCCCCCGCTGGGCCAACAGCTCGGCGGCGTCGACGCAGACGTGCACCTCGCCGCCGGTCGAGACCAGCACCACGTCGGCCGGCTCGCCGCCGCGGCCGGCCTCGTCCACGAGGACGTACCCGCCGCGTCCCACGCCCTCGACCGCCCGCTCGGCCGTCGCCGCCAGGACGGGCAGGTCCTGGCGGGACAGGACGAGTCCGACCGGCAGGTCGCCGTCCACGGCCAGCCGCCATGCTTGCGCCGTCTCGTTGGCGTCGGCCGGCCGGACGACGAGCAGGCCCGGCATCGCCCGCAGGGAGGCCAGGTGCTCGACCGGCTGGTGGGTGGGTCCGTCCTCGCCGAGCCCGATCGAGTCGTGGGTCCACGAGTACACGACGTGCGCCCGGGACAGCGCCGCCAAGCGCACGGCGCCGCGCATGTAGTCGCTGAAGCAGAAGAAGGTGCCGCCCACCGGCAGCACCCCGCCGTGGTGCGCCATCCCGGTCATCACGGCGCCCATGCCGTGCTCCCGGATGCCGAAGTAGACCTGGCGCCCCCCGGGGTGCTCGGGTGACTGGCGCTCGGCCCCGTCGAGGTGGACGCCCGTGTTGCCGGTGAGGTCGGCCCCGCCGGTGACGAGCCCCGGCAGCACGTCGACGGTGGCGTTGAGGCAGACGTTGATCGCCTTGCGCGTGGCCAGCTTGGTGCCGACCTCGAAGGTGGGGAGCTTGGCCTCCCACCCGGCGAGGCCCCGTCCGGCCCAGGCGGCGTCCCACGCCGACCGGTCGCCGCCCCACGCGTCGAACCGCTCCTGCCACTCGGCCCGCA
>DAHUZJ010000134.1 GCA_027306585.1 Acidimicrobiaceae bacterium | reverse complement strand
CCGAGGTCGAGGTGGGCGGCGGGGACGGTGCCCAACCGGCCGGCACGGTAGTCGGCGAACGCCTGGCGGAGCTCCGCCTCGGTGTTCATGACGAAGGGGCCGTACCACGCCACCGGCTCCCCGATGGGCAGGCCGCCCAGGACCAGCACCTCCAGGGTCGGGGTGCGGCTCTCCTGCTGAAGGTCCGCCGCCAGCGTCACCCGGTCACCCGACCCGAAGACGGCGAGCTGGCCGGTGCGGATGGGGTGGGCGGAGCCGGCCACCCCGCTGCCCGCCAGCACGTAGGCGAGGGCGTTGAAGTCGGAACGCCAGGGCAGGTGGAGGACCGAGCCCGGGGTGATGGTGGCGTGCACCATCGCGATCGGGGTGTGGGTGACCCCGGGGCCGCTCTGGCCGGCGAGCTCGCCGGCGATGAGCCGCAGCAGGGAGGCCCCGTCGCTGGACCCCAGAAGGCGGACCTGGCCGCCCCGGATGTCCTGGTACCGAGGAGGGCTCCACTTGAGGCGGCTCGGGAGGTTCACCCAGAGCTGGATGCCGTGGAACAGCCCCCCGCTGGCCACCAGCCGCTCCGGTGGGGTCTCGATGTGAAGGATCCCGGCGCCGGCGGTCATCCACTGGGTGTCGCCGTTGGTGATGAGACCGCCGCCGCCGATGGAGTCCTGGTGGCGGAACGTGCCGTCGATCATGTAAGTGACGGTCTCGAAGCCGCGGTGGGGGTGCCACGGCGTCCCCTTGGGCTCGCCGGGCGCGTACTCGACCTCGCCCATCTGGTCCATGTGGACGAAGGGATCGAGCGTGGCGTGGTCGACGCCGGCGAAGGCCCGGCGCACCGGGAAGCCCTCGCCCTCGAGGCCGGCCGGCGCGGTGGTGACCGAGGTCACAGGGCGGACCGTCCGCACCGCAGGATCCGGTGCGTCGACCCGTGGCAAGGCCAAGGTGTCCTCGACGGTCACTGCAGGCATGGCTCCTCCTTCCCGCCGGACGCACGGTCACGCTCCCCGGCTCGACGCCGCCGCGCACCACCCGGGATCGCACCGGCGGCCACGGCCCTCGTCGCCGTGCCCAACACTAGTTGCGTACGCAATATTTCGTGGCCGGGCCGTCCCTACACGCAGCTCACCAGGGAGTCGAGGGTGTGGTGGCGATCGGCGAGACAGCCCTCCAGGTACGCTTCGGAACAGGCAAGGTCAGGAGAGACTGCGTGAACTGGCACCATGGCGGCGCCACGCGCCGACGAGGCGACCACGACGGCGACCGTGGCCTGGTCGCCATCTCGCCGGTCTCGATCGGCCTGCTCCTGCGGACGACGCGCGAGCGCAAGGGCCTCGACCTGCTCGCCGTCCACGACCAGCTCGGCCAGCCCATCACCGTGCTCGACGCCCTCGAGGCCGGCAACCTGGCGAACCTGCCCAACCAGGCCGTGGCCCTCTCCACGCTCCGCCGCTACGCCGCGCTCCTGGGCCTCGACGGCGACCGGCTCGTCCTGCAGCTGCTCGAGGCGTGGTCGTCACAGCCGCAGGGGACCCACCGGCTGGCCGGGCGCGAGCTCGACCACCCGAGCATGGCCCCCCTGGTCACCACCCTCACGTCGAGCCCCGAGCACCTCCTGGCCTTCACCGAGACGGGCCGTGTTCCGGCAGTGGGTCCGGGAGCGGCCACGAGCGCCGGGTTCGCCACCGGCAACTACCACGACCTCACCGGACCGCCCACCGGCATGCTCACCGTGGTCCCCAAGGAGGAGATCCGCGCGACGAAGCGGGCGCGCCGGCGAGCCCGGCGGCGGCGGCGAGCCCCCGTCACCCTGCGCCTCGTCACGTGGCTGGTGCTGCTTGCCGTCCTGGCCGGGGCGGCCGGGCTCGCGCTCGATCGGTGGCGGCCCCAGCTCCTGGTGAACTGGCACGTCCTCAAGCTGGCGACTCCGGGGGCGGGCACCGGCTCCTCCGGCGGAGGACCGGGGTCCGCGCCGACGAAGGCGTCCGGCCGGAACAGCGTCGTCACCCTGGTGAGCTCGGGCACGAACGGCGCCACCTACCACGTGCGGGCCTCGAGCTTCACGGTCACCCTGGCCACCTCCGCACCGTGCTGGGTGCAGGTGTCGACGCCGGCGAGCGCCAAGCCGTCGTCCCAGGGCGTCCAGCAGCGGGGGCAGGTCGTCCACTACGCGACCAAGCAGGGGTCCCTCGCCGTCGAGGTCGGCTCCTCGGCTGTACTGCTCGGTATCGGAGTCGGAGGCAAGAACGTGTTCCTGGCCCATCCGACGAGCGCCCCCTTCACCTACACGTTCGACGGGACCTGAGTGGGTGGGGCGGCTCCGCGGGAGCGGTGCGCGGTGCCGGCGGCCGCCGTTCGCCCGCGGCGTGCCAGCAACGGGTCCTGTACCCGACCGTCGGGTCCTGCCGTTCGGGCTCACAGCCGGGGGCCGGGGATACTGGAGGCGTGGTGAGTGACCAGGCTCCACAACCCAGTCCAAGGGAAGCGGACCGAGGCTCGGGTCCGCCCGAGGTGCTCACCGGCCTGTGCCATGTCCGTGTCCCCGTCGGTGACCCCTGGCGGAGCCGTGACTGGTACGCGAACGCCCTCGGCTTCGTGCCGGTGCTCGACGTCGAGGAGGAGCGCGGGCTCGTCGGCGTCGTGCTCAAGCACCGGTGTGGCTTCGTCGTCGGGCTCCACCACGACCCGTCGCGGGCAGCGGCGCTGTCGGGGTTCGCGGTGGTAGGGCTCGCCGTGCCCGACGAGGCGGCACTTGCGCGCTGGGCTGAGGTGCTCGACGAGCAGGGAATCTTGCACGGACCGATCGAAGAAGGCCACCTCGGCTGGTACTTCGACGTGCCGGACCCCGACGGCATCGCCGTCCGGATCCACGCAGGTCTCCCGCCGTACGTCGAGGAAGGCTGAGGTTCCGCCCGACCGAGGCGCCTTCGGCCTGTCCGGGCCCGTCGGTCGGCATCGTTGACCCGTGGCGGCTCGGGCGCAGGTCTGGGCACCAGACGATTGGGCCTCGCACCGCCCCGTGTGCTTCAGACGTCGACCGACTCGATCTGCGCCACGCGGAGCGACGTGGTGGCGCGGGTGACGAGGTCAGGCAGTGCCCCGCCCGTCCCCCCGGGCCCTGCCCACGTGACGACCCATGTGACGGTGGCCGTGACCGTGTAGCGCCCGGACCAGCCAGCCCGGGTTCCCGGCAACGACGGCTGCGTGTAGACGTGGATGCACGTCGGATGCTGAACCGCCGCTGGCAGTGCCGGGTCGTAAGCGGTACCGGGCCCGGAGCAGACGACGACGGCGCCGTCACCGGTCGACCACCGGACGGTCACCGGGCGGGCCGTGGCCTGGGCGGTGACGCACCCCCCGGCGTTGCACGCCGTGGCCGCGGTCGTCACCGGTCCCCACGACGCGGGCGCCAACGCGAGCCACTCGGGGAAGTTGACGTAGCCGGTGCCGGCCGGGTCGAGGGCGAGCGCCGGGCTCGGGAGCCGCAGCCTGCTCTCGGCCTTTGCCGCGGCGACGCCAGGGGAGGGCGGCGTGGCCGTGGCACCGGGCACCTGGCCCACGCCGAACCACTGGATGCCGGTCGCCATGCCCTGCTGGGTCCCGACGGCACAGGTGTTCACGTACCAGTTTCCCGGTTGGGCCGCACCGGGCGGTGGCGGGCCACCGCCCGTCCCGTAGAAGCTCTGGTAGGTCACGTAGTGCGGGCAATTCGGCGGCGGAGCCTGGCCGTTCCCGATGAGCACCGGGCGTCGGTGCCTGCCCGTGCCCGCCGGGCCCCCTGGCTCGCCGCTGACGCCCGAGCCGCAGGTGACGGTGACTCCGGAATCGGTGCAGGTGCCCGTATTGCCGCTGCCATGTGCTTGAGCTGGCATCAAGAAGATGCCGGCAGCGATGCTGAAGAGAAGTGCAGATCCGACCGCGATTCGCCTCAACACTTGGGCACCGCTGTCGTTTCGAAGCGGACGATTTTCCACGATGCTCCCACGAGTTCCATTTCCCACTGACCCCGACCGCCGCCCGCTCCCCCGTCGAGGTTCGCTGGGCCGGGCGCGCCGCTGGGCGTGGTCGTTCCGGAGTCGTAGATGCAACCGGTGACGGTCGCGCTGGACGCCGACATCGCCGACACGACGGGATGGCCGAGGTCGTAGGAGGCCGGGCCATGAAGCTCCTGCATCGTCATCCCGATCAAGAACAGGCTCTCCGACTTGAGGGCCGGGTTGGCAAAGTACTCGCCGAGGTCGGGCCAGAGCGTGGCGCTCGTGTCACCCGCGACCAGCGCAGCACGAGCAGGTGCCGGCGGCTCCTGCATGTAGCCGTAGAGAGTCCGCTCGGCGTCTTCCCACGCCGACACCACCGCCCGCTGGGTCGGGCCGAGCGTCGTGGTCGTCGTCGACGCGACCGGGTGGCCTGACCGCCCGTTCACCGCCAACCCGTGATGTGGGGCCGCTGCCGTGGGGACAGCCGAGCTGCACGCCGCCAGCGCCAACGTGCACCCGGCAACAACGACCACCAGACCGGTCTTCGGGGCGACGCCCGTCGGGGCCCGCGCGCCTCGTCGGCCGCCGGGTGACGACCGAGCGTCACCACGTGTCATGTTATTTCGATCACTTTCATGCTCCGCCAGCATGCCCGAGATCATATCCGTACCTCTGTGTCCTGTCCGCCGTTCGCTCGTCACCGTACCGGAGGTCCGAGTCGGCTGCACCCCCGATCTTGGGCCAAGCCACCCGGTGCCGGCGAGGAGCAGCGCGCGCCGGCCTGGGTTCCCGGGCCTCTCAGCGGCTCAACCCGAGGCGCTCAACCCGAGGCGCTCAATCCGAGGCGCTCAATCCGAGGCGCTCAGGCGGGCACCGCCGCCCAGGGTGCCGCCCGCTCGACGATCGCCCGGACGTCGGTCCCCCGAGGGAGCGTGCCGAAGGCCCGGCCGCGGTCGGGCGCGAGCCGGGACGCACAGAACGAGTCGGCGACCGCCTCGGGTGCGTGGCGCACGAGCAGCGACGCCTGGAAGACGAGCGCCATCTCCTCGACGAGCCGACGGGCCTGTCCCTCGAGGCTCTCGGGGTGGGCAAGCTCGTTCTGCAGGCTGCGTACGGCGCCGTCGAGCCGGGTGTCGCTGCCGCCGGCCCGGTTGACCTCCTCCCAGAAGGCGTCCAGCGACCGGGGCGACTTCGCGAGGGCGCGCAGGACGTCGAGACAGATGACGTTGCCCGACCCCTCCCACACCCCGTTGACCGGGCTCTGCCGGAACAGGCGGGGCATCGGCGACTCCTCGACGAACCCGTTGCCCCCCAGGCACTCGAGCGCCTCGGCCGCGTGCTGGGGCGCCCGCTTGCACGTCCAGTACTTGACGACCGGGGTCAGCACTCGCTGCAACAGCGCCTCGTGCTCCACGTCGTCCCGGTCGTACGACCGGGCGAGCCGGAGCACGGCGGCGGTGGCGGCCTCGGACTCGAGGGCGAGGTCGGCGAGCACGTTCTGCATCAGCGGCTGGTCGGCGAGCAGCGCCCCGAAGGCATTGCGGTGGGCGGCGTGCCACGACGCCTGGGCCACGCCCTGGCGCATCACCGACGCCGAGCCGATGGCGCAGTCGAGGCGCGTGTGGTTGACCATCTCGATGATGGTGCGCACTCCCCGACCCTCCTCGCCGACCCGCTGCGCCCACACGGCAGCCAGCTCGATCTCGCTCGAGGCGTTGGAGCGGTCGCCGAGCTTGTCCTTCAGCCGCTGGATGTGGATGGGGTTCTTCGTCCCGTCGGGACGCCAGCGCGGCACCCAGTAGCAGGTGAGCCCGCCGGGCGCCTGGGCGAGCATCAGGAACCCGTCCGACATGGGCGCCGAGCAGAACCACTTGTGCCCCGTCAGGACCGCCGTCGAGCCGTCGGCGTCGAGCGGCTCGGCCGTGGTCGTGTTGGCGCGGACGTCCGAGCCGCCCTGCTTCTCGGTGAGGGCCATCCCGCACATGGCGCCGGTCTTCGTCGACGCCGGCCCGTCCGTGGGGTCGTAGCTGGTCGAGCTGAGACGCGGCTCCCACTCGGCGGCCACGTCGGGCTGGTGGCGCAGAGCGGGCACCACCGAGTAGGTCATCGACACCGGGCAGACGTGCCCGGCGTCGCCCTGGTACCAGACGAACACCTTTGCCGCCCGGGCCACGTGGGCCCCGTCGCGCGGGTCGGCCCACGGAGCAGCGTGCAGTCCATGAGCGATCGCCGTGGCCATCAGCTCGTGGTAGGCGGGGTGGTACTCGACCTGGTCGACGCGGCGCCCGGTCCGATCGTGGGTATGGAGCTCGGGTCGGTGCTCGTTGGCCAGCCGGGCCAGCTCTTGGGTGCGCGGCGCCCCGGTCAGCACGCCCAGTGCGGACAGCTCGGCCGCCGCCCACTGGGCCCCCTCCCGCTCGACCGCTTCGACGAGCACCCGGTCGGTCGAGTACACGTCGTGCCCCTCGAGCGGCGGGCTCTGGTTGACGACCTCGTGGGTGTCGAACGGTTCGAGCATGGCCAGCCCCCTTCGCTTCGGCGCACCATGCGCCCGGCGTCGGCGCGCCCCCCCATCCTGCCCCACCGGCCGGTCAGGCACCTCATCGGCGCCGGGCGCGTCCGGCTGGCTCGTCCGTCCTGGTTGAGTAGGGGCATGGACGCGGGTCCGGAACGGGTCGACCGGCGACACGACGGCGTGCCGCCGAGCCGCCACCGCGAGCTCAACCGCCAGGTTGCGGCCTTGGCCGGCGCGGCGGTCGTCATCCTCATTCCCTGGATCGTCTTCCTCGCCGTCAGCCTCCCCCGCCGTTACGACGCCCACCACTGGCGCCTCGTGTGGATCGGCTTCGATATCTTCGAGGTGCTGGCGCTCGCCCACGTCGCCCGCTCCGCATGGTCGAGGCGCCGCGTGACGCTGGTCAGCTCGCTCATCGTCGGCACCCTCCTCTTCAGCGACGCCTGGTTCGACGTCGTCACGTCGCTCGGGAACGCCGACCAGTGGGAGAGCATCGCCACCGCGCTCGGCGCCGAGCTCCCGCTCTCCTTCTTCTTCTTCTGGCTCGCCCGACGCATCCTGGTCCGCACCCTCACGGCCATCCACGAAGCCCAAGGAGGAGCCGGACCCCAGCCGCGCCTGCGCGACACCCACCTGCTCTCCCACTCGCTCCGGGCCCGGGACGCGAAGACTGCACCCGCGGACCTCGGCGGTGACCGCCCGGCGACGCGCACCTGAACGGCGCAGCGCACCGGCGCCAGCCATGGCGCCGGTGCCGGCACGGTCAGTCGACCAGTACCTCGACGCGGCCACGTGCCGCGCTCATCCGGGCGGCGTCCAGCACCGCCAGCCCCGCCACCGCGTCGGCCGGGTCGACGGGCGCGGGAGCGAGGCCCCGGAGCGCGTCGACCACGCCTGCGTAGAACGCCGGCCACCGGCCCGGCTCGCTCGGCACGGCACGCACGTCGTCCCCCGTGACGAGGCGGCCGTAGCGCTCGGGCGGTTCGACGCCGAAGCCGGGCGCCCCGGGACGCGCCCCCGCCCGTAGTGCGTCCTCCTGCCCGTCGAGCCGGTCGACGACGAACGACCCGAGCTCGCCCACGACGCGCCGGCGCGGCCCCGGTGCCCCGAAGACGAGGCCGAGGGACAGGTGCGAGCGGACTCCCGACGCGTGGGCGAGCGCGAGGAAGGCCTCGTCGTCGGCCACCCCGCCCCGGCGCGCGTGCACCTCGGCGTAGACGCGCTCGACGGGTCCGAAGAGCTCGAGCGCCTGGTCGACCAGGTGCGGACCGAGGTCCGCCAACGCGCCCCCGCCTCGCTCGGGCGGGAGCTCGTCGCGCCAGCGCCCGGCCGCCCGCTCGGGGCTCCACCGCTCGAAGCGCGACTCGTGACGGAACACAGTGCCGAGCTCACCCGCCTCGACGAGGCGGCGAAGTGTCAGCTGATCGCTGTCCCACCGCCGGTTGTGGAAGACGGTGAGCAGCCGGCCAGCCGCCCGGGCAGCGTCCACGATGCGCCGACCGTCGGCAGCCGTGGTGGCGAGCGGCTTGTCCACCACCACGGCGAGCCGGTGGTCCAGCGCGGCGAGGGCGACTTCGACGTGGGTGCCCGACGGGCTCGCCACGACGACCAGGTCGTGCTCGTCGGACCGTGCCCACAGGTCGTCGAGCCGGCCGACCACGACGGTGCCGGGAAGGTCGGCCCGCGCCGCGGCGGCACGATCCGGGTCACCGGTGACGACGGTGCGCACGACGAGCCCCGGCGCGCCCGACACGAGCGGCCCGTGGAAGACGCGACCGGCGAGGCCATAGCCGACGAGCGCCACCCGGAACGGCTTTCGCCGCCCCTCACGGGAGCGGTCCCGACCGTCTGGGCCGTCTGCCGGCCGGTCAGACATTTCCTCCGAAGAGGTTGCCGAGCGCACCGCCGGCGAGCCCACCGGCGAGCCCGCCGGCGACGACGCCCGAGCCCGCCTGCTGGCCGCCGCCGAGGTAGGGGGCGAGCGCACCGGCGAGGATGGGCAGCGGCATGCTCTGGAGCCAGATGGTCCCCGGGCCGGTGAGGGCGACGAGGTGGTAGCCGTCTCCGCCGAACAGCTTGTTGGCGATGCCGGGGACCCGGGTGACCTCAAAGGACACCGAGTCCGCGAAGACGCCGACGTGGCCGGGGTGCACGAGGAGGGTCTGGCCGGCAGCGAGCTCGTAGGTGACGGTCTCGCCGGCCAGTTCGACCCACGCTGTCCCCTCCCCTTCGAGGCGCTCGAGCACGAACCCGTCGCCACCCCACAGGCCACCCGAGAACGACTGCTGGAAGCCGACCGACGGGACAACTCCGGAAGTGGCGCACAGCCAGCCATGGCGGTGGACGAGGTAACCGGAGCCCGCGGCGATCTCGACGGGGAAGATCCGACCCGGCAGCTTGGCGGCGAAGGCCACCATCCCCTCGCCCTGGGACGCCCGGTAGCGAGTGAGCAGCAGGCCGCCCCCGCCAGCCACGCGCTTCAACGTGGCCCGGAGCCCGTGGGAGCCGCCCGTCCCCGTCGTCTGCGAGAGCTCGACGTTCGGGGTCATCCACGACAGCTCCCCCTGCGTCGAGACCACCTCTTCCCCGGCGTCGAGCTGGAGCTCGAGCACTGGCGCCGTCGTGCCCTTCACGTCTGCGTGCATCAGGTCCCCTCCTCGCTGGCCCGCGCCGGGCCGTGACCGTGGTCCCCGTTCGTAGTCGACGGGAGCACGGTCTGCACGCCCCGCCGGTCCCCTGCCCGGTGCCGGCGTCCGCCAGGCGTCACGACGCGGCGATGACCTCCTCGCCGTAACGGGCAAGCGACGCCTCGGTGTCGGCGAAGAAGAGGAACGAAGGCACGACGACCCGGCTGACGCCGAGCTCGGCCAGGGCCGCCACCTCATCGAGCGCCCCGGGGCCGAAGCACCCGTTTCCGGCGGCAGTCAGCTCGAGAGCCTCCGGGTCTCGCCCGGCCTCCTCGGCGGTCACACGGGCAAGGGCGAAGAGGTCGGCGAGCCGCTCGCGGCTGCCCTGCGCCGGGACGAAGCCGTCCCCGAGGCGCCCGGCTCGCCGCGCCGCCACCTCGGAGTGCCCGCCGATGTGCACCGGGATGGTGCCGACCATCGGCTGGGGCCGCGAGATGCACGCGCTGAACGAGGTGAAGGTCCCCTCGTAGGTGGCCTGGTCCTGGCTCCACAGTGCGCGCAGTGCACCGATGTGGTCGTCAGTGCGCGCTCCCCGCTCGGCGAAGGGCACCCCCACGGCGGCGAATTCCTCCTCGAGCCATCCGACCCCGACGCCGAGGAGGACCCGGCCGCCCGACAGGACGTCGAGCGTGGCGAGCTCCTTCGCGACGACGACGGGCTGGCGCTGCGGCAGGATCAGCACCCCCGTGCCGAGACGGATGGTCGACGTGGCAGCGGCGACGTACGCGAGCCAGACGAGCGGGTCGGGGATCGGGGCGTCCTCGTCGCCAGGCATGCGTCCGGACCGACTGTAGGGGTACGTCGAGCGGTAGCCGGCCGGCACGACGACGTGCTCGACCGTCCACAGCGACTCGAAGCCGGCCGCCTCGGCGGCGCGGGCGAAGGCCACTGCCGCCTCGGGCTCGGCGAACGGACCGGTGTTGGCAAAGGCGATGGCGAAGTCCACGGGAGCGCTCCTCGGGTCGTGCGGTCCCCCGATCGTTCCACGCTCGGCAGCCCCGGGCCCGGCCCGCCGGGCTCAGGGCGCACCCGGCGACGACGTTCCCGGCACCGCCTGCGACCACCGCTCCTCGACCCGGGCGAGCCGCCAGTAGACCACGGCCACCACCCACGTGACCACGAAGAGGCCGACGATGACGAAGCCGGCCCGATTGATGTCGAAGCCGGCGACGAACGACCAGAGCGGCCCGTGGAGGTGCAGCTCGGTGGCGAGGAGCCCGCCGACCTCGATCGTGCCGATGAACAGCGCCACCGCCACGGACAGCCCGGTGATCGTGAGGTTGTAGTACACCTTCCGGACCGAGCTGGCGAACGCCCAGCCGTAGGCGAAGTTCATGAACGAGCCGTCGAGGGTGTCGAAGAGCGACATGCCTGCGGCGAAGAGGACTGGCAGGACCACCACGGCGTACCAGGGCAGTCCTCCCACGGCGGCACCGGCGGCCGCGGCCAACAGCGCCACCTCGGTCGCCGTGTCGAAGCCGAGGCCGAAGAGGACCCCGATCGGGTACATCTTCCACGGGCGGTCGACGGAGCGCACGAGGCCTCCGAAGAAGCGCGCCATGAGGCCGCGAGCGGCGAGCTGCGCCTCGAGCTCGGCCTCGTCGTAGCGGCCGGCGCGCATCCGGCGGAACACCTTGGCAATGCCGACGAGGACCACCAGGTTCAGCCCGGCGATCAGGTACAGGAACGATCCCGACACGAGGGTCCCCACCACGCCGCCCGTGCTCTCGAGCGCCGAGTGGGGATTGCGGACCGCCCCGTAGAGCGCCCGCGAGGCGAAGGTGAGCCCGACCCCGAGCAGGAAGACGACCGTCGAGTGGCCAAGCGAGAAGAAGAAGCCGACGCTGAGCGGCCGCTGGCCGTCGGCCATCAGCTTGCGCGTCGTGTTGTCGATGGCCGAGATGTGGTCCGCGTCGAAGGCGTGCCGCATCCCCAGCGTGTAGGCGGTGACGGCCACGCCGACGCCGAGCAGGCGGGCGTGCAGTGGCAGGACGACGGCGAGGAAGATCCCCCAGCCGACGACGTGGAAGGCCACGATGACGGCGGCCATCCCCCCGAGCCCGCGCCACTCGCGCGGCGAGAGCGCCGGACGCCCGCATCGGGGTGGCACGCCGTCGGGCAGGACGGACCGTTGGTCGCGGCACTGCTCGTCCGGGGCCAGCAGGGTCACGGGTGCAGCCTATGGCACTTGCGAACCGTTCGCACTTAAGACCGGGACGCATCTCCGATGGCGCGACACGGCCTGCCCCGTAACGCCTCGTTGGGCCCACCTTCGCCTTGCCCTGCACGGCCACCGCCCCTTGGCCGGCCGTGCCGTCGCGCTCGCGCTCGTCCTGGTCGTCGACGCGCTCGCCGTCCCGACGCTACGCACGCTCCGTCGCCTGCTCCCAGCCGGACGCCGAGGACCACGTGCACGGGCGCCACGCCACCGAGGCGCCATGGACGCCCGGCAGACGAGGTCCGGCCCGATCAGGACAGCGGGACCTGTCCGCCCCGCACCTCGGGGACCGGGTAGAGCGACGAGCGGAGCCCGCACGCCCTCGTCAAAAGGAGCGAGGTCGGGCACGCGCGCGTGGCCGCGAAGAGCCACTGGTTGACCCCGACGAAGGCGGTGAGCACGAGGAACCACGGGCTCACCACGGCGGCGAGCAGCGCGGACACCAGGGTCACCGACCCGGCGAGGGCGAACAGCACGCGCTCGAGTGGCCAGCGACGCGTGGTCGGCGGGGGGGCAGGAGTCATCGGGGGGATCCTCTCTTCAAGAGACCGTCGAGCTCGGCGAGCTGACGCTGGAGGGTGCCGCACACGAGCTCGCACAGCGTGAACAGCCCGGGGTCGGCGATCTCGTAGGAGACGCTCGTGCCGTGCTTGGCCCGGTGCACCATGCCGGCGTCGAACAGGATCGCCAGGTGCTTCGAGACGTTCTGCTGCGACGCTCCGGTCAGCTCTTGGAGCTCGTGGACGGTCGCCGGGCCGTCGCGCAGGGCGTCGAGCAGCCGCAGGCGGGTGGGCTCGGCGAGGACGCGGAACCGCTGGGCGATCACCCCGACCAGCTGGTCGGGCAAGGGGTGCGGGAGCGTGCTGCCGTCCATCGAGGCAAGTGTACTCGTTCACCTGTATACAACTGTCTCGTTGTTGTATCGGCGTCGAGGGCGACGCCCGGCCCGCTCCCGTCCGTGCCCGCGCCACCGCACCGACCAGGGGCGTCCTCCCCAGGCCCTACGCTGGCGCCTGGCAGAGCTGGCGGCGCCTGGCGGTGGCGTTGGCGACTGGTGGTGAACAGGGGGGACGATGACCGGACGGCCAGGCGACCTGCGCGAAGAAGCCGGATCGCTGCTCGAGGAGACGACGGCGCTCCGGCGCGACCTCCATCGCCACCCCGAGCTGGGGCTCGACCTCCCGCGTACGCAGCAGGCCGTGCTCGACGCCTTGGAGGGACTGCCCGTGTCCGTGTCGACGGGCTCCGCCACCACCTCGGTGGTCGCCGTGCTCGAAGGGGGCGAGCCCGGTCCGACCACGCTGTTGCGCGCCGACATGGACGCGCTGCCGATGACCGAGGAGACCGGCCTTCCCTACGCCTCGGAGGTGCCCGGTGCGATGCACGCCTGCGGCCACGACGCCCACGTCGCCATGCTGGTCGGGGCAGCGAAGCTGCTGGCCCGACGGCAGGCCACGCTGGCCGGGCGCGTGGTGCTGATGTTCCAGCCGGGGGAGGAGGGGCACGCCGGCGCTTCGGTCATGCTCGACGAGGGACTGCTCGAGCAGGTCGGTCCGGTGCAGCGGGCCTTCGCCATCCACGTCACGCCGCTCGCTCCCTCGGGATGGGTCGCCTCCAAGCCCGGCGCGTTCATGGCCTCGGCCGACGCCTTCCGGTTGGTGGTGACGGGCAAGGGCGGGCATGCCTCGATGCCCCACGACGCCGTCGACCCCGTTCCCGTGGCGTGCGAGATCGTCACGGCCCTCCAGACGATGGTGACCCGTCGGATCACCGTCTCCGATCCGGCGGTGCTGACCGTCGCCAGCATCCACGCCGGGACGACCGACAACGTCATCCCCGAGACTGCCGAGCTGCTCGGCACGGTGCGGGCCCTCTCTGAGGGAAGCCGGGCCCGCACCCTCGAGGGCCTCGAGCGGGTGGCCGGCCACGTGGCCGCCGCCCACCTCTGCGACGCGGCCGTCACGCCGATCCCGCCCGGCTACCCCGTCACCGTCAACGACGCCGCCGCCGTGGACCAGGTGCTCGGCGTGGCCGAGGCACTCGTCGGCCAGGACCGCGTGGCCCGCATGCCCACTGCCGTGATGGGCGCCGAGGACTGGTCGTTCGTCCTCCAACGCGTCCCCGGCTCGATGGTCCTCCTCGGCATGGCGCCGCCCGGGGTGGCCAATCCGGCTCCGAACCACTCCAACCGCATGGTGCTCGACGAGGCCGCCCTCGCCACCGGCGTGGCCCTCCACGCCGCCGTCGCCCTCTCCTGAGGAAGGGGCGGCAGGCCGCTGCCACCCACCGGGGGGCCACCGACTGCCACCCACCGGCCACCCTCCGGGGGCACGCGAGCCCGCTCCGGTTGTGGCCGGGCCCCGGACCCCGCTAGCGTCGTCGCATCGTGTCGCTCGCTCGGTACCGACCGACGACTGCCACGAGCGGCCGCCGACCCACCCGGGTCGTGCCGGCCCTGCTCGTTTCGGGCCTCCTCGCCGCGACCGCGGTGGTGGCCGCACCCGCGCCGCGCGCCGGCGCCGACCCGGTCACCTCCCTGCGCCAGCGGGCCACCGTGCTCTCGCAGCAGCTCGTGCTCGAGCAGCTCCAGGTCGGGGTGGCACGGCAGCAGGCGTCGGTGGCGTCCGCACGCCTGGCACAGGACGCGGCGTCCATCGCCCGCCTCGACGCCCAGCTCGCTGCCGACCGTCAACAGGTGGCGTCCGCCACCGCGGCGGCACGGGCCCAGGCCCTCGACGACTACATGGGTGCGGGGACGGCGTCGGCCGAGGCCCTTGCGCTCATGCTGTCCGGCGGCGGCCAGGCCCAACAGGACTTCACCGAGTACCAGTCGATCGCCGTGGGCAACATCGCCGTGTCCCTCGACCGGCTCCACGCCGCCGAGTCCGAGCTGATCGCCCAGCAGGCCGTCCTCCAGAGCGTCCAGGCGAGCGACCAGGCGGCGCTCGACGCCCGGACCAACGCTCTCCGCCAGGCGAAGGCCGACGCGTCGGCGCTCGCCGCCTCCCAGGCGCAGGTCACCGGGCAGCTCGCCGCCGCCGTGGCCCAGCAGGCGGCGGCGCAGCGGGCCGCCGCCCAGATCGCCCTGCAGGCCGCGCAGGCCGCTCAGGCGGCGCGGCGCGCCGCGATCGGGACCCGCGCCGGAGCCCCGGCCGGTCCCCCGGCGTCCGCGCCGGTCGCCTCCGGACCGTCGGGCCCGCCTGGCGCCAACCTCCCCGACCCTGCGCTGAACCCCTACTTGCAGTGCGTCGTACGCGTCGAGTCCGGGGGCAACTACGGCGCGGTGTCGCCGAACGGGCTCTACATGGGGGCCTTCCAGTTCAGCCAGCCGACCTGGAACGCCGCTGCCCTGGCTGCCGGTCTGCCGAGCCTCGTGGGGGTGCCCCCGAACACGGCGTCGAAGGCCGCCCAAGACACGCTCGCCGTCACGCTGTTCGCGCTCGACGGCCAGCAACCCTGGGTCGACAGCTGCCGCAACTGACCCACGGTGGAGCTCGGTGGCCCGCTGGCGTGGGCGACGCCGCGGCTACCCACCGGCCGGACCGTCATCCCGTCGGGGGCCCTCCCCGGTGGCGGTCAGCCGCTGGACGCGACCGGGCCACCAGAAGCGCCAGCCGCGCAGGGCGGCGATGGTCGGGATGATCCTGGTGGCCAGCAGGTTGGCGGCCAACAGCACCCCGATGGCCACGGCCAGCCCGATCTCCTCGAGCAGTTGGATGCCGGTGAGGACCAGCGAGGCGAACGTCCCCGCCAGGATGAGCGCCGCCGCGAAGACCGCTGGGGACCCGTACAGGATGGTGTCGCGCGCCGCCTGGCGAGGTGCATGCCCGGTGGCGAACTCCTCGCGCAGGCGCGCCGCCATCAGGATGTTGTAGTCCGTCCCGACGGCCATCACGAAGATGTAGACGACGATCGGCAGCACGAAGTCCAGCCCGCGGTACCCGGCCCCGTCCAGGAAGACGAAGGAGATCGACCCGAGCGTGGCCACGTAGGTGACGACGACCCCGCCCAGGACGTAGAGCGGCGCCACCAGGGCCCGGAGCAGCAGCCCCAGGATGACGGCCACGATGACGATCGCCAGGGGGATCACGAGGCGGAGGTCGTGGTCGAGGGCGGCGCGGATGTCGACCACCTGCGAGGTGGTGCCACCGACGAGGGTCGTGGCCCCGGCGACGGAGCGCCGGGCGGCGGCGTCCAGGGGACCGGTCACGGTGGCGATGGCGGCGGGCGAGTAGGGGTCCTCCCGCAGGATCACCTCGATCAACGCGTCGTGCCGGTCGGACGAGTACTGGGCCGGGACGACGAGCCCGACGCCGTCGACGCTGGCGAGGCGCTGGGCGAAGGCGTCCACCGACACCGGGTCGAGGGGGCGCCTGCCCACCACGAACAGCTGCGTCGGCCCCAGCACGCCAGCCGGGAAGTGTGCGGCGATCGTGTCGTTAGCCTGTTGGGACGGCGTGCTGGACGGCAGCTCGGCCAGCTGGTTGTAGGTGGTGGTGTACCGGAGGAGACCGAGAGACAGCCCGCCGAGCACGAGCACGGAGAGCGCGAGCACCAGCCCGGGGTGCCGCGACGCGTCCCGGGCGATCAGCTGGGTCCGGGTGCGGCGACCCTCCACCGGCAACCGTGGTGTCGACGGCCAGAAGGCGCTGCGCCCGAGCAGCGTCAGCACCGCGGGCACCACGGTCAGAGAGGTGACGAGCATGAAGGCCACCCCGATGATCAGTCCGGGAGCGAGCGTCCGCAGCTCGCTCAGGCTGGACACCGACAGGGCGGCGAAGGCGGCTATGACCGTCCCGGCCGCCGACGTGACGACCGCGCCGGCCCGGGCGACGGCGAAGCGCAACGCGTCGAGCGCGCTGTCCCCGCGTGCCACCTGCTCGCGGTACCGGAAGACGAGGAAGACGAAGTAGTCGGTGCCGACACCGAACATGACCACGATCAGCAACGGGGCCATCACGGGGCCCACCTGGTAGTGGAACCAGTCGGCGAAGTCGGCGGTCAGCGCCTGCGCCGCCTGGTGCACGATCCCGATGAGCACGATGGGGGTGACGGCGAGGACGACGCTCCGGAAGACGAAGCCGAGCAGTACCAGGATGAGCAGCACGGTGGCGACGTCGATGACGGTCTCGGCTCGCGAGAACTCGGCCGTGGAGTCCACGCTGATCGCCGCGTTGCCGGTCAGGCCGGCGACCAGTCCGGTCCCGGTGAGCATGCGGTCCGTCCGCCGTCGGAGCTCGGCCACCGCCGCGTTCGCGGCGGGTGCGCCCACCTGCCCGGCGAAGGCGACTTGGACGATCTGCACCTTCTTGTCCGGAGCGAGGTACGCGGACGAGGTCGTGACCGACGAGACGGCGGCGAGGCGCGACGAGGCGAGCTCGACGGCCAGGCGGCCGACCTCCGCACGATCGGCGGCATCCAGCCGGCGGTGGTCGGCCCGCGAGACCACGATGCTCCCCGACGCCCCCGCCTCGGCGGGGAAGGACCGTGCCGCCACCGCCTGGGCCCGGACCGACTGATAGGAGGCGGGGAGGAACGAGGAGTTGTTGTTGGAGGTGAAGCCGCCGAGCGCCGGAGAGAGGACCACGGCGACCACGACACCGAGCAGCCAGGCGCCGACGACCGGCCACGGATGGGCGGTGACCAGGCGGGCCAGCCACGTGAACACGGTGCTCCCCGCCCTCCCCGCCGGATCGCTCCCCGCCCTCCCCGCCGCGCTCATGCGTGAGCCCGTCGCCCGCGGCGGGCAACCCTGGCCGCGGCCCTGCCATGCGCACCGGCCCGGACGAGGTCGCCTCGTCCGGACGACCCGCCTGTTCGGGCGGGGACGCCCGCCGGGTCCATACCGACCAGCATAGGGACCGCGGCCCTTCCGCTGGCGCTCCCGCCCGTGGCCGGGCGAAGCTACGAGGGTGGCCGAGCCCCCCGTCGTGGAGCCGTTCGTCGTGATGGCCAAACCGGTCGGGCCGACGTGCAACCTCGACTGCAGCTACTGCTACTACCTGCCCACCGCGGGACGGGTCCCCTCGGCGCCGGGCCGGATGGCCGCCGACGTGGTCGAGGCCTACGTCTCCGCCATGGTCGCCGCTGCGCCCGGGCCCGACGTGCACTTCGTCTGGCACGGGGGCGAGCCCACGCTCGCCGGCCTCGACTTCTACCGACGCGTGGTCGCCGTCCAGCGGGCGGTGCTCCCGGAGGGATGGCGGTGCGTCAACAGCCTCCAGACCAACGGGACGCTCCTCGACGACAGCTGGGGCGCCTTCCTCGCCGAGGAGCGCTTCGCCGTCGGGCTCTCCCTCGACGGACCGCCCGCCCTCCACGACGCCGGCCGTCCCGACCGACGGCACCGTCCCACCCACGCCCGGGCCTTGCACGGCCTCGCCGTGCTGCGCGCCCACGGCATCGAGCCCGACGTCCTCTGCACGGTGAACGCGGTCAACGCCTCCGCTCCGCTGGACGTCTACCGCTTCTTCCTCGACCAGCGCGTGCGCTGGGTGCAGTTCCTACCGGTCGTCCAGCGCTCGCCCGCCGGCGGCCTGTCGGCACACAGCGTGACCGCCGCTGCACTCGGGACGTTCCTCGGCACCGTCTTCGACGAGTGGGTACGCCACGACGTCGGCTCGATCGGGGTGCAGACCTTCCTCGAGCCGCTCCTCCCGCTGACCGGGCGGCAGCCGACGCTGTGCACCGTCTCGGAGACGTGCGGTCGGGCGCTCGCCCTCGAGCGCGACGGGTCCCTTTACGCGTGCGACCACTTCGTCGACCCCGCGCACCGTCTCGGCGACGTGCGGTCGGACGGTCTCGCCACCCTGGTCGACGGACCGGTCCAGGCAGCCTTCGGAGCCGCCAAGCGCGACGGGCTGACGGCGGCCTGTCGTTCGTGCCCCGTGCTCGCGCTCTGCCGCGGCGGCTGCCCGAAGGACCGTTTCGGGACCGCGCCCGACGGCGAGCCGGGCCACAACGTCCTCTGCGCCGGCTACCGCTCCTTCTTCTCCCACGCCCGCCCGCTCCTCGAGCGCCTCGCCGCCCTCGCCCGACGCGGCCGTCCCCTGGCGGGCATCGTCGACGAGCTCCGCGTCGAGGAGGCGGACGTCGAGGCCCCCTGGCGGGAGGCTGGTCGCAACGACCCCTGCCCGTGCGGCAGCGGGCGGAAGTACAAGCAGTGCTGCCTGGGGACGCGTCGCCCGCGCTGAACGCGGCCAGACCCACGCCGCTGGCGCCCTCCTCAGCGTGAGCCGGGCTCCGACGCCCGGGCGAGCTGCTGGCGCCCGATCAGCACCGCCGTCGCCGCGCCGAACGCCGCGACCATCATGACCAGCCACGCCACGGCGTAGGGGGCGTGGTCGAGGACCTGCCCGGCGACCACTGGGCCGAGCACGCCGCCGAGGCGCCCCCCCACGTCGGTGAAGCCGGTGGCCGTGGCCGGCGCGTGCAGGTGGGCCCGGACGACGGCCAGGTTGAAGCGGGCGTTCCACCCCCACCCGGCGCCGGCCGCGACGATGGCGGCGGCGGCGAAGAGCCACCTCACGTGGCCAAGCGACGCGACGGCGACGAGGAGATAGCCGATCCCGCCAGCAGTCAGCATGGCGGCGACCACGGGGAAGTGAGCCTCGTCGCTCCGGTCCGCGTGGACGCCCATGGCGATCCTCGTCGCCACGGCGACCGCTCCCACCGCGGCCACCAGGTACCCGGCGCCCGCACGGCTGAAGCCGTCGCGGACGGCACCGATGGCCAGAAAGGCGACGAACCCGCTCACCGCGAACATGCCGAGCGCCATGCCGATGGCGAGCGCCACGAGCGGGAGCGTTCGCACAGGTGCGACGTCTCGCCCCTCGCGTGCCTGGCGGCGCTCGGTCATGGTGGTCAGCGACGCCGGGACGACCACGCTCGCCACCAGCGCCAGCACGCCCGCCATGGCGAACGCCCACCGCCACCCGACCGTGAGGGCCACGAAAGGGACGGCGAGCCCGCCGAGGAGCGGCGCCAGGGGGACGGCGGCCTGGTTGATCCCGAACGCACGGCCCTGGCTGGCAGCGGGCACGCGGCGGGCGAGGAACAGGTAGGTGGCCGGCATGATCGCCCCGCTTGCGATCCCGGTCAGGCCGAGCAGGACGGTCAGCACCGGCCACGACCTGGCGACCGTGGCGATCAGGACGAGCAGCACGCCCTCCGCGGCCGACGCCACCCGCATCACCCGACCGCCCCCGACCCGTTCCGTCAGACGGCTCAGGGGGATCGAGCTCGCCGCCGCGCCGAAGTAGTAGGCGCCTGCGGCGATCCCGAGCGCGCTGGCGCCGAAGGCCAGCGAGCGGTCGATCTCGACGGACAGCGCGCCGAGGACGTAGACGGGCAGGGACGAGCCCAGCGTCACGAGCACGGCGGCCACGACGGCGTGCCACGTCGGCGCCGACCGGTGCCGGACCCGCGCCCGGCCGTCCGTCGGGCCAACCGGGCCCGTCGGGCCCGTCGGGCCCGCAGCCGGAGCGCGCTGGCGCGTCACCGAGGTGCGTCCACCAATTCGACGACCAGCCCCTCCCCGAGCGACCACCACGACGGCCCGCGCTCGAGCTCGACGCAGCCGCTCCGGGCCAGCGCGGCGGTGACGCGTGCCCGGTCCTCGACCTCGATGGCGACGTGGGCGAGGACGCCTCCCGCCGCCGGTGCACCGTGGCGCTCGATGAGCTGGAGCCCGCCACCGAGCCACACCTGGCGGGGCTCACCGAGGTCCTCGGCTGTCACCGCCATGCCGAACACCTCCTCGAAGAGGGCGACGTGCCACGCCAGCCGAGGGACGGCGAGCGCCACGTGGTCGACCCGGCCCGGCCTCGTGCCCTTCACCGGACTTGCGCCCGCTCGGCGCGCGCAGTGCGTCGGCGGCTGACCTCGAGCCCCTCGACGCACGCCTCGAGCGTCGCGTTGACGGGGGTGGGCACGCCGACGGCCCGGCCGTGGCGCACCACGGCGCCGTTGATCACGCCGACCTCGGTCGGAGCGCCCCGCTCCAGCGACTGGAGGATCGAAGTGCGGAAGTCGTCGGGAAGCCCCCGGTGCGCCTCCTGCCACACCGCCTCGGGGTCCACCTCGCCGAGGTCGACCCCGCACCCGGCGGCCACGGCGATGGCCTCGCGGACGGCGGCGACCCCGACCTCGTGCACCCGCTCCAACTGGTAGAGGAGACCGTAGGGGAGACCGGTGACACCGGCCAGGGCGCCGGTGGCCACGTTCACGAGCAGCTTCCGCCAGATGACCGATCGGATGTCCGAGCTGACCACGGCGTCGAGGCCGCCCCGGCGAAAGGCATCGGCGACCCTCCCGGCGCGGTCCGACACCACGCCGAAGGGCTCGCCGATCGCCGTCGCACGGCCCTGGATGCCGGCGCGGACCACCCCCGGTCCCAGCGCGTCCCCGGACACGTACGTCCGCCCGGCGAGGACGCGCGGGCGCCCGACGGCCTCGGCGATCACGTCCTCACCGCCAAGCCCGTTCTGCAGCGAGAGCGCCGTCGTCGTGGGGCCGAGCAGCGACCTGGCCGCCGACAGGGCAGTCACGGTGTCGAACGCCTTCACGAGCACGATGACCAGGTCGACAGCCCCGACTTCCTCGACGTCGAGGGTGGCGTTGGGCCACACGACAGTCGTCCCGTCGTCCTCCACGAGGCGCAGGCCCTCGGCGGAGACCGCCGTGACGAACTCGGGCCGCCGGCTCACCAACCACACCTCCTCGCCGCCACGGGCCAGGCAGCCGCCGATCACGCTCCCCAGCGAGCCGGCACCGAGCACGGCGATCCTCACCGGCGCCGGTCCACCCGTCGCTCGCCGAGGGCGCCGTGGGCGGGGCCCACTTCGGTCGCGGTGCCGGGCTCGAAGAACTTGAGGACGTGGGTCGCCACCACGCACACCTCGCCGTGCTGGTTGACGACCCGGACGTCGGCCTCGGTGCGGAGCGCCTCGTCGTCGACCGAGGTGACCGTGTACTCGGCCCGGAGCGTGTCGCCGATGTAGACGGGGTGGACGAAGCGCACGTGGTCGTAGCCGTACGACACGCTGGGAAGCGTGGCGCCGGCCTCGGTCTGCACCAGCGTGGACGCCGTCGAGCCGAGCGCGAAGCTGAGGACGCCGTGGACGATCCTCGTGCCGTAGGGCGTCGTCTGCATGAAGGCCTCGTTGGTGTGCATCCGGCTGAAGTCGCCGGTGATCCCGGCGAAGCCGTACACGTCGGACTCCGAGATGGTCTTCGTGAACTCGCTGTGGTCACCGACCTTCAGCGGGACGACTGTCATGCCGGTCTCCTCCCTCTCAGCTATCGCGCCGACTGCCGGCCTGGCCGGGGAACCACTCCCCCCGGACGCCCATGGGCCCGGACTGGAACAACCGGGGGTCCATCTCGGCGAGGTCGTCGGCGACCAGCGGGACGAAGCCCATGTGGCCGAAGACGTCGCGTTCGACGTCGATGCCCGGGGCCACCTCGGTGAGCAACAGGCCCGCGTCGGTGAGCCGGAAGACGGCGCGCTCGGTGACGTAGTGCACCGCATGACCCGCGGCCAGTGCGTCGGCAGCCGAGAAGGTGACCTCGTCGAGGCCCGTCACGAACTTCTCCACCCGCCCCTCACGCACGATCCTGAGCGCACCGTCCTCGACCCGGACGTCGATGCCGCCGGCGGTGAACGTACCGCTGAAGACCACTCTCTGGCTGTTCTGGGCGATGTCGATGAACCCGCCCGTGCCCATGATCTTCCCGCCGAACCGGTGCACGTTGACGTTGCCGTGCCGGTCGACCTCGGCGAAGGACAGGAACGCGACGTCGAGCCCGCCGCCGTCGTAGAAGTCGAACTGGGCGCCCATGTCGACGACCGCTTGGGCGTTGATCGTGGCGCCCAGGTAGATGCCTTGCGCCGAGATGCCGCCGATGGGCCCGAGCTCGACGGTCAGGGTGAAGGCCTCGTCGACCCCTTCCTCCCGAGCGACGACGCCCACGCCGTCCGAGATCCCCACGCCGACGTTGCCGACGTCCCCCGGGGTGACCTCGAGCAGGGCCCGCCGGGCGACCACCTTGCGGACGTCCAGCGGGAGCGGCTCGGGGCGAGCGGTCTCCATCGTGTAGTCGCCCGAGAAGAAGCGGTCGACCGATCCCGTGTAGAGCTGCGGCTGGTCGGGGCAGACCACCAGGCCGTCCACCAGGAACCCGGGCACTCGCACCGACTTGGGGTGGAGCGTGCGGGCACGCACCACCCGCTGCACCTGGGCGATCACCCGTCCGCCGCTGTTGTGCGTCGCCTGGGCCAACGCGAGGGCGTCGAGCGTGGTGATCTCGTCCTCGAAGCTCAGGTAGCCGAGGGCGTCGGCGGTCGTGGCACGGATGAAGGCGACGTCGATCGGCAGGGTGGGATAGAAGAGCCACGGCTCGCCGTCGATCTCGACGAGCCGCACCAGCTCCTCGCGAGTCGCCTTGTTCAGCCTGCCGCCCGTCGACCTCGGGTCCACGAACGTCCCCAGCCCGACGTGGGTGAGGATGCCGGGCTGACCGGCCGCCGTCGCCCGGAACAGCTGGGACAGCACGCCCTGGGGGAAGTTGTAGGCCTCGATCTCGTCGCGCTCGGCCAGCTCGGCCAGTCGGGGCGACTGGCCCCAGTGGCCACCGATGACGCGCGAGCACAGGCCCGGGAGGGCGAGCGGCGACATGCCCCGGTCGCCACGGTCCCCGAGCCCCGTAGAGTGGACGAAGGTGAGACCGCTGGGCGAACCGGTCTCGCGGTGGCGCCTGGCGAGGGCGTCGATCAAGGACGTGGCCTCGTTCAGCCCGCCGCCGGCGCCGAGGATCCCGACGGTGTCCCCGTCGGACACCCATGTGGCGGCGGCGTCGGCCGAGACGACAGGGACGGCGCGGTCACCGCCCCCCCGGGCGCGCCGGGGACGCGCCCGCCCGGCGCGCCGCCGAGAGGATCCCCCGCCCCCATCGCCGGAGGAGACGGAGAGCCCCGACGTCACCGTCCACCGCCGCGCGCGATGGCGGCGTGGGGCTCGGGCGCCCAGCCTCCGGACCCCATCGAGTCGAAGAGGGCGGCTCCGGACCGCAGCGCGTCGCGCGCCACCACCATCCGGTGGATCTCCGAGGCCCCGTCGTAGATGCGCGCCACCCGGGCGTCGCGGTAGTAACGCTCGATGCTCAGGTCCTTGCAGTAGCCCATCCCGCCGAACACCTGGACGGCCCGGTCGACCACGCGGCCGAGCGCCTCGGCGGCGTGCACCTTCACCATCGCGATCCAGTCGCGGGCGTCGCGCCCGGCGTCGAGCTCCCAGGCCGCCCGCAGGACCAGGAGGCGCGCCGCGTTCACGTCGATGACGCTGTCGGCGAGGAGCTGCTGGACCATCTGGAACTCGCCGATCGCCTGGCCGAACTGCCGGCGCTCCGCCGCATGCCGGGTCATCAGGTCGAGGACGTGGCTCGCCTTGCCCACGCTCCGGGCGCCGACCTGGGCCAGGCGCACCCGGCCGAGCGTGGCGAGCACCTGGGCGTAGCCGGTGCCTTCCTCCCCGAGCAGGTGCTCGTCGCCGACCTCGACGTCGTCGAAGAAGAGCTCGTGGTGGCTCGTGCCGCGCAGTCCCATCATCGGCTGGTCGCGCCCGAGGGTGACGCCGGGAGCCGCCTTGTCGACGAGGAACAGGCTGATGCCGCGGCTCCTCTTCGCCGGGTCGGTCACCGCCGAGACGACGAAGAAGTCGGAGAAGGCGGCATCGCTGATGAAGTGCTTCGCCCCGTTGATCCGCCAGCCCGACGTCACTCGCTCGGCTCGGGTGGTGATCCCGGCGGCGTCCGAGCCGGCGTCCGGCTCGGTGATGGCGATCGACGCGGTGCGCTCGCCTCGCACGCACGGGAGCAGCCACCGCTCCGCCTGGGCCGCGTCGGCGGCGAAGAGCACCTCGTAGACGTTGCCGAAGGCCCGCCGGACGAGGATGTCCGTGGTGTGGCCGAACTGCTCCTCGACCATCACGGTCTCGACGGCGCTCAGCCCTCCGCCACCGAAACGCTCGGGCACGTTCATCGCGTAGAGGCCGAGGGCGCTCGACTTCGCGAAGATGGTGCGGGCGACCTCAGGCGCCAGCACGCCGCGCTCCTCGACCTCGTGCTCGAGGGGGGCGAGCTCGGTGGCGATGAACCGACGCACCGTTTCGAGCAGGGCGCTCATCTCCTCGCTCACCGTGAAGTCCATGGTGCTCCTCTCCTCTGCCGCTCCGCCCGCCCCGCCGTCGTCATGCCGGCACGCCGATCGACCGGAGGTACGTCGACCCCGCGTAGAGGTCGGAGAGCAGCCCGGCCGCCTCCTTGACGTCGGGGGCGATGGCGTGGAGCCGGTCCTCTGTCAGGCGCACGCTCGGCCCGCCCACGCTCACCGTCCCCACCACGGTCCGCCGGACCGGGTGGAGCACCGGTGCGGCGACGGCCGACATCCCCGGTGCCGAGCTGTCGACCACGACGGCGTAGCCGCGGTCGTTCGTGGCCCGCAGCTGCGCGACCAGCGCGTCGAAGCTGCGGGGGGCGTTGGGCCCGTGCTCGCCGGGGCGGGCCAGCCCCTGGGCAGCGACGAGGCGGAGCGCCTCGTCCGGCTCCAGGAAGGCGAGCCAGGCGTGCCCCGAGGCCATGCACGACAGCTGGGCCACGTCGCCCATCTGGGGGTCGTAGATCAGCCCGCTGCGCGCCCCCTGGGCCTTCGCCACCCAGACCTGCCGGTCGCCGTCGACGATGCCGAGGCGGACGAGCTCACCCGTCGTGCCGGCGAGCTCGTCGAGGACGGGCTGGGCGGCGTCCACCACGCCGACCCGGGCGAGGTGCTGGAACGCCATCGACAGCATGGTCATCGAGAGGACGTACCGGCCGCCCTCCCCCTCGTGGCGGACGAGCCCGAGGCGGACGAGGTCGTTGCACAGCCGGTGCGCCCCGCTCTTGGGCAGGTCGGCCCCTTCGGCGATCGCCCCGAGCGCGAGGCCCTCGGGGGCGCCCACGAGCAGCTGCAGCACCGCCATCGCCTTGTCGAGCACGCCGACCGACATACCTGGAGGCTACCAGATTTCGGAACGCTGTTCCATAGTAGAACACAGTTCCGTCTGCGAGCCCGTCTCGTGCCGGTGGCGCTGCCCACCCGGAGCGCCGGTGGCGCTCAGCCCGGGGACCGCTCGGCGATCCGCTGCACGAGCGCACGCAGGGCGAGCTCGTACCCGAAGACGCCGCACCCGCAGATGAACCCGTCCACCACCGGCGAGAGCACCGAGGTGTGCCGGAACTCCTCCCGGGCGTGGATGTTCGAGATGTGCACCTCCACGCAGGGCACGGGCACCGCCTCGATGGCGTCGCGGATGGCATAGCTGGTGTGGGCGTACGCACCGGGGTTGATGACGATCCCGTCGAGGTGGCGTGCCTCGTGGACGTGGTCGACCATCCCGCCCTCGCTGTTCGACTGGGCAGCGCGGACCTCGACCCCGAGCGAGGCGCCGAGGTTCGTCACTGCCTGTTCCACGTCGGCGAGCGTCGTCGAGCCGTACACCTCGGGGTTCCGGAGGCCGAGCAGGTTCAGGTTCGGCCCGTTGAGCAGCAGCACCGTCGTCACCGTGCCACCCTCGCCCGGCGCCATCCGGCGCCCGTCGTCACTGCCCTCATCGGCCCACGCTCCTCTCGTGATCCCGGCGCCTCGGTCGGCGCCGCGCCGTAGCTCCCGCACTGGTGCACCCTCGGTGCGGCGGGCCGTGCCACCGTGCCACCCACGTAGCCTGCCACCGGAGCGTCCAGACGGCGGCGACCGGCCCGGGGCCGGTGCCCCACGACACGGTGGCTCCGGCTGCCGGGCTCGGCGACCGCACCGTCACCGGGCGAACAGCGCCCGCTTCCTCCCCTGGTTGGTGCGCAGGCTGTCGATGTAGACGGCGGCGATCAGCACGACGCCGACGGCCACCTCCTGCCAGAACGGCGGGACGTTCACGACGATCAGCCCGGTCAGGAGCACGGCGATGATGCCCGTGCCGAAGACGGTCCCGAGGACCGTGCCACGACCGCCGAAGAGGCTCGTGCCCCCGATCACCACGGCGGCGATGGCGTTCAGGTTGTCGGTGCTCCCCGAGGTGGGCGACGCCGCCCCGAGCCGCCCCATGACGACCAGCCCGGCCACGCCGGCCAGCAGCCCGGCGACCAGGTACACCTTGAAGAGGTGCTTCTTCTCGTTGATGCCGGAGCGGACGACCGCCTCGGTCGAGTCGCCGATGCTGAGCGTGTAGGCGCCGAACCGGGTCTTCGCCAGCACGAAGCCGGCGAAGATCGTGATGGCAGCCCCGATGGCCACCGGGACGGGGATCCAGCCGGCGAGCACGTTCAGGTTGCCCACCCTGGCGATCGAGGACGGGATGCTCGAGATCTCCTGGCCGTTGTTGAGCAGGAGGCCGAACCCCGTTGCGATCCCCAGCGTCCCGAGCGTCACCACGAAGGCCGGGATCCGCCCCCACGCGACGAGCACCCCGTTGAGCGCCCCGATGAAGCCGGCCGCCACGAGGGTCGCCACGATGCCGACGACGACGATGCCCACGTCATTGCCCGGCCCCACGGTGAACCAGTGGGACATGACCCAGGCGCCGACCATCGCCGAGAAGCCCAGGTTCGCCCCCACCGACAGGTCGATGCCGGCCGTGCAGATGACGAACGTCTCCCCCACCGCGACGAGGAGGACCTCGAGCGCCGTGTTCGAGGTGTTCAGCCAGCTGGCCCGCGAGAAGAACGCCGGCGTGTAGAGGCCGAAGCCGACGATGAGGGCGAGGAGGACGCCGCCCATCCACAGGTCACGGAAGACGCGGCCCTTGTCCTTCAGCCACTTGGAGCGGCCGGGCTCACTGGCCACGGCCAGGTCCGGCTGCACCTCCGACACGAGCGACATCATCGGCCTCCCTGTGCCTGGCCCGTCAGCCCATCGTCGTCCGAGAGCTTCGCTCCCGTGATGTAGCCCACGAGGTTCTCGCCCGTGAGCTCCGTCGGGCCGAGCGTCTTGACGACCTTGCCCAACCGGAGCACGACGGCACGGTCGCAGACGGCCATGACGTCCTGCATCTGGTGGCTGATGAAGACGACGGCGATGCCCTCCTCCTTCACCCGCTTGATCAGCTCGAGCACGTGGGCCTGCTGCTCGACGCCCAGCGCGCTCGTCGGCTCGTCGAGCAGCAGCACCTTCGACGTCCACGCCGCCGCCCGGGCGATCGCCAGGGCCTGGCGCTGCCCGCCCGAGAGGTCGTTCGCCGCCAGCGACACGTCGGGGATCCGGGTCCCCAACCGGGCGAGCTCACGCACGGTGTGCTCGCGCATGGCTCGCTTGTCGAGCCAGCCCAGCACCCGGCCGAGCGGGTGCTTCGACGTGATCTCGCGCCCCATGAAGAAGTTGGACACGACGTCGCGCTGTCCGGCCAGGGCGAGGTCCTGGTAGACGGTGGCGATGCCGGCCTCCTTGGCGGCGTGCGGGGTCGGGAACGTCACCTCCTCGCCGTCGAGCAGGATCGAGCCGCCCGAGGGCGGCTGCGCCCCGGCGAGGATCTTGAGAAGCGTGGACTTCCCCGCTCCGTTGTCGCCCACCAGGCCGAGGACCTCTCCGGCGTGGACCTCCAGGGACACGTTCCGCAGGGCGTGGACCCCTCCGTAGTGCTTGGAGAGGTCGACGACTGCCAGGCGTTGGGCCATGACGGTCTCCTGTTCGTCACGCAAGAGCGTTGCTTCGTGCGTGATCATACTCAGCTCCCTCCGGGCTCCTGTCTCGGCGCGATCTCGGACGCGCGAGGTGCTCTCGTGCAGTCTGTCGCTCGGTGGAGCCGCGATCTGGCACCGCGTCTTCGCCTGCTTCCGGCCCACGGTGGTTCGCGATTTCTTCCGCCCATGGCCAGCCGTGCAACTGGGCTTCCATTTCGGCCGTCATGGCACTCCGATCCGGGCCCGGGAAGCGAAAGAGGGTGTCCATCCACCTGGTGGGCGGTCCGACACCGCTCTTCCGCTCCCGAGACCGATTGCTGCTACGTCGTCACCGACGTCGTCGTCACGCCTTGTAGAAGTACTTCGTGTACGACGGATTGTTGGCGTCGGCGGTGGTGATCAACAGATCGTTCAGCTGCACCTTTGCCTGGATCTGCGACTTCTTCCCCGTCAGGTAGTCGTAGGCGTACTCAGCGGCGAGCTTGCCCTCCTGTGCCGGGTTCTGGGCCACTGTCGCGTCGATGCCACCCGACTTCAGCAGCTTGACCGTGTTGGGTCCCGCGTCGAAGCCGACGTTCAGCACCTTGCCCTTGTCGCCGTTGGCAGCGAAGGCCGCCGCCGTACCCTCGGCACCGGTCCCCGACACCGAGAAGACGGCCTTGATGCCCGGGTGAGCCAGCATGATCGAGTTGATGGCGGTCGTGCTGGCGGAGACCGACTGCCCGGTCACCTGGGTGGCGACGACCTTGATGTTCGGGTACTTGGACTTCAGCTCGTTCTCGAAGCCCTGCTCCCGCAGCACCTGCGTGGTCGCGGTCGCCGAGATGCTCAAGATCGCGACCTCGCCGCTCCCGTTGAGCTTCTGCCCGACGAAGTCAGCGGCGAGCTGCCCGCCCTGCAGGTTGTTCGTCGTGATCTGGCTCGTGATCCGCGACGCGTTCTGCAGCGTCGTGTCCGTGGTGAGGACCGGGATGCCCGCGTTGAGGCAGTTGTCCACGGCCGGCGCCAGGGCCACCGGGTCGGTCGGCGAGATGACGAACGCGCTGGGATGACGCGTGCAGACCCCGTCGACGATCGGCGTCTGCGCGGAGGGGCTGAACTGCGGCGACCCCTGATAGGAGAAGCTCATCCCCAACTTCGTCGCCTCGGCGTGCATCCCGTCGGCGAGCGACGTGTAGAACGCGACGCCCGTCGCCCCGGGCACGTAGGCGATCGAGAGGTTCTTGCCCGACGACCCCGAGGACGCCTTCGTGGTGGAGCTCGAGCTGCTCGTCGAGCTCCCGCAGGCGGCCAGCACGGTCGCGAGTGCAACAGCGGAGGCGAAAAAGGCCACGGTTCGGCCTTTCCCCCCATGCCTCAGTCTGATCATCTTCTGTTCTCCTATCTCTCTGTGATGTGGTCCGAGATGTTCACGTTGCGGGAAGCTCCCCTAGCGGGCCGTAGATCCAGATGAGCCACAGCGGCTCGCGCCCGGTGTTGACGTGTCGATGGAACTGTCCTTTTTCGATGAGCATGAACGTGTGCTCGGCGAATGGCGTCGAGTTGCCGTGCTCGTCGAGCATTTCGCCACTGCCCTTGACGATGAAGTCAACTTCCTCGGACTCGGGGTGGTTGTGCAACGAAGACGACTCACCCGGGTCGAAGATAGTCAATCCAGCTGAGAGGAACTCGGAATTCCCCACATCGCGCCCTGCGATGCTGAAGACCTTCCTCCGAAACCCTTCCTCGTCGAGGCCGAGCCAGCGGAGCTTTCCCTCGGTGAACGGATCGATCACTCGTGGCATGGTGGCAACCTGTCTTTCTCTTGGTGGATCAGAACCGGGAGAAGGACCCCTGGTAGATGTCGTTGATGTTCCAGTGACCGGGCGTGGGCACGGGCTCGTTGACCATCGGCACGTCGATGAGCGCGGGCCGTCGGCTCGCGACGGCCTTGGCGAGGGCCGGGGCGAGCTCGGCGGCCGAAGAGACGGAGTAGCCGTCCGCTCCGCACGCCCGGGCGTAGGCGGCGAAGTCAGGGGAGTAGCTCCCGCCGTCGTTCGTCTCGAACACGGTCCCGTAGCTGTTGCCGTAGTTGGAGTGCATGAGGTCGGCGATCGTCCCGTGCGCGCGGTTGTTCATGACGACCCAGATGACAGGGGCTCCCTGCTCGACGGCCGTGGGCACGGCCGGCAGCTGGGCGCTCATCCCGCCGTCCCCGATGAGTGCGACGACGGTCCGCTCCGGCCAGGCGATCTGCACGCCGAGGGCGGCCGCGGGCCCGAACCCCATGGTCGAGGCGCCACCCGGGGTGATGAACCGCCCGGCGGGCGGGAGCCTGTAGCACTGGGCGACCCCGTTCTTGTTCCAGCCGACGTCGGTCACGAGGACCGTGTCGGCGGGCACGGTGTCGAGCAGGTCGACGAGGATGCGCTCGGGTCGCAGGGGGAACTGGTCGCTCTGGCCGCGGGCACGCGTCCCGTCGAAGAGAGCGGTCCGGGTGGCTGCGATGGACGCCCGGAGCTCGGGGCGGTCGACCCCCTCGGGCCTGGCGGCGCGGACGGCGTCGATGATCGGACCGAGCGCCTGCTCGACGTCGGCGACGACGCCGAGGTGCACCGGGTAGTTGCGACCCAGCTCGGCCGGGTCGATGTCGATCTGGACCAGCTTCGTGGGCGGCATGCGCCACGTGTGCTCGTCCATCCACGAGCTCGAGTCCGTCTCGGCGAACCGCGTGGCGAGGGCCAGGACCACGTCGGCACCACGTGCGTACTCGTTCACGAGCTCGAGCCCCCAGAACCCGGTCATCCCCATCACCAAGGGGTGGGCGTCGTCCACGAGCCCCTTGCCCATCAGCGAGTGGGCGATCGGCATGTCCAGGTGCTCGGCCAACGCCACGAGGATGTCGCGGCCCGCTGCCGTGCGCACGCCGCCGCCCACGTAGAGGAGCGGCCGCGCCGCGCCGACCAAGAGGTCGGCGATCGCCTCGGCGGCGTCGGTCGAGATGCCCGGCGCGAAGGAGGCAGACGGCAACGGCGGTGCGACCTGCACGTGCTCGGGGACGGGCCGCGAGAAGAGGTCCATCGGCACGTTCACGAGCACCGCGCCGGGCCGGCCGCTCGTGGCCGTCCAGAACGCGCGCTCGGTGAGGCGCGGCAGGTCCTCGACGCGCTCGACGTCCCAGGCGCGTTTCACGAACGGGCGGTAGATGTCGGCCTGGGAGGCATCGTCGTGGAGGTTGGTCTCCTGGTGGGGATGGCGGCCGTGGAAGTAGCTGGGCACGTCACCGGCGATGACCACGAGCGGGACCGAGTCGAGGGCGGCGGTGAAGACTCCGGTCGCGGCGTTGACCATCCCCGGGCCCACGTGGGTGAGCAGCACCCCGGGCTTGCCCGACGCCCGCGCGTAGCCGTCGGCGGCGTGGGCGGCGGCCTGCTCGTGGCGGTTGACCACGAACGTGATGGGGCTGCGGCTCAGGGCGTCGAGGACGGCGATGTTCGTATGCCCGCACAGGCCGAAGACGTGCTCGACGCCGTACGCCTCGAGCTGGGCGACGAGCGCCTCCGCTCCCGTCAGCCCCTTCGGCCCCACGTGCCCGTCCGACGGCGAGCCGCTCATGTCGATGCTCCTTCCTCGTCCAGTGAGATCCACGACTTCCCGGCGATGGTGCGGGCCGAGCGGAAGGCCTCCTGGCCCTCCCCGAGGGCGAACCGGCCGCGCACGACCCGCCGGAGGCCGCTCGGTGGAGCGGCCGTCGTCGCGGCGAAGTCACCGGGGTGCTCGTAGATCATCGACCCCCGGATCGTCAGGCGACCGCGCACGATCGTCGACGGCACGATCTTCGCCGGGTCGGTCGCCAGCCCGAGCAGCGTCACCGCGCCCCCGGGCGCGGCGCTGGCCACGGCCAGCTCCGTCCCCTGCACAGTTCCCGACTTCTCGAACACCTGCTAGAAGCCCTAGTCGTCGTCGTCTTCGAACGGCCGAGCGCCGAGCTCGACGGCGATCTCGGCGCGGTCGGCGGTCGGCTCGACGAACCACACCTCGAGCCCCGCTTCGACGAGGTGGACGACGAGCAGCAAGCCGGTCGAACCGGTCCCGACGACGAGCGCCCGCTGGCCAGGACGCGCCCCGGCCCGACGCGACGCGGCGGCACCGACCGTGTAGGGCTCGAGGCACACGAGCTCGTCGGTGGCCAGACCGTCGGGCGCCGGCCAGGCGAAGGGCGCTGGCACGGCGACGCGCTCGGCCAGCAGGCCCGGGACGTTGATGCCGACGATCTTGCGGTTCTCGCACCCGGAGGTGAACCCCGCCCGGCAGCTCGCGCACGTGAAGCAGCAGTAGTTGGGCTCGACCACCACGCGCTGGCCCACGCGCCGGCCGGTCACCTCGCTGCCCAACGCGACGATCTCGCCGACGCCCTCGTGCCCGAGGACCCACGGGGTACCGGGGACCTCGCGGTGCCCGTCGAACACGCTCAGGTCGCTCCCGCAGATGCCGACGCCGGTCATCCGGACCAGGACCTCCGAAGGGGCGGGCACGGGGTCCGGGCGCTCGACGACCTCGACCCGGCCGGGCTCGACGAGCGCTAGCGCTTCCACGGTGCGCCCTTCGTCGCGGCTGGCTTCGGCGTGGCTCCCCGCGTCACGGTGCAGAGGACCGGTCGCGTGGCCGTCATGCGTCGCCCCACAGCGAGACGTCCCGGAGCAGCAGTGTCCGCACCGTCGTGTAGTCCTCGATCATCCACCGCGGTGACTCCCGGCCGATGCCCGAGTCCTTCACCCCGCCGAAGGCCACGTGGTCGAGCCGGTAGTTGGACGAGCCGTTGACCACGAGACCGCCCACCTCGAGCTCGCGCCAGGCCCGGAACACCCGCCGGAGGTCGTTGGTGAACAGGCCGGCCTGCAGCCCGTAGCGGCTCTCGTTGCACGTGGCAAGCACGGTGTCGAAGTCGTCGTAGGGGAGCACGGCGACCAAGGCGCCGAAGACCTCCTCCACGACCACCTTGGCGTCGGGCTGCGGGCCCGCCACCACGGTCGGCTGGACCGTCGCCCCGTGGCGCTCGCCGCCCACCGGCACCGACGCGCCCCCGCGACGCGCCTCTTCCACCCAGTTGACGACCCGTTCGGCTGCGGCGACGTCGACCATCGAGCCGACGTCGGTGGCGTCGTCGAGGGGATCGCCGACACGCAGCTTCGACACGGCGTCGGCGAGCAGGTCCACGAAGGGGTCGAAGACCGAGCGGTGCACGTAGACGCGCTGCACCGAGATGCAGCTCTGCCCCGAGTTCGAGAAGCCGGTCCGAGCACAATTGACAGCGGCGAGATCGAGGTCGGCGTCCTCGCAGACGATGGTCGCCGCGTTCCCGCCGAGCTCGAGCACGAGCCGCTTGGGCCCGGCGGCACGAGCGACGGCGTCCCCGGCTCCGGCGCTCCCGGTGAAGCTCACGGCGCCGACGACGGGCGAGGAGACGAGCGCCGCGCCGACGTCCGCGCCGCCGTGGAGGACCTGGACGGCCTCGTGCGGCATCCCTGCGTCGAGGAGGAGCTCGACGACGGCGTTGGACGAAGCCGGCGCCTGCGGCGGCGGCTTCACGATGGTGGTGTTCCCGGCGGCGAACGACGCACCGAGCTTGTGCGCGAGCAGGTTGGCCGGTGCGTTGAACGGCGTGATGGCCACGACCACGCCGACGGGGGCCCGGTAGGTGAGCGCGGTCGTGCCACGACCCCGCTCCCAGCCCTCGGCCCCGAGCACCTCCCCACCCATCTGGCGGGCTTCGAGCGCGCAGATGGCGAAGGTGTCGGCCACGCGGACGACCTCGCCACGGGAGTCCTTCATCGGCTTGCCGAGCTCGAGGGCGAGCAGGCGGGCCAGCTCCTCGCGCCGCTCGTCGGCGAGCGCGGACGCTCGTTCGAGGACGTCCGCCCGACGCGCCGGCGTGAGGGACCGCACGACACGCGCCGAGCCGGCCGCGTAGGCGAGCGCCCGCTCGACGGCCGGGCCGTCGGCGACGAGCGCCCGCGACACGACCGCGCCGGTGTAGGGCCCCTGCCGCTCGGCCCATGAGCCCTCGTCGACCCATCGGGCGGCGACCAGGGAGCGAGCAGCCACGGGTGTCGTGCCGTGCTGCGTCATGTCGGTCCTCCCCGGGTGTTGCGGTCCGTCTAACGGACCCTCTGGTCTATCTGTCGGAACACTGGTACCGTAGACCACCGTGATCGAAAACACAACTGAGGGTCGTCCCCGCCCTCGTCCGCCAGCGCGAGCTGACGCCGCCGCCGGGCGGTCCGGGACGGCTCCGGTGGCGGACGGCGACACCGTGCGCAGCGTGCGCCGGGCGCTCGACATCCTCTTCCTGCTGACCGACGAGCGGCCCGTGCTGACGCTCACGGACTGCGCGCGCGCCGTCGGGCTCCCGAAGACGACGACGCTGCGCCTGCTCCAGACCCTGGAGCGCACCGGCGTGCTGTGGAGCGACAACGGCAGGTACGTGCCCGGCCCGGCCCTCCTGCGGTGGTCGCGCATCGCCTCGGACGCCTGGCTCCTCCCCCCTGGCGTCCAGCACATCCTCGACACCGCCGCCCGGGAGACCGGCGAGACGGTCAACGTCTACGTGCGCAAGGGCCTCCAGCGCGTCTGCATCGCCCACGCACAAGGGCCCCACAGCCTCCGCCACGTGGTCCGGGTGGGCGACGAGCTCCCCCTGTGGGCGGGAGCCTCGGCGAAGATCTTCCTCGCCGAGGGTCCGGACCAGCTCCTCGACGACGTGGCCGCCTGCTCGCCCCACGGACCGGCCCACCGGGCCACGCTGGACGCCTGGGTGGCCGACGTGCGGCGTGACGGATGGGCGGTGAGCCATGCCGAGCGAGAGGACCTCATCTCCGCCATCTCCGTGCGCATCGACCCGGCGGCGCTCGGCGGCGTCGTCACCGCCCTGTCCATCTCGGGGCCCTCCACGCGCTTCACCGAGGCCAAGCTGCCCGAGCTGCTGGCCACGTTGCGCCGGGCGGCGGCACGCATCGCCCACCACAACGCCGGCCAGTCGACGGCCCAGCCGCTCGGCATCACCCGGCTCATCTCCGGGGAAGGAGCGACATGACCACTCGCCTGCTCAGCGGGATCCGCGTGCTCGACATGACCAACGTGCTGGCCGGGCCCTACTGCGGCTACCAGTTGGTGCTGCTCGGGGCCGACGTGGTGAAGATCGAGGTGCCGGGCTCGGGTGACCTCGCCCGCCAGCTCGGGGCGGACCCCGAGCTCAACGCCCAGGGACTGGGCGCGTCGTTCCTGGCCCAGAACGCCGGCAAGCGCTCGGTGGAGATCGACCTGAAGGACCCCGAGGGCAAGGAGCGCTTCGGGGCGCTCGTGGCGACCGCCGACGTCCTCCTCGAGAACTTCCGGCCCGGCGTGCTCGCTCGCCTCGGCTTCCCGTGGGAGCGGCTCCACGAGCTCAACCCGGCCCTCGTCTACTGCGCCATCTCGGGGTTCGGCCAGTCCGGGCCGATGGCCCACCGGCCGGCCTACGACCAGATCATCCAGGGCCTCGCCGGGATGATGAGCGTGACGGGCAGCGAGCCCGACCATCCGTTGCGGGCAGGGTTCCCCGTCTCCGACACCGTCGGCGGGCTCGCCGCGGCGATGGCGATCTGCGCGGCGCTCGTCGACCGCAGGCGCACGGGCGACGGGCACATGCTCGACATCTCGATGCTGGAGACCTCGGCGTCGGTCATGGGGTGGGTCGTGTCCAACTTCCTCATCACGGGCCAGGAGCCCGAGCCGATGGGGAACGACAACGCGACCGCCGCGCCCTCCGGCGCGTTCCCGACCTCGAGCGGCCTCATCAACATCGCGGCGAACAAGCAGGAGCAGTTCGTCACGTTGTGCCGGCTCCTCGGACGCGACGACCTCGTCACCGACGCCCGGTTCGCGACACGCGAAGCGCGCAAGGCGAACCGCGAGGCGCTCAACCACGAGATCGCCGAAGGACTTCGGCGCCACCCGGCCATCGAGTGGGAGGAGCTCCTCTCCCGGGCGGGCGTCCCCGCGGCACGGGTCTTGACCGTTGCCGAGATGGTCGAGCTCGACCAGCTCGAGGCGCGCCACTTCTTCACCGACGTGGCGTTCCCCGGCCCCGGCCGGACGGGACGGACGCTCCGCCTGAGCGGGAACGGGGTCGTCGTCGACGGCGAGCCGTGCGCACCCGACGCCCCACCCCCGACGCTCGGCCAGCACACCGACGAGGTGCTGGCCGAAGTGGCCGCTCGCGCCGCTGCCGCGGACGCCCAGCTCGACCAGGCGGGAGCGCTCGAGTGAGCGGCGCCGGCCGGTCGAGCGAGCACGAGGAGCTGGCGCAGTGGTGGGCGACCGCGATCTCCGACATCCGCCCGGGCGTGATCCGCCTCCGCGGCCACGACGTCGTCGAGCTCCTCGAAGGCTGGGACCTCGTCTCGGTCGTCTGGCTCATGCTGCGCGGCACGGCGCCGACGCCCGAGCAGGCCTCGCTGCTGCAGGCGGCCATGGTGGCGTCCGTGGACCACGGTCCCCAGGCGCCCTCCATCGCCGCGGCGCGGATGGCCGCCTCGTGCGGAGTCGGTCTGAACAACGCCGTGGCCACGGGCGTGAACCTCCTCGGCGACGTCCACGGCGGCGCCGGCCAGCAGTGCCTCGAGCTCTACCTCGAGATCGTCGAGGAGGAGGGACGGGAGGAGACCCTCGAGGCCGCGGTGACGAGCGTCGTCGAGCGGTGGCGGTCGCGCCAGCGCTACCTGCCGGGCTTCGGCCACCGGTTCCACCCGGTCGACCCGCGTGCCGCCCCCCTCCTCCGCCTGGTCGACCAGGCGGCCGAGCGAGGCGCCGTCTCCGGCCGGTTCGCCCGGACCGCCCGGGCCGTCGAGGCCCATCTGTCCCTCGGCCGGACGAGGCCCGTCACCCTCAACATCGACGGTGCGACCGCGGCGATCTACGGCGAGCTCGGGTTCACCCCGCAGTTGGCCCGGGGGCTCTTCTGCCTGTCGAGGAGCGTGGGCATCCTGGCGCACGCCGCCGAGGAGCTGGGGAACGGGACGCGGATCAAGGGCCCCATGCCCCCGTCCATCCTTCCCGCCTACACCGGGCCAGCTCCCGTGAGCCCCACCGCGTGACCCGACGCGGCCCTCGGCCCTGCCTGGGCCGACCCGTTCGCCTCCCGACCCGCCGCCGGGCCTGAGCCGTCCCGTTCCCCTTCCGGCTCAACCGGCGGCGAGGTCGGCGAGGGCCCCGACGAGCTCGTCCCGTCCCGCAGGGATTCGCCCCTCGGCGACCCCGGCGCCGTTCAGCAGGACGAAGCGGGGCTCGCCGGCGGCCCGGCGGCTGCGTCGCCAGGCGACGTCCATCTCGTCCAGGGTGACCGACAGGCGGGTCGGTAGGCCGAGCCGGTCGAGCACGCGCCGGTGCCGCTCGATCAGGGAGCGGTCGATCCGTCCGAGACGTGCCGAGAGGAACCCCGCGGCCACCATGCCCAGGGAAACGGCGTGCCCGTGCCGGTCGGGCCCCGGGGGAAGCAGCTGCTCGAAGGCCCGGCCGAAGGTGTGGCCGTAGTGGAGCTGGATGCGCTCCCCCTGCTCGCGCTGGTCGGCCGTGACGATGGCCGCCTTCACCGCCGTCGAGCGCGCCAGCAGGTCGACGAGCACGTCCACGTCGCCCCCGACGGCCTGCTCGGCCCGCTCCTCGAGGAGGTCGAGCAGGTCGGGGTCGGCGATGACGGCGTGCTTCGCCACCTCGGCCAGCCCGGTCCGGAAGCCGTCGTCGCGGTGCTCGACGGCGAGCTCGACGTCGCTCACGACCACGACCGGCTGGTGGATCGTCCCCGACAGGTTCCCGCCGGAAGGGAGGCGGACCCCGTTCTTGCCCCCGACGGCCGCGTCGGCCTGGCCGTGCAGCGTGGTCGGCACGAGCGCCAGGGGCATGCCCCGGTTGTACGTGGCGGCGACGAACCCGGCGAGGTAGCAGGCGTCCTCGCCCCCCACCCCGACGAGGAGGTCGTCCCGGCTGGCTTCACGCTCGGCCAGCCACTGCGAGAGCTGCTCGACGGCGGCGAAGCCGTCGGTCGGCGCGGACGCTGCCAGGTCGAGCTGCGCCGGCTCGGGACCCCGGTCCTCGCGCAGCCGGGCCACCAGTGCGTCGGCAGGAGCGCGGTCCCCACCGGTGGACACCACGAAGCATCGGCCGACCGAGGTGGCTCGCGGCAGCAGCGCAGCGAGCTCGGTGGCGATCCCTCCGCCGATGTGGACCTGGTGGGCTCCACCCATGGGGGCGACGAGGACGCTCCTCGACCCGGCCGGGACGGAGCGAGGCGCCACCAGGAGCTCGAGGAGGCCGAGCACGATGTCCTCGGGCCGCCGACCGTCGGTGCGCACGGCCAGCTTGGCCACGCCGTGGTAGACGGGCAGACGTCGCTGGTAGATCTCGCCGATGTCGGGACGTCGCATCATGGGGCGCAGGTCGTCCTTGCCGATGCGCAGCAGCGCCTCCTCGTAGCTGACCTCGAGGTGGACGCCCGTGACCGCCTCGAGCGCCTGCCGGGTGCCGGGGTGCTCGACCGCGCCGCCCCCGAGGGCGATGACCGCCGGCGGCCCCGCGAGGGTCTCGACGATGGTCTCGTGCTCCATCCGCCGGAACGCCGCCTCGCCGTCCTCGGCGAAGATGTCCACGACCCGGCGACGGGTGCGGTGCTCGATCAGGATGTCGATGTCGACGAAGGGGAGGCCGAGCTTCTCGGCCAACAGGTAGCCGATCGTCGTCTTGCCGGCCCCCATGAACCCCATCAGCACGATCAGCAACCTGGCACACTCCTCCAGCGCTCCGGCGCCGACAGGGCCCGGCAGGTTCGTGCGTACGCTACCCGCCTCCGCGGCACCGGCGGTCGGGCGAGCTCACCGGCTGCGGGTGAACCGGTGGACGGCCTCGAGCAGCTCGGTGGTCTTCTCGGCGGCGACGGCCTCGTCGCCCGACGCGAGGGCGTGGCGCACGCAGTGGTCCACGTGGTCGTCGAGGATGATCTCGGCGACCGCCTCGAGGGCGGTCGTGACGGCGGCGACCTGGGTGAGGATGTCGATGCAGTAGCGGTCCTCGGTGATCATCCGCTCGATGCCCCGCGCCTGGCCCTCAATGCGCCGCATGCGCTTGACGAGGGCCTCCTTGTCGGCGACGTAGCCCCACGGCGGCCCGGGCTCGCCCGGGTGGACAGCTGCCTGCCCGCTGGCTGGGCCCCCGTCGGCCGGGCCCCCGGCGGCCGGGCCCCTCGGCTCGCTCACCGGGCCACCTGGCCCGGGCGGAACCGGCGCAGCCGCAGGGAGTTGGTGACCACGAACACGCTCGAGAACGCCATGGCCGCTGCCGCCACGATGGGGTTCACGACCCCGGCGACGGCGAGTGGGACAGCCACGACGTTGTAGCCGAACGCCCAGAAGAGGTTCCCCTCGATGGTCCGCAGGGTGCGACGCGACAGCCGGATGGCGTCGGCGGCCGTCCGCAGGTCGCCGGCCACGAGGGTGATGTCGGACGCCTCGATGGCCACGTCGGCACCGGTGCCGATGGCGAGCCCGAGGTCGGCCCGGGCGAGCGCCGGGGCGTCGTTCACACCGTCGCCGACCATGGCCACCACCTCGCCGGCCGCCTGTAGACGCGCCACCTCGGCCGCCTTTTCCCCCGGCAGCACCTCGGCCAGGACGCGGTCGATGCCCACCTCGGCCGCCACGGCACGGGCGGTTCGCTCGTTGTCGCCGGTGAGCAGCACCGGGGTGAGGCCGAGGGCACGCAGGTCGGCGACGGCCTGGCGGCTCGTCGGCTTGACCCGGTCCGCCACGGCCACGAGTCCCCGCGCCTCGCCGTCCCAGGCGACGCCGACCACCGTGGAGCCCGCCGCCTCCAGCCGGTCGGCCTCGGCGGTGAGCCTCGCGGGGAGCGAGACACGCCGGTCGGCGAGCAGGCCGGGTCGGCCGATCACCACGCCGTGCCCGTCGACGACGGCCTCGACACCGAGGCCCGCCCGGGCCGTGAACGACTCGACGGCAGGGAGCTCGCCGAGGCGCTCGCGGCCTGCCGCGGCGATGGCGCGGGCGATCGGATGCTCGCTGGCGTCCTCGGCTCCCGCCGCCAGTCGCAACAGCTCGGCCTCGTCCACGCCGTCGGCGGGCACCACGGCCGAGACGGCCATCGCTCCCTCGGTCAGCGTGCCGGTCTTGTCGAGCACGACGGTGGTGACCTGGCGCGTCTGCTCGAGGACCTCGGGCCCCTTGATGACGATGCCGAGCTGGGCACCGCGGCCGGTGCCGACCATGATGGCGGTCGGCGTGGCGAGCCCCAGGGCGCACGGGCAGGCGATCACGATCACGGCCACGGCTGCGGTGAAGGCAGCGGTCGTGGCGGCCCCGCCGACGACCAGCCAACCGACGAGGGTGAGCGCCGAGACGCCCATGACGATCGGCACGAACACGGCGGAGATCCGGTCGGCGAGGCGTTGCACGGGCGCCTTGCCCGCCTGTGCCTCGGCGACGAGGCGGGCGATCTGGGCGAGCGCGGTGGCCGATCCCACCCGGGTGGCCTCGACGACGAGGCGGCCCGAGGTGTTCACGGTGGCCCCGGCCACGGCGTCGCCGGGCCCGACCTCGACAGGCACCGACTCGCCGGTCAGCATGGACTGGTCGATCGCCGAGGTGCCCGCGGTGACCACGCCGTCGGTCGCGACCTTCTCGCCCGGGCGGATGACGAACCGGTCGCCGACGGTGAGCGCCTCGACCGGGACGAGGACCTCTTGGCCGTCTCGTAGCAGGTGGGCCTCCTTCGCCCCGAGCTCGAGGAGGGCGCGGATCGCCGCTCCGGAACGGCGCTTCGCCCGAGCCTCGAGGTAGCGGCCGAGGAGGATCAGGGCGGTGATGGCCCCCGCCGTGTCGAAGTAGATGCTCGTCGTCAGCCCACCCAGCACGACGACGGTCGACCACGTCCACGCGGCGAGCGTGCCGACGGAGATCAGCGTGTCCATCGTCGCCACCCCGTGGCGGGCGTTCGTGGCGGCAGCCCGGTGGAACGGCCAGCCGGCATAGGCGGCGACGGGCGTGGCGAGCACCAGGGAGGCCCACTGCCACCCGGGCGGGCGGGCCGCGTCGACCCAGGCGAAGACCACCAAGGGCACCGTGAGGACGACGGCGACCAGCAGGCGGACCCGGTAGGGACGGGCCGGGTCCTCGTCGGTGACCGCCTCGGGGAGCGCAGCACCGTAGCCGGCCGCCTCGACGGCGTCGATCAGGTCCGCCACCCGCACCTGGTCGGGGTCGAAGGCGACCGCCGCGTGCTCGCTGGCGAAATTGACCGTCGCCGCCACGCCGTCGAGCTTGTTCAGGCGCTTCTCGATCCGGGCAGCGCACGACGCGCACGTCATGCCGGTGATGGCGAGGTCGACCCGCTGGCGACCGTCAGCGGCGGGTGTCGTCGTCGCGCCCGCGGACGTGGTCACGACGCCTCGTAGCCGGCCTCTGCGATCGCCGCGCGCAGCGCCTGGTCGTCGAGGCCCTCGCCGGTCACCGTGACGAGCTTGGTGCCGAGGTCGACGTCGACCCCCGCCACCCCGTCGACCGCGCCCACCTCGGTCGCGACGGCGTGCTTGCAGTGGTCGCAGGTCATCCTGGCCACGGTGTAGGTGATCGTCTCGGCCATGGTCGCTCCTCTCGTCGGCGCCTGCTCAATACCCTACCAGGGTACCGTTGCTGCCCGTCCGCCCGGACCGGCGGTCGGCATCCGGCACGTCCCCGGCGTCGAAGCAGCGACATGGGGCCAGCCACCTCGGACCGTGCGCTCCTCGGCCGCCGTCAGGTGCGCGCCGTGCTCGGGGCGCTGTGGCTGCTCGACGCCGCCCTCCAGTGCCGCCCCCGCTTCTTCCACGCGCGGGCGTGGCAGCTCGGGGTGGCCCAGTCCGTCATGGGCGAGCCGACGTGGGTGTCGCGGTGGACCAGCATCGTCGTGGGACTCATCGCTGCCCACCCCGCCCTCCTCGACGGCGTCGTCGTGGCCGTCCAGGTCGGGCTCGGCCTCGCCCTCCTCCTCGACCGGCTGCCGCGGTCCGCCGTCGTCGTGTCGGTCCCCTACGCCATCGGGGTGTGGTGGGTCGGCGAGGGCCTGGGCGTCCTGCCGACCGGCTTCGCACAGGCGTTCGCCGGCGCGCCGGGCCCGGCCCTGCTCTACCCGGTCCTCGGCCTGCTGGCGTGGCCGTCCCGTCAGCGCCGGGACCTCCCCGACCGGCCCCTCGCACCGGCGGCGGTGCTGGTGTGGTGCCTCCTGTGGGCCGGGCAGGCGCTCTTCGAGGTGCCGTGGCGCTACCCGGGCGCCGTGCTCCTGTCGGCCAACCTCGACGAGAACGCCCTCGGCGCCCCGAGGTGGCTGCTGCCGGTGGTCCACCGGGTGAGCTCGGCCGTGGCCGCTGCCCCGGTCGCCACCCTCATCGCCCTCGGTGCCGTCGGGGCCGGCGTCGGGCTCGGGGTGCTCCTCCCGTCCCGCCGCCGCGCCGCGCTCGCCGTCGGCCTGGTCGTGAGCGCGGCGTTCTGGGTGGTCGGCCAGTGCTTCGGCGGCGTGCTGACTGGCGGTGCCACGGACCCCGGCACCGCACCGCTCGTCGCCCTGCTCGCCCTCGGCCTGTGGCCGATGAGCCCGCGCCCCACGGCAACGGCGGCGGACCCGCTCGGGACCCCCTCATCCGCAACGGCGGCAGGTCCGAACAACGGTCGATGACCGGCACGCCCACCACGTCGACGCCCGCCGCTCCCGCCCCGCGTCGGGCCCGGCGACAGCTCGTCAGGCTCCTCGCCGTCGTGGCGTTCGCCCTCGCCGCCTGCGGCACCTCGCCCGGCCACAGGGGCACGTCGGCGAGCGCCGCCGACCGCGCTCCTGCCACGGAGGTCCACGTCGTCATCGAGCACTTCGCCTTCCACCCGGACACCGTGACCGTGGCACCCGGGGCCACCGTGACCGTGTCCAACCGCGACGGCGTGACCCACACGTTCACCGCTCGGGACGGCGTGTTCAGCACGGGCGACATCGCCCCCGGTCGGACCGCGACCGTGACGGCTCCGACCAGGCCGGGCACGTACCCCTTCCTGTGCCTCATCCACCAGTACATGACCGGGACCCTGGTCGTCCGACCGGGCTGAACCGGCACCGTCCACCGTCCACCGTCCACCGAGGAGGGCCCGCATGCGGAACGCACCAACGGAGCACGCCACCGACGCCGAGCACGTCGGGAACGAGACGATCAGACCGCTCATCGAGCTGTCCCAGGACACGCACGCCGATGCGATGCGCGCCACGCGAGAGACGCTCGACGAGGTCGTCGAGCTCGGGCTGGAGGCGCGTGCGCACGGGGGTGAGAACCCCGACGTCTCCGCGGCGTTCGCCCGCCACAGTCAGGCGCGCCTCGCCACCGCCTTCGGGGGGCCGTTGCTGGCCGGCGTCGGTGCCGGTCTCGTCCTCGCCGGGCTGGCCGGCTCGACCGCCTTCGCCGCCCAGCCCACCGACGTGCAGGTCCTCCAGACGGCGGCGTCGATCGAGGTGCTGGCGGTCGCCACCTACCAGACGGCGCTGACCCTTCCCTTCATCGGCTCCAGCGCGGCGAACCCGGTCGTCAAGGCGTTCGTCGAGACCACGATGAAGCAGCACCAGCAGCACCAGGCCGCCTTCAACGCCGCGGTCGTCAACCTCGGTGGCAAGGCCCAGGACAACCCGGACCCCGTCCTCCTCGGCGTCGTCGACAAGGCCAAGCCCGGCCTCACCTCCGCCGGACCCGTCGTCGCGCTCGCCCTCGAGCTCGAGCAGGGCGCGGCGCAGACGTACGTGGCGGACGTGTCGTCCCTGCGCGATGCCAACGCCGTACGGACCACGGCAAGCATCATGGGCGTCGAGGCCCAGCACGCCGCCGTCCTCCTCGCCGTCAAGGCGCTCCTCGCCGGCGGAGCGCCACAGCTCATCGCCCTCCCGCCCGACGTGGCCGCGCTGCCGTCCGCCGCCGGATCGGTCGGGTTCCCGGATGCCTTCTACCCGACCAGCGCCGCCCGTCCCGCCACCGAGGGGGCGCTCCCGTGAAGCTCTCCCGGCACTCGTCCACCCCCACGGTCACCGCCGGTCCCGCCGACGGCCGGCCCCGACCGACCACGATCCGTCACACCGCCACGTTCCAGGGAGGTCGATCCATCATGCGTCGTCGCACGCGTTCCACCCCCGTCCCGCTCGCCGGGTCCGAGTCCGAGCTCCTCAGGATGACGTCGGAGCTCGACGAGGTCCACCACGACCTCTCGCTCCCGGCCCTTCGCCGAGCCGTCGTCCAGCTGACCGAGGAGGTCCGTGACGACCGGGCCGCCGACGGCACGGCTCGCCGCACGAGCCGTCGGACGTTCCTGCTCGGCAGCGGCGCATTGGCCGCGGGCGGCGCGCTGCTCGCTGCCTGCGGCTCCGGCGCCTCGACGGCCTCGACGGCCTCGACGGCCTCGACGGCCTCGACGGCACGCAACGCCGCGAGCAACGCCGCCGCACGGCGCGCCTACCCCGCCGACCTGACCGGAGATCTCGAGGTCGCCGCCCTGGCCGCCAGCCTCGAGAACCTCGGCGTGTCCGCCTACACCGCCGGGATCGACGCGGCAAGGGCGGGAAAGCTCGGCGCGGTCCCTCCCGCGGTGCTCACCTTCGCGAAGACGGCCCGGTCCCAGCACAGCCAGCACGCCGCGGCGTGGAACGCCGTGCTGACGGGGGCGGGCAAGGCGAAGGTGACCGAGCCCGACCCCGCCCTGGTCTCCACCGTGCACCACGGTCTCGCCGCCGTCACCGACGTGAGCGGCCTGGCGAAGCTCGCGCTGACGATCGAGGACATCGCCGCCCAGACCTACCAGGTCGCCACTTCGGCACTGCGGTCCGCCAAGGCGGTGGCGACGGCGGCCTCCATCCAGCCGGTCGAGCTGCAGCACGCCGCCATCCTCCGGTTCGTCCTCGGCGACTACCCGGTACCTGCCGCCTTCAACCCGACGAGCGACGCGCGCCCGACGAGCGACCTGCGTGCCTGAGAGCGCCTCGGCCGGACGCGCGCCCCGCCTGGGTTGGCGGGCGGTCGGTGCGGCGCTCCTCGTCGTGAGCGGAGCGGTGCACGGGTACCTGTACGCCGCCGAGGACTACCGGGCGATCCCGACCATCGGCCCGCTCTTTCTCCTCGTCGTCGTGGTCGCGCCCGTCCTTGCCGTCGTCGTCGTGGTGGCACACCGTCCGATCACCGACGTGGCGGGCGCGGTCTTCGCACTGTCGGTGCTCGGGGCCTATGTCCTCACCCTGCTCGTCCCCACGGGGCTGTTCCTCTTCCGCGAGCTGGGTGTCTCCACGTCGGGGGCGCTCTCGTTGGCGGCCGAGGGCGGTGCCGCCCTCTCGCTCGGGTCGGCGGCGGTCCGCACGGTCTCCGCCGACCGACGCTCCCGGCTCCGTCCGCCGACCTGAGCCCGGGACGCACCCGGCCTGGCGGCCTCCGGTCCCGCTCCACCGGGTCCGCGGATCAGCCGATGCCGGTGACGGCCGCCACGGTGCGCATCGCGTAGGCGAAGACCGCGTCGATGTCCCCGGTGGCGCCCACGAAGTGCCCGAACAGCTCGAGACCGACCATGCCGAGGAGCTGCGTCCAGGCGACGACGGCGGCCACCGCCACCTCGGGCGGGCGCCCGGGGAGCAGCTCGTCGACGAGAGGTCGGACGGCTCCGGCCATCCCGGGTGGGGCCGGCGGCACGCCGCCTGGTGGCGGCGCACCCGGTGGATGCGCGTCGGCAAAGATCCGCGCCAGCACCCTGGTCACGCCGAGGGCGGCCTCGACCGTGTCCTCCGGCGCCCGGTAGCCCGGAACCGGTGAGCCGTAGACGAGCGCCCACTGCTGGGGGTGGTCGTGGGCCCACCTCCGGACCGACGTTGTCACCACCGTCCACCGCTCGAGGGGTGTCCCTCCAGCCGCCCCTTGCTCTGCCGCCGCCGCCGCGTCACCCACCGAGCGGTACGCCTCGACGATGAGCGCGGTGAGCAGGGCGTCGCGGTTGGCGAAGTAGCGGTAGAGCGCCGAGGGTGCCATGCCCAGCCGTCGGGCCACCGCCCGCAGCGAGAGCCCACCGGGCCCGCTGGCGACCAGCTCGGCATGGCCGGCCGCCACGATCTCGGCCCGGAGCTCCGCCCGGACCCGGGCACGCGCCGATGCCGCGGCGGACCTCGACCCAGCAGGTTCGGGCGCACGTTCGCTCACGGGCACAGCATGCCACGCCCGGATGCCGCGGTTAGAACAGTGTTCGTTGACAAGAACAGTGTTCTCAGCCATGCTGGCTCCCACGGGTGAGAACGGTGTTCTCCTCCGAGGTCCACGACCGTCGCACCACCCGGAACGGAGGATCCCCATGGAGCACAGTCCCGACCCGGGCGGCCCGACACCCGTCGCCACCGCCCCGCGCTACCGCCGACCCGGGCGGCCGACCCGGCTGTTGAACGGCGTGGTGCACGGCCTCACCCGACTGGGCCTCAGCGTTGCCGGCAGCCGGGTCCTCGAGGTCACCGGCCGGTCGAGCGGCCTCCCGAGGCGCACGCCCGTCAACGTGCTGCACCTCGACGGCGTCGAGCACTTGGTGTCGCCCCGCGGCACCACCGAGTGGGTCCGGAACGTGCGGGCAGCGGACGGTCAGCTCACCTTGCAGCTCGGCCGGCACCGAGACCGCCGGGTGGCCGTGGAGGTCACCGGCGAGCAGCGGGTAGCGGTGTTGCGCGCCTACCTCGCCCGCTGGTCGTGGGAGGTCGGGATGTTCTTCGACGGCGTGGGTCCCGACTCCTCCGACGACGAGCTCGCCGCCGCCGCCGACCGACACCCGGTGTTCCGCCTGCAGCCGGTACCGGCGGACGACACCTGACCAGCTCCTGCGCTGCGTCGACCGCACCGGAGGGCCGGGGTCGTCGCTGCGACGTTTCCCGGTCTCGCCGCCCCGATCAGTCAGATGCTCGGCTCGGGTGGGGGCTCCCCCGACCGGACGCCCGGTGACGCCCTGTCGACGCCTTCGCGACCGACCGCGGTCACAGCGTCCGCTGTGGGCTCCTCGGCTGGCTCCTCGGCTGGCAGCACGGCCACCACCACGGCGGCCTGGGCGGCGGCCAGCACGTGCTCCACGGTGTGGCCGAGGAAGGGCCGGCCGTCGAGCGCCCGGGCGGACGCTCCGAGGACGATGCAGTCCGCCCGCATCTCAGCCGCCAGGCGCACGATCTCGTCACCGGCAGCGGGCGCCCGCCGCGAACGGGTCTGCACCGGCACGCCATGCCGGGCTGCGAACCGTTCGGCATCCCGCAGCAGGTCGCGTCCAGGCCGGTCCGCCGAGCGGCCCCCCGTCGTCTGTCGACCGTTCGGATCTCGGGTGACGACGTGCACCAGGGTCACGTCCGACCGCCTCGACGCAGCCAGGCCGAAGGCGACCTCCTGGGCGGCGTGGGCCGTGGCGCTCCCCGACAGCGGCACCAGGATGCGGTGGAACGCCACGTCTTCGCCGGCAGCTGGCTCGGCCCTCCGGTCGGTGGGCGCCGCCCGGACACCCTGACGCCTCTCTCCGCGACCTGGGTCGTCTGCGGAAGGTGTGCGTCCCCTGCGAGCGACCAACATCGGGATGGGGCAGCGGATGACGATGTCGTCGACGACGCTCGACAGGAGACGTTCAGGACCGGGGACGTCAGCCGCGCCGAGCCCCAGCACCCCATAGCCCAGGCGTGTCTCGGCCAGTACGTCCCGGAGCACCCGTTCGCTGTCGACCGTGGTCAGCTCGACGGGCCGGCCCGGGAACATCCAGGTGGCGCCCCGGCCGGGCCCGTCAGAGGCACCGGATCGTTCGCCGACCGCCAGGATGGTGACCGGCTGGCGCTCCGGCCATGCATGGTGGAGCACGGCAGCCGCCACGTACGAGCTCGGGCTTCCCCCTGTCGCCAGCAGCAGCCGCTCGTCGCGGACCATCACGTTCGCAGCCAGCCGCCGCTCCTCGTCCAACCGGGCCTGCTCCTGCTCCGTGCCCCGCCAGCCGCGCAGCACCAATGACAGCATCGGCGCCACGGACAGCGACGACACGATGGCCAGCACGATCACCGCCGAATAGGCAGCGCTCGTGAACACACCGGCAGTCAGGGCAGCTCCGGCGATGATGACCTGCAGCGTGCCGCGTCCGTTCAGCACGACACCCAGGGCGACCCCGTCTCGCCACGCCAACCCGGCCAACCGGGCACCGACGATGCCCGACGCACCCTTGGCGGCCAGAGACCCGATCACCAGCAGCACGGTTGCCACCAGCACCGACGGCCGGCCCAAGGTCGTCAGGTCCACGCGCAGGCCGGCGGTGGCGAAGAACAGAGGGGCGAGCACGGCGTCGGTGAAACGGGTGAGCTGTGCCATCGCCTCGCCCTGTTGGAACCGCGACCGGCCAAGGGCTACGCCGGCCAGAAAGCCACCGAGGGCTCCCTCCAAGCCGACGGCCTGGCAGGCAGCAGCGGCGGCGAACGCTGCCACCATGGCCACCGTCAGCGAACCGGCGACGTTCGGCCCCCGGGCGCGCACCCTGCGCAGCACGGCGTCCACCCCCCACTGGCCCACCGTGAACACAGCCACCACTGCCGCCAGCAGGCCGCCCAGGGCCAGTGCCAATCGGGCGTCGGTCCCGGCCGCCGACAGTCCCGTCGCCGCCGTCACCAGCAAGAAGCCGACCATGTCGTTGGCGGTCCCCGCCGCCAGTGACAGCTGCGCGAAGTTCCGCCGGAGCAGACCGAGGTCGGCCATGATCTTGCCGACCACCGGCAAGGACGAGACGCCCACGGCACCCGCCACCAGCAGCACGAAGGCGACGTGCTGGTGGCCGGCGCGGAACCCCGCCGGCAGCAGGGTCGCTGCCACCACGCCGGCTCCCAGTGGGAGCAGGAGGGTGGTGGCCGACACGCTGGCCGCCGCCGGACCGAGGGACCGAATGAGGGGCAGGTCGGCGTCGGCGCCCACCACCACCAGCAACACCAGCAGGGAGAGCTGGCTGACGGTGGTCAGCAGGTCGCCCTGGCCCGGTCCGGACGGCAGAAACCACTTGAGGGCCGTCGGCGACAGCTGGCCCAGCACCGACGGACCGAGCACCAGCCCCGCGACCAGCTCGCCGACGACCGCCGGTTGCCGGAAGCGGCGGGCCAGGGCGCCGAGCAGGCGGGCCAGCAGCAGCAGGCTGGCCAGCTCGGTCCAGAGCACCACCAACTGGTGGCCCGAGAGCGCGGGCAGCAGCATCTGGTGATGGTTGCACGCCGGCACCCAGCCGCGTCACGCAAGCACCCACCGCCAGGGCCCACCGCCAGGCCGTCTCCGTCCTCGATCTCGGCGAGGGGGTCGCATGTGCGACAGGTGCGACCCGTTCGCCCCGGCCCGAGCGCACCAGCCTCGAGGTGCCCGCACCTGGCCATGGGCGTCACGGCAGGGGCGGCGCACGAGGCGAGGGTCCCACCGGGCACGTCCCACCGGGCTCGTTGCGTGCTCGGCACCCTTGCCGAGCCATCCGACCGCACCCTTCGCTGTCCCGAGGGTCCCCGGTCCTGCTGCGATCCCGCCACAGAGCCGGAACCGGCGTTAGGGTTGGAGAGACCGGATGAGACTCCGGTGGTCCACCTCGCGAGCCCCGTCGGGAGAGCGCCGGGGCAAGGTGGCCGAACCGCCCGGCACCTGGGCTGATGGTCTCTACGGACGGCAGCGGACGGACGTGGAGGTGGCGTGCTGGGCGGACCGCAACTCGACCCGATCGTCATCCAGGCCCTCCAGGTCCTGACCATCGTGGTCTTCGCCCCGTTCGTCAGCGGGGCCATCTCCCACCTC
>DAHUZJ010000127.1 GCA_027306585.1 Acidimicrobiaceae bacterium | reverse complement strand
CGAGCTGGTGCAGGCGGTCGCTCGCGACCGAGGCATCCAGCTCGCCGAGGTGAAGGCCAGGATGGGTGCCACCATCGACCGGGCACACGCCGTCCGGTCCGACCTGACGCTCTTCAGCTCGGCGACGCTGCAGTTCACGTTCCGTGGCATTGGTGACGAAGATGCCGCCGCCCTCGTCAAGGCGTTCAAGGGCGGCTGACCGCTGTACGGATCGGTCGCAGTTGCGACCCCGGACGTGCAGGTGGACTACCTCCTCGACGAGTGACCTCGGTGGCCATCGGTGCCGTCGATGACCGAGGCTCAATTCGAAGTTGTGCTGTCGGCGTTGCCGGAAGTGGGCCGACACCTCGAACCTCCAAGGGGGCCGGCGCTGGAGACGGCGGCCAGGTCTCGGGAACTTCCGTCGCTAGCCTGACGCGGTGGTCGGCAGGCCGGTGCGGTGGTTCCTGCTCCTGGGCGGGTCAGCACTGGTGCTCTCCGGCTGCGGCGGCGGACGAACAGCTTCGCCACCTACCTCGCCCACGACGGCCCGCGGGGTGCTCACCGGCAGTGCGACGCCGTGCAGCGGACCGCCGATGTCATCAGCGTACGTCGCACGCATGCCCGTGACGGTGAGGGTCACTCACCACGGCAAGACCGTAGCCAGGCAGACCGTGACGGGCGGTCACATCTACAAGTTCGTCGTTGCGCCGGGCCGTTACGAGCTGTCGTCGAATGCAAGTGGAACCCAGCCCGCGACCGTGACCGTCCGAGCGAACCGGGTGCTGCGGGCCACATTCGTACCGCCCTGCTCATGAGCCACTCGTCGTGCGCAGCACCAGTGGGGTCATGACCTCGGGGGCGCCCATCGGAGTCCCAGTTCGGATGCGGCTTGCTCCTCTCACGGGCTCGAGCGGCCGGAGGCCAGGACCGCAACGTGGACGCCCCGGCGCACACCGCTGATCAGGTGATGGCTCGTGCCGGCGATGCCGGCGCAGAAGGGGGGCCCATCCGTAGGACGCGGGCGGTCGTCGGGTACCGTCGCCGCCGTGAGCCGCACGCCCGACCCTTGGGCCGACATCCTGGCTGACCCGCGGGAGAGGGCGCGCGCCGAGGCGAACCGACACCCAGAGGTGGAGGCGGTGAGGGGGCTGGGGGTGGTCCACCGAGCCTCGGGGTTCACTGGTCGGGTGGTGGAGCTCCGCGCCAACATGGTGACGCTGCGATCCACGTCCGGCCAGGTGCGGACGTTCTCGTTGCTGCCAGGCGCCTTCGTCGCTGGCGGGCAGGTGGCAACTCTGGTCCGTCCACGAGCCGTGCCCACCGCCGGTCCACGCACCGCATCCGGCTCGGTGGCGGTCGCCCGACATCGAGCACGGGTTGCTCGGGCCAGCCGAATCCTCGTCGAGGGAATCCACGACGCCTTGCTGGTCGAGCGTGTCTGGGGCGACGATCTCCGGGTGGAGGGTGTCGTGGTGGAGCGTCTCGACGGGATCGATCGCCTGCCCGCCGAGATCGCGGCCTTCGGGCCGGCATCAGGCCGTCGTCTGGGCGTCCTGGTCGACCACCTGGTTCCCGGCACCAAGGAGTCCCGGCTGGTCGAGGAAGTGGCGCACCCACATGTACTGGTGACCGGCACCCCGTTCGTCGACGTGTGGCAGGCGGTCAGGCCCGAGGTGGTGGGGCTGGCCCGCTGGCCAACCGTGCCCAAGGGCCAGGACTGGAAGACGGGCATTTGCCGAGCGCTGGGCGAGGCCGATCCCGCCACTTGTTGGCGGCGGATCCTCGGATCGGTGCACAGCTACGCCGACCTCGAGCCGGCACTGGTCGGAGCGGTCGAGCGACTCATCGACTTCGTCACGGAGCCGCCGTCCGCCGAACCGTCCAACGCGCCGCATGGTGCGAGCTCGACCCCACCGTGAGCGATGGGCGGACGAAGTCCCCGATCGTGAGCCCACGGCGGTCGAGGCCTCGGGGGCGGAGAGGCGAACCGAGCGATTGTGGCCGGCGTCCGGCCGGCGACGTGACAATTCCGGGTAAGTTGTGTACCTCTTCCACACAAGCCCGTGTACACTTGATCGCATGGAGGTTGGCGTACGGCAACTCCGCGGTCGATTGAGTGACTACCTGGCACGTGTCCGCGAGGGACAGGAGGTGGTGGTGACCGAGCGAGGTGCGGCGGTGGCCCGTATCGTCCCGATCGCGGGTGGACGTGCCCTGGACAGGGCCGTGGCCGACGGACTGGTCGCACCCGCTCCCCCGCACGCCCGGACGAGGCCATCCCGGCGAACGCAGAGTCATGGGCCCGTCAGCGATCTCGTCGCCAAACAACGGCGTTGATCGTCTACTTCGACACCTCGGCACTCGTCCCGGTCATCATCGAGGAGCCATCCAGCACCGGCGCTTCCCGCCTGTGGGACGAGGCCGACCGCGTGGTCTCCTCACGGCTTGTCTACGCAGAAGGGAGGGCAGCCCTCGCAATGGCACGTCGCATGGACCGCTTCGACGACGACCACCTGCGAACTGCCGTTCAGGACTTCGAGTCGCTCCACGAACAGCTGGACATCGTCGAGGTCACCGAGAACCTGGTTCGTGACGCAGGATCGCTGGCACAGGAGCTTGCCCTGCGCGGCTACGACGCCGTCCACCTCGCTTCCGCACAGCTGGTCCACGATCCCGACATGGTGCTCGCCTCACGTGATCAGCACCTTCTCGCGGCCGCCCATGCCCTAGGCATGGCCACCTCGAGCCTCGGCGGGTAGTCGGCGCTCCCCGAGGTGAGCTCAGTGACGTCACCTGCCATCGTGTCGCCGGGCACGGTTCCTCGACGTCCCGCGCAGCGAAACGAAACGCTCCGGGGGAGAGACTCGAACTCTCAACCTAGCGGTTAACAGCCGCTTGCTCTGCCATTGAGCTACCCCGGACCGAAAGGTCCCAGCGACGTTACCAGCCGGCCGCCGGAGCGACCGACGCGGCGACGCCCCACCACCTGGTGCACGATCCGCGCGCCGGCCATCCTCCGGTGAGACCCACGCGGCGACGCCGCCCCTATCGGACCGACCCCGTGATGCCGGCGTGCGTCACGCGCTGCACATGAGAGGGCATGGCGCCGATCCCCCCTTGGGGCACCCCGACGCGGTCGCCATGCGAGTCGCCGGCAGCAAGCCCCTCGCCCGAGCGTCGGGGTCGGCAGCCGCCGTTCCCCCGATCAGCCCAGCGGCGGTGGCATGCTGCTCCGATGGGGGCGCTGGGACGCTACGACCGGTGGCTGCTCGCCGCCAACGCCGTCCTCACCGCCGCAGCCGCCGTCACGCACTTCGTGCCCTCCGGCAGCGTCGCGCCCTTCGCGGTCTCGGCCCTCGCCCTGGCGGCGCTCGCCGCCCTGGTCGGCCGGTCGGTGGGCGGCCTCGGCGACCGGCTGGGGTCCGGCGCCACCGGTGTCCTCCACTCCGCTCTTGGGAACATCCCCGAGCTCCTGTTCGGCATCTTCGCCCTACGTCAGGGCCTGGTGGGCGTGGTCCAGGCAGCGCTCGTCGGCTCGATCCTCTCCAACGTCCTCCTCGTGCTCGGAGTCGCCATCATCGTGGGCGGCGTGCGCAACGGCACCCAACGGTTCGCCGCCGAGGGTCCGCGGATGGTGTCGCTCCTGTTGCTCCTGTCGGTAGCCGTCCTCATCGTCCCGACGCTCACCGCGCACCTCCACGTCCCGGCGGCCCACCACGAACGGGTCCTCTCCGCCATCGCCTCGGTGGTGCTCCTCGTCGTCTTCGCCCTTGCCGTGCCGGCATCCTTGCGGCGGGCGAAGCCGGCGCGGGTGCTCGCCCGTCCGACCGAGGTGTCCACGTTCGGCGATGCCTCCGTCCCCACCCTGCCGCCACCGGCCCGCGCCGCAGCGACCGTCCCGTCTGCTCGCGTCCGAACAGCGCCCGACGCCCACGCCGTGCCGGAAGCCCGCTGGCCCCTCGGATTGGCGCTCGGGCTCCTCGTCGCCTCGGCCGTCGGGGCGGCGTTCGTCTCCGACTGGTTCGTGGCGGCGCTCACCCCCGCCCTCGACACCCTGCACATCTCGCAGGCCTTCGCCGGCCTCGTGATCGTGGCCATCGCCGGCAACGCCGTCGAGAACGTCGTCGGCATCCAGCTGGCCGCCCGCGACCAGATGGACTACGCGCTCTCGGTCACCCTGCAGAGCCCGGTGCAGATCGCCCTCGTCGTGGCACCGCTCTTGGTGCTCATCGCGCCGGCCCTCGGCGGGGGGCACTTCACGCTCGTCTTCCCCCCGCTCGAGGTGGTGGCGATGGGGCTCACGGCGCTCATCGCCGTCGTGGTGGTCTTCGACGGCGAGTCGACGTGGGTCGAGGGGGCGTGCCTGACCGGCCTCTACGTGGTGGTGGCTACCGCCTTCTGGTGGGGCTGACGCGGCCCGGCGGGTGCCGCGACTCAATGACGCCGGTCGGCCAGCACCCAGCTGGCGGCACCTGACGCCGCGGCGACGGCGAGCACCGACGGCCTGGCGCCGATCCGCTTGGCCATGCGGTGCGAGCCGAGGAACCCCGCCGCGTAGACGCCGAGGAGCGCGACGGCCAGAGGCGCTCCGCCACGCCGCCACCACTGACGCGTGCACCATCCGCCGCCGACGGCGAGCGGTACGGCGCCCAGCGGGCGCTTGCCGGTCACCCGGGCGAGGGCAAAGCCGGTGATGAGCGAGCCTGCGGCGGCAGGGGCAGTGGGGAGCCGAGCCATTTCGGCGACCCTACCCGGCACTCCCCAGGATCGGGACGGCGGCACGCGTCAGCCCGCAGGGGACCCGCTGCGGGCTTCGTGGGCGACCCGGCGCGCCTCCTGCAGTGGCACGGGCGTGCGAGCCGCCGGGGTGGAGGCCTCGAGGGCGAGACGTGCAGCGGTCTCGGGGCTCGTGCGCCAGCCGGCGTGGGCCACGAGTGGCCGGACGCCCGAGCGGGTGCACACCCAGAAGGCGACGCAGCGGTCGGCGATCCGAAGCGCAGAGATGGCGCCGCGTCGAAGTTCCGGCGGGGCACCGGTGGCAAGGAGCGGGCGGCGCGTGATCCCCACCGTGGGCAATCCGGTGGCCGCACCGAGGTGCACGGCCAGGCCGGCGCCCCGGGGATGGTCCCGGCCGCTGGCGTCCACGAGCACGACGTCGGGCCGGACGTCCAACCCGTAGAGCGCCGCCGCGAGGAGCGGCCCCTCGCGGCCCGCCAGGAGGCCCGGCACGTAGGGGGCCGTGGCCCGGCCGGTGAGCACGCACTGCGCGAGCACGTCGTCGGCCCGGCGGGGCCCGTCCTCACCTGACACTCCGCGGAGATGCCGGTCGGTCCTCCGGGCGGGCCCGTTCGCCTCCCGGCCCGGGCGCCAGGCGACGGCCGCCGCCCACGCAGGGTCGCCCTGCCGGCCGGGGCCGGGCGTCCCCCGGGCGTGGACGACGAAGCAGCCGCCGAGCACGAGGGGCTCGCCGCTCGGCCGGCACTCGTCGGTCGCCAGGGCGCGCATCGCGGCCTCGCCCAGGCCGACCTGCAGGGCGACCAGATCGTCGTCGGGCTCGGGCCATCCCCAGTCGGGCCATCCCTGGGCGGCGGTCGGCACGGCTCGATCTTGGCCGATCGGCGCCGGCCCTCGTCGAGGCTCTTGCCCATTTGTCGTGCGGCGCGAACGGCCGATCGGCCCTAGGCCCCGCACCACCGACGAGGGGGGCTCGAGCTGCCGATCCAGACGGGAAAGGGGATGCGAGATGCGTGCGCTGCGCTTGCTCGAGTGGAAGTCCGAACCTGTGGTGGAGGAGGTGGAGGAGCCGCAGGCCGGTCCGGGACAAGTCGTGGTTCGCATCGGCGGCGCCGGTGCGTGCCACTCGGACCTGCACCTCATGCACGAGTTCACCGAGGGCGCCCTCGCGTGGGGCCCGCCGTTCACCCTGGGCCACGAGAACGCCGGTTGGGTGCACGAGCTCGGCGACGGGGTGACTGGCCTCGAGGTCGGCCAACCCGTGGCGGTCTACGGCCCATGGGGTTGCGGCACCTGCCGTCGTTGCCAGCTGGGCATCGAGACCTACTGCGAGAACCTGGCTGCCGCTCCCGTTCCCGGTGGGGGTGGCGGCCTCGGCATGGATGGCGGGATGGCGGAGCTCATGCTCGTCCCGGCCGCCCGCTTGATCGTGCCCCTTCCCGTGGGCCTCGACCCACTGCATGCGGCGCCCCTGACCGATGCCGGACTGACGCCCTATCACGCCGTCCGCCGCTCGTGGGCCAAGCTCGCGCCCGATGCCACGGCGGTGGTGATCGGGGTCGGCGGTCTCGGTCACCTGGCGGTGCAGATCCTCGAGGCGACGACCGCTGCCCGCGTCGTCGCCGTCGACAGCCGACCCCAGGCGCTGGCGCTCGCTCAGGAGTACGGGGCCGACGTGACCGTCGAGGCCGGCGAGGGAGCGGCCGACGAGATCCGTCGGGCGACCGGCGGGCGGGGCGCCGACGTGGTGCTGGACCTCGTCGGCGCGGACGCCACCATCGCCCTGGGAGCCGCCGTCGCCCGCCCGCTCGGCGACGTGACCGTGGTCGGCATCGCCGGCGGGAGCATGGCGTTCTCCTTCTTCTCGCAGCCCTACGAGGTCTCCCTTCAGACCACGTACTGGGGGAGCCGGCCCGAACTGATCGAAGTCCTGGACCTGGGCTCCCGCGGCCTGCTGCGACCCAAGGTGACCCAGGTGTCCTTGGACGACGCAGTCGATGCCTACCGGCGGATGGCCGACGGCAAGCTCGATGGGCGGGTCGTCGTCGTCCCGTAGCGCCACCCGCGTCGCCGCGGCCAACCCGGGGGACCAAGGACTCTGGTCCCACGGTGCCTTCGCCCCTATCGTCTCGGGTGGAGGGTCGCGCGCGCCAGCGGTGAGGAGAGGGTCATGACCAGTCGCGAAGCCCATCTCGTGGGGAGCCTGCCTGGCGCCACCGCCACCGAGGCCATGAGCACCGCGCTCGAGCTCGTCGGTCCCTACCTTCGCTCGCTGCCCGACGGCGAGACGGGCGAACGTCGCAACTGGATCATCTCGATCGTCGAGACGCTGCGCAGCCATCCGGACGTCGAGCTGCGGCGGGAAGGGGACTGGTCCGACTACGACAAGACCCCGCGGTTCCGCGTCCGGCGGGGCCACCGCCTTCTCGGCGCCACCCTCGACCTCGGCCACGTGGCCGCCGTACGCGAGAGCTTCCCGGTCTTCGAGAAGGTGCGGGCCGCCGCCGGCCGGGACGAGCTCGCCTTCCAGCAGGGCGTCCCCTCCGACCTGGACCTCGCCATGTTCGCCTTCGGTCCGCTGGGCGCGCTCCGGTACCGCCGAGCCTTCACGGAGGCGACGCTGGTCGAGATCCGAGAGATCGCTGCCCTCACCGGACCCGACACGCTGTTCCAGGTCGAGATGCCGGCCGAGCTCGTCCTCCTGGCCCGAGCGCCGTCCCGCGCCCGCCCACCCCTCGCCCGGCTGCTCGCCCGCGGCGTGACGCAGCTCGCGGCGGGTGCTCCACTTGGGACCCACTTCGCCGTGCACCTGTGCCTCGGGGACATGAACAACCGGGCGTTCGGCACCATGGGCGACGTGGGCCCATTGGTCCTGCTCGCCAACGCGCTGGTGGCGGCGTGGCCGGCGGACCGTCCCCTCGAGCTGGTCCACGCGCCGTTCGCGGCCGCCGACCATCCGGCTACCACCGAACCCGCCTTCTACGCACCGCTGCAGCACCTCCGGCTGCCGGCCGACGTGCGCTTCGCTGCCGGCTTCGCCCACGAGGCCCAGCCACTCGAGGACCAGCGCCGGATCCGCACGATCATCGAGGACCATCTCGGGCGCCCGGTGGTGATCGCGTCGGCCTGCGGTCTCGGCCGGCGGACCGGCGAGGCGGCTCGGGTGGTGCTGGAGCGGACCGCCGAGCTCTGCGCCGAGTAGCGGTCAGCCCGCGCTGATCAGCTCAGCCCACCGGGTGGTCCAGCGACTGGAGCTCCCGGCGCAGCTCGACCAGCACTTCGGGGTCCTCCAGCCCGGTGACGTCCCCCCGGATGTCGCCCTCGACCACCAGCTCGCGCAGCAGCCGCCGGACGATCTTGCCGCTGCGCGTCCGGGGCATGGACGACAGCAGGAAGATCCGCTTGGGACGGGCGATGGGGCCGATGGCCTCCACCAGCCGCTCGGCCAGCTGGGCTTCGCCGAGGCTGCCGGCCGCGCCGGCGGCCAGGGTGACGAACCCGACCGGCACCTGGCCCTTCGTGGGGTCGTCGACGCCGATCACCGCCGCATCTGCCACCCCGGGCAGGCCGAGGAGGGCGCTCTCCATCTCCATGGTCGACAGCCGGTGGGCGGCGACGTTGATGACGCCGTCGACCCGGCCCACGACCCAGAGGTGCCCGTCGGGATCCTCCAATGCGGCGTCGGCGCTGGCGTAGCAGCCGGGGCCGAAGGTGGAGAAGTACTGGGTGCGGTAGCGCTCGGGTTCCCGCCAGATGCTGCGGAACAGCGTCGGGAACGGGGCCGTCAGCACCAGGTGCCCGACCGCCCCGGTGGGCACCGGCTCCCCCGCCGCCTCGCTGCCCTCGCGGCCGGCGCCCCCCGGGTCGACCGCCTCGGCCGCGCTGTCGGCCAGGATCGCATAGGCGTGGCCGGGCAGGGGCAGCCCGCAGGACCCGGGCTTGGCCGGGGTCACGCCCACGATCGACGACGTCCAGGCGCTGCCGGTCTCGCTCTGGCCGTAGGTGTTGTTGATCTCGAGACGTCCGTGCCCGACGTGGTCCTGGACCCAGTGCCAGGTCTTGGCATCGAGCGGCTCGCCCACGAGGGCCACCAGCTGCAGCGTCGACACGTCGTGGCCCTGCGCCCACCGCTCCCCGTAACGGGCCAGCATGCGCAGCAGGGTGGGCGCCGTGAAGACCTTCGTGACACCGTGCTCGGCGACCACGCGGTAGAAGCGGTCCGGCTCGGGGAAGTCGAGCGCCCCCTCGCAGGCCAGCATGCTCGCCCCACAGGCGGTGGCCCCCACCAGCTCGAAGATCGGGAACGTGAGCCAGCCCACGTCGGCCGTGCACCAGTAGACGTCCTCGGGCCCGAGGTCCAGCGACAGCTGCACGTTGTGGTACGCGCCGACCATGAAGCCGAGCCCGCTGTGCACCAGCCCCTTGGGCTTCGCGCTGGTGCCGCTGGTGTAGATGATGAACCCCGGTTCATTGGCTTCCATCGGCACCGGATCGGCGAGCGTCGCGGTGCGGGCCAGCAGCTCGTCCCAGAAGACGTCCCGCCCCGCCGTCATCGGGACCTGCGGGTTGCCGCTGCGCCGGATCACCACCACGTGCTCGACGGATGGCAGCTGTCCCAGCACCGAGTCGAGGGTTGACTTCAACGCGATGGGCCGTCCCCGGCGGAAGGTCTCGTCGGCGGTGACCACCACCCGGGCCCCGGTGTCGATGATCCGGTCGGCCAACGCCTGCGCCGAGAACCCCGAGAAGATGACGTTGTAGATGGCGCCGATCCGGAAGCAGGCGTGGACGGCGGCGAACGTCTCGAGCAGGTTGGGCAAGAAGACGGCCACGACCTCGCCTCGCTGGACCCCGAGGTCGGACAGGGCCTGGGCGAAGCGGGCCGTCTGCTCGAGCAGCTCGGCGTAGGTCCACGACCGTTCGGCCCCGTCCTCCCCGAGCCATCGCACCGCCAACCGGTCCGGATGCCGGCGGGCGTGGCGGTCGATGCAGTTGGCGCTGACGTTGCCGGTGGCGCCAGGGAAGTAGCGGAACCCGTCGGCCAGGTCGCCCGTGACGACCGGGCTCGCCGGCCACCCCGATGTCCACTCCAGCTCGCCCGCCACGCCCGCCCAGTACGCGCCGGGATCCCGCACGGAGGCCTCGTAGAGGGCGCGGTACCCCTCGAGGTCGGTGACCGGCAACCGCCCCGACGGAGGTCTCGGCGGGGAGACGAGCGTGGCCTCGCGCACCATCGGCGGCAGCTCCACCGATGCGCCGGTGGGACCCGCGGTTGGAGCCATGGGCGTCACCCTCCCCCTGGGTCGTGCCCGCCGGACCCAGACGAGCCGAGTCTAAGCACGCCCGGCCGACATCGGCCTCGGCGGCCGCGGCTCGACCGCCCTACGCCACCCGCTCGCTCGCTTCCGCCGCCTCGATGGCCGACTGCAGCTGCGCCATCAAGGCGCGGCCTGACGCCAGGTCGAGCTCGAGCGCGACGCGTGCGTCCACGCCGAGCTCGTAGTTGGTGAAGTCCAGCAAGAGCGCGTGCTCTGTGCCCGAGTGCGTGGCGTGGTCGTAGCCGACCGTCGCCTGGTTGACGCGGAACCACCCATCCGCGCCCTTCCCCATCCCGGTGACGGCGGCGCTCATGGCGATCATCGTGCACATGGGCTCTCTCCTCTCGTGTGCAGGTGGCCGGGCACTGCCGGCGGCCCGTCGGTCAGCTCTTCAGGTGCTCCTCGAAGAACGCGAACACCTTCTCCCACGCGTCCATCGCCTGCTCCTGGCGGTACATGGGGGTGTGGTAGTAGAAGAACCCGTGCCCCGCTCCGTCGTAGCGGTGGAACTCGAACGTCTTGCCGAGCCGCTCGAGCTCGGCCTGGTGCTGGTCGACCTGGGCCGGCGTCGGCGACTGGTCGTCGTTGCCGAAGATGCCGAGCAAGGGGGCATCGAGGTCTGCGGTGTAGTCGATGGGGGCCACCGGTCGGGCCGGTGACAGCTGGTCGTCGGCCATGATGACGTTGCCGCCCCATAGGTCGACCACGGCGTCGAACCCGCCCACCCGGGAGGCCACGAGCAGGGCGTGGCGGCCCCCGGAGCACGGGCCGATGATGCCGACCTTGCCGTTGCAGCGGGGGTCCTGGCGTAGCCACTGCGCCGCCGCCTCGGCATCGGCGACCACGCTGTCGTCGTGGACGCCGCCATCCGCCCGGACCTTCGCCGCGACGTCGTCGGGCGCGCCGTGGCCGTACCGGCAGTAGAGGTCGGGGCAGATGACGAGGTAGCCGTGACGCCCGAGCCGCTCGGCGAGCTCTTGGGTGAACTCGTCCCACCCCGGCATGTGGTGCACGAGGACGATGCCGGGCGCCGGGGCGTCGGTGTGCGGCCGCACCACGTAGGCGTGGGTCTCGTCGCCGTTGCCCGCCTGGTAGGTCGTGATCTCGGCCGAGATCCCGAGGTGGTCATCGGTCCTGAAGCTGTTCCACATGCCGGAGCCCCTCTCGTCGCGTCGAAGTCCCGGCCACGGTCGAGCACCGGCCACCTCCGTCGGCGCGGCTGCGGGCGGCGTTCCCCCGGTGCCGGGAGCCTGTGGGGCCCAACGGTAAGCGTTCGGCGGGCCGGGGGCGAATCGCTCGGCCGAGGTGCTGTGGTTCGCGCTCGCCGATGTGCTGGCCGAGCCGGCGGCGGCCTGATCGTCGTCGGCCTGATCGTCGTCGGCCGTAGCATCGAGACATGCCTCGGACCGACAGGGCATCACGAGTCGTGGCCGTCCCGCCCGAGCGGGTCTATGCGGCCCTCGTGGACCCCGAGGCCCTCATGGCGTGGCTGCCGCCCGGCGACATGACCGGCACCGTCGAGCGGTTCGATGCCCGCCCGGGCGGGTCGTACCGCATGGTGCTGCACTACGGGAACCTCTCGGGTTCGACGGGCAAGACCACGGCGGGCACCGACGTCGTGGAAGGCCGCTTCCTCGACGTCGTCGCCGATGCGCGGATCGTCCAGGCGGTCCACTTCGTCGGCGACGATCCGGCCTACGCCGGCACGATGACCATGACCTGGGAGCTGGCCGCCGTCGACGGAGGGACCCGCGTCGACCTCACGGCCGACGACGTCCCGGACGCGATCACCGCCGAGGACCACGCCGCGGGCATGGCCTCCTCGCTCGCCAAGCTCGCCGAGCACCTCGGCGGGTAGCCCGAGCGCGGACGGCGGCGGCTCCCCGATCAGTCGGCCCCGTCCACGATGTACATGCGTCCGGTGGCCGCCGTCGCTCGCAGCGCTCGGGCGGCCGTGTAGCCGGCGCCGTGGTACCACTCGAGCGCCGCCTGGCGGTCGGGGAACTCCACGATGACCGTTCGCCCCGCCACGGCGTCGCCCTCGAGGACGGTGGTCGCGCCCCCGCGCACGAGGAAGCGGCCGCCGCCGGCGGCGATCGTCGCCGGGGTCGCCGCCCGGTAGCGCTCGTACTGCGCCTCGTCGGTGACGTCCGCCTGAAAGATCACGTACGCAGCCACTGCTCCGCCCTCCTCTTCCGTCGCTTCCCGGCACCCGGCACCCGGCACCCGGCACCCGGCACCCGGCCACCCGGCCACCCGGCCACCCGGCCACCCGGCCTCCCGGCCCGCCGGCCCGCCGGCCACCCGGCCACCCGGCCACCCGGCCACCCGGCCTCACAGGATGTACGGCAACAGCATCTTGGTCGAACGCTTGTAGGCGGGGTAGGCGTCGGGGAACTGCTCGATCAGGTAGCGCTCCTCGACGACCGCGCTGTAGAGGAAGTACGCCCCGGCCAGCAGCACGGCAACCAGCCACAGCCAGCTCAGCGCCACCGCCGTGCCGACCCCGGCCACCAGGATGCCCGAGTAGATGGGGTGGCGCACCAGGCGGTACGGGCCGCTGGTCACGAGCTCCGGTTCGTTCTTCTGGGTCATCGGCGTGCCCCAGTTGCGTCCGATGTGCACCCGGGCCCAGACGGCGAACCCCAACCCGATCCCCAAGAGGGCCAGCCCGACCGCCTCGAGCCACGGGTTCGTATTGAGGCTTCGGTACCGGAAGGCCCCGAAGCGGACCAAGAGGACGGCGAGGACGGCGATCGCCGCCCGGATCCGCAGCTCGCGCGACCACGGAACGCGGCCCTTCTTCATGAAGAGGGCCGCCACCAGCCAGTACAGCCAGAAGACGCCCCACCCGACGGCGAAGACGAGCTCGACCGGACGCACCGGGAGCCAGACTGCCACAGTGCCCGGGCGGCCCACCGACACGGCCCTGCCTTCCACGCGGCGCGTCGCCGCCGTAGAGTCCGCAGACGATGGTGGGTGACGGCCTGCCCGGCGAGCGGCGACCCGTGCACGCCCGCGACGGGCTTGGCCGGGAGGCCACGGCGCGCCGTGTCGGACGGGAGCACGACCTTGGGCCGCCGTCCGAGATGGTGGCGAAGATCATCGCCGCCGATCGCGCCGCCTGGTTGCGGCGTCGCCTCGCCCTCACGTTCGTGGTCGTGGTGCTCGTGGCGGCCGTCGCCGGCGGGGCCGTGCAGTGGCTCCGACCGCTGCCACAACCCGCGCTCGAGGGTGTGGCGGCGACGACTCGCATCCCGGGGACGGCACCGAGCTTGCCCTGGCCTTCCACGGGCGAGGCCGCGCTGAGCGTGCCCGGGCTTGGCACCTTGGTGCAGCCCGGCGGCACCAAGCCGGTGCCGGTCGGCGTGCTCGCCGGGATGCTGACGGCCTACGTGGTCCTGAAGGACCACCCGCTGCCGACCGGCGGATCCACCGGACCCGCCATCCCCGTGACAGCCCAGGCGCTGGCCGCGTACCAATCCGGCAACGCGAGCGGCGTGCCCGAGGTTCCCGTCTCGGCCGGCGAGTCGGTGACCGAGCTCGCCGCGCTGGAGGGCCTCCTCGTGGGTTCGGGCAACGACATGGCCACCCTCCTGGCCGACTGGGACGCCGGGAGCACGTCGGCCTTCGTGACCAAGATGGACCGCAGCGCGGCGTCCCTCGGTCTACGGGACACCCGCGTCACGGCGCCCGGCGGCGCCGACGACGCCGTCACCAGCACGCCGGCCGACCTCATCCGCCTCGCCGAGGCGGCCATGCGGATCCCGGTGCTCTCCCAGATCGTGTCGCTCGGGCAGGTCACAGTGCCCCAAGCCGGCCTCGTCTACAACCCGAACTACCTCCTCGGCACAGACGGCGTGGTCGGCATCGACGCCGGGGCCGACACGACCACCGACGGCTGCTTCTTGTTCGCCGCGCAGAAGACAGTGGGTGGCCGGACCGTCACCCTCTACGGCGCAGTGCTCGGTCAGGCCGGGCCGATCGGCCCCACGGCGGCCGCCGTCGGCGCGGGTGACGCGCTCGTGAAGGCTGCGCTCCCGGCCCTCACGGCCGTCCCGATCGTGCAGGCCGGGCACACCGTCGGGCACCTCGTGGTGCCGTGGGGTGCGTCGGCCCCGGTCACGGCGTCCAAGGGGTTGACGGTGGACGCCTGGTCCGGCAGCAGCATCTCGGTGACGCAGCGCCTCGTCCGGCTCACCGCACCGGTCGCGGCCGGCACCCGGGTGGGGTGGCTGCAGGTGCGCGAGGGATCCCGTGTCCTCGAGGCCCCTCTGCACACGACCGCACGCCTCGAGGGGCCGTCCCGGCTCTGGCGCCTGACGCGCTGAGGCCGCGCCCGGCCGCCCGGCCGCCCGGCCGCCCAATGAACGGCGGCCGCCACTCGGCAGACCGTAGGCTCCCCCCGTGGCCGACCTGGAGCTCAACGGCCTGCGCCGCCGGTTCGGCACGGTGACCGCCCTCGACGACCTGACCTTCTCCGTCCCTTCGGGCCACGTCGTCGGCTTCCTCGGCCCGAACGGCGCCGGCAAGACCACCACGATGCGCGCCATCTTCGGGCTCACCGACCTCGACGCCGGATCGGTACGGTGGCGGGGCGTGCCGGTCGGCTCCGCCCAGCGCCGCCGGTTCGGCTACATGCCAGAGGAGCGGGGCCTGTACCCGAACATGCAGGTGGCCGAGGAGATCGAGTACCTCGGCCGGCTCCACGGGATGGACGGCGCCAGCGCCGCGGCGGCCACGCAGCAGTGGCTGGAGCGTTTGGAGGTGGCGGACCGGGCGCGCAGCAAGGTGGAGTCGCTGTCACACGGCAACCAACAACGGGTCCAGCTGGCCGCCGCCCTCGTGCACGAACCCGAGCTGCTCGTGCTGGACGAGCCCCTCGCCGGCCTGGACCCAACGGGCATCGACGCCATCGGCGCGGTCCTCCTGGAGCAGGCGCGCTCGGGGCGCTGCGTGCTCTTCTCGAGCCACCAGCTCGATCTGGTCGAAAACCTGTGCGAGTCGGTCGCCATCATCGACCACGGCCGGCTCGTAGCGAGCGGGACCGTGGACGGACTGGCCACCAGTGGAGCACGTCGCCTCACCGTTCGGGTAGAGGGGGATCGCGAGGGAGCCTGGGCTCGGGTGCTCCCCGGGGTGACGCTGTCCGAAGTGGACGGCGGCGAGGTGCGGCTGGTCCTCGCCGACGGCACCGACAGTGACGTCGTCCTCGATGCGGCGCGCGTCGCCGGGCACGTGACCCAGTTCGTCTTCGAGCGCCGCCGCCTGTCGGAGGTCTTCCGCGAGGCGGTGGGCCGATGAAGGCCTACACGCCGTTCGTCATCGGCGGCGTGGTGCTGGTGGTGCTCCTCCGGCTCCGCCTGCGTCAACGGGGGCGGAGCCGGTCGTCGCCTCCCCTTGGCCGCCATGGTTGGCGACGTGGCCGGAGCCTGCTCGGCGACACCGGCCTCGTGGCGGGTCGCGAGATCCGCGAGCGGGTCCGGGGACGGGTCTTCCGGGTGGTCACGATCATCCTCTTCGTCGTGGTGGCGGCCGCCGTCGTCATCCCGACCATCCACACGTCGTCGACCAAGCCCACCACGGTCGGCGTGGTCGCCGGGTCGGCCACCCTCGACACCGAGCTGCACCAGCTGGCCACGTCGGTCGGGCTGTCGACGACGCTGGTACAGGAGCCCGACCTGGGAGCCGCTCGGGCGGCCTTGGCCGCCGGACGGCTCGACGTGGTGGTGGACGCCCAGGGGACGATCGTCGTGCGGGAGCCGGTGTCGGCGACCGACACCTCGGCACCGGCGCGCTACGTGCGGGCGCTGTCGACCACCCTCGGAGCCCAGCGGGCCTTCGCCCAGGCCGGTCTCACTCCCGCCCAGGCGGCCGCCGTGGCAAAGGCCAAGCCCTTGCCGGTCGAGAGCATCCAACCCGGCAAGAAGGCGCGCACCACCTCGGAGGCGACGGCACTCCTCGGCGTCATCCTCGTCTTCATCTTCCTCACCCAGTACCTCACCTGGACGCTCATGGGCGTGATGGAGGAGAAGGCGAGCCGGGTGGTGGAGGTCCTGCTCGCCACCGTCCGGCCCATCCAGCTGCTCGCCGGCAAGGTGATCGGCATCGGCGTCGTCGCCCTCCTCCAGGCCGTGGCCTTGGTGGCGTTCGCCCTGGTGCTGGCCAAAGCGGTGGGATCGAGCTTGGTGGAGGGCAGTGCACCCGTCGTGGTGGTGGCCACGCTCGTGTGGCTGGTCCTGGGCTACGCCTTCTACAGCTGGCTGTACGCCGCCGCCGGCTCCTTGGCCGAGCGCCAGGACCAGGTCCAGAGCCTGGCGCTCCCGCTCAGCACGCCGTTGATCTTCGGCTACATCGTCTCGCTGACCGGCGTGAGCTCCGGCAACGCGTCCTTGCTCGTCAAAGTGCTCGCCTACCTGCCGCCCACGGCACCCTTCGCCATGCCGACGCTCGTCGGCTTCGGGGAAGCCACGTGGTGGGAGTTCCTGCTCTCGATGCTGATCTGCGCCGCGTGCACCGTCGCCGTAGCGCTCGTGGGTGCTCGCATCTACCGCACCGCGGTGTTGCGCACGGGCTCACGGGTGCGGCTGCGGGACCTCGTCCCGAAGCTCACCCCATGACGGCGGCGAGTCGACCAGTCGCCGCTGCCCGGGCCGAGGAGGACGCCCCGGGCCGAGGAGCAGCGGGGTGCTACGCCTCTTCGAGGTAGTCGCGCAGCAGGAAGGCGGCGTCCGGCCGGCGGAGCTTGGCCAGGGTCTTCGACTCGATCTGGCGCACGCGCTCACGCGTCACCCCGAACTCCTTGCCCACCTCTTCGAGCGTGCGCACCTTGCCGTCGTCCAGCCCGAACCGCAGGCGCACCACGTCCTGCTCGCGGTCCGTGAGGTAGGCCAACGCCGCCTTCACGGCGCGGTCGAGCATGGCGCGGGTGGCCGCATCGTCGGGGACCACCGCCCCGCGGTCCTCGATGAGGTCCGACAGGCTGAAGTCGTCCTCGTCACCCACCGGCTGCTCGAGGGAGACGGTGTCGAGGCTCATGCGCTGGATCTCCCGCACCCGCTCGATGGGGAACTCCACGCGCTGGGCGACCTCTTCGGGGGTTGGCTCCCGGCCGAGCTCTTGGAGGAGCTGGCGCTGGGCCCACACCACCTTGTTGATGGTCTCCACCATGTGCACCGGGATCCGGATGGTGCGGGCCTGGTCGGCGATGGCCCGGGTGATGGCCTGGCGGATCCACCACGTGGCATACGTGGAGAACTTGAAGCCCTTCTCGTAGTCGAACTTGTCGACGGCCCGCATCAGGCCGAGGTTGCCCTCCTGGATGAGGTCGAGGAAGGCGAGGCCGCGGTTGCGATAGCGCTTGGCGATGGAGACCACGAGGCGCAGATTGGCCTCGATGAGGGCCTCCTTGGCCTGCTCCCCCTTGCGGACCAGGCGGTGGTCGCTGACCTTGTCGTCGCTGGTGATCAGGTCCGTCGCCGGACCATCGCCGGCCTCGGCGGCCTCGGCGGCCTCGGCGGCCGCCAGCCGGCCGGCGGCCTCGTTGCCGTCCTGGATCCGGCGCGCCATCTCCACCTCGAGCTCGGCGCTCAGCAGCGGGACCTTCCCGATCTCCTTCAGGTACGTGTGGACGGGGTCCTCGACGCTCCCACCGAAGTACTCCGCCCCCGAGCCGCTCGAGCTCCGGGATCTGCTACTCCCGTTGCCACTGCTCGCCTTGGGGGCGGGCGCGTGCCGCTTGGCCCTCGCCGCCGGCCGGCCATGGTGCCCGGCCTCCTCGGGCTCCTCCGCCACTGCGACCCCCTCGTGCTCCGTGCCCTGGCCCCGCCCTGGATCGGTGATACCCACTACCGCTCCCCCGCCGTCCGCGGTCAGCCCGCTCATCGATCCTCCTGCCGGTCCCGTAGAAGCCACGCTACCAACCGGTCGGCGGCTGTGCGCCCGCGGCGCGGATCGTCCAGGTCCTCGAGCCACCGCCGCACAGCGGCCGTCTCTGCTGCGACCGACGCATGGTTCCCCGAGGCCAGGCGCAGGCCCGACTGGAGGTCGTCGAGGGCAGCGCGCGTGGCCTCGCGCACGAGCTGCGAAACGGCATCGGCGGGGTCGGCGTGGGGATCCGTGGGGATCAAGGGCTCTTCCACGACGAGCCGCCGTAACAGTGCTGCAACATCGGGGGCGGCGTTCGCCACCGCTGACGGCAAGTCCTCTGCTTCTGCCAAGGACCGGAAGACGCGTCGCTGCAGGTCGTCGCCGAAGAGGACCTCCTCCAGGCGATCGGCCACCAACTCCGGTCGGTGGATGGCGAGGCGCAGTGCCTCCAGCCCAGGGCCGCCACGGAACCCGCTTCCGCCCATGCGCCCCAGTGCCGAGCGTCGACCACCCAGAGGAGGCCGGTCCGCACCGAACGGCTCGTCCCCCGCGCCGTCGTCCCACCCGCCGGGCGCCGGCTCGTCGTCGTCGGCGGTCGGCGGCCCCTCCCACCCCGGCTCGGCATCCCCGGGTGGGCGGCTGCCGCCCGGTCGAGGGGAGCCGCGCCACATGGACCCACCGCTGACGGGTCGGCCGGCCCCCGGCCCTCGATCGCCCCCGCCGCCGTGGCGCGGGCGCGGGCTGCCCGCGCTCGCCCGCCCCGTCGCGCCGGCAACGGGACGTCCGCCGAGGACCGGGCGGGGCCGCGACCGGGCATCCTCCAGCTGCTCGCGCAGGAGGTCGGCCGCGACACGGGTCCGGTCGGCCACCTCCATGACGTACTGGTCACGCACGAGCGGGTCGGGATGCTCGGCCACGGCCGCCATCGCCGCCTCGGCCGCCCGCACCCGGCCCTCCGCCGTGGACAGGTCGGCCGCCTCGAGCATGCGGTTCACCCGGAATTGCAGGAACGGCACCGCCGCGGCCACCGCCGCCTGCAGGGCGGCGGGGTCGGTGCGCGCCAGGTCGGCCGGGTCGCTCCCCGCCGGCAGGGCGGCCACCCGTAGGTCGACGTCGTGGCGGCGCTCCCACTCGTAGACGCGCACCATGGCCGACTGGCCGGCCTGGTCGGCGTCGTAGGCGAGGACGATGCGCCGGCCGAAGTTCCGCAGCAGGCGGAAGTGGTCCTCGGCGAGCGCCGTGCCGCACGTGGCGACGGCCCGCGGCACGCCGGCAAGGAAGAAGCCGATGACGTCGGTGTAGCCCTCGCACACGACCACCTCCCCGGTGGCCACGACGTCCTGCTTCGCCCAGTTGAGGGCGTAGAGGGTCCGCCGCTTGGCGTAGATGGCGGTCTCGGGCGAGTTCTTGTACTTGGGCTCCGGCCCCCGGCCGGCGCCACCGGGCACCCCG
>DAHUZJ010000005.1 GCA_027306585.1 Acidimicrobiaceae bacterium | reverse complement strand
GCCTGGGCCTCGCCCACCGCCACCTCGCCCGCCACGAGGGCCCCGAGCTCACGTGCCAGCCGCTCCCCGGCCACCTGCACCTCGACCGCTCCCATGCCTCCAGGTTGGAGGATGGGTGTGACGGTCCTCCCCGGGCGGGGGACGGCTCGGGGGCGTGGCGCCGGGCGATCGCTGCTACGGTCGCCGTGCCTCGAGCTCGTCGAGGACGTAGTCGGGCACGGCCAGGTCGCCCTCGCCAACGCAGACCGACAGGCCGGCCTTCAGGGTGCCGTGGTAGTCCGTCCCACCCGTGGCCACCAGACCGTTGCGCTGGGCGATCTCTCGCAGCATGGCCCGGTCGTCTCGGTTGTAGCGGGCGTAGAACGCCTCCAGCCCCACAAGACCAGCCTCGGCCAGTTCCCCCGCTGCCATCCCCAGCTCCTTTCGCCCGAGCTCGAGCGACAGCGGGTGGGCGAGGACGGCCACGCCCCCGGAGCCCTTGGCCAGCTCGGCGATCTCGGCTGGCGTCACCCGGGCCTTCGGGACGTAGGCGGGCTTTCCCTCGCCGAGCCAGCGGTCGAAGGCATCGGGGATCGACTCGACCATCCCGCGGCGGACCATGACGGAGGCGACGTGCGGCCTCCCGACGCTGTCCTCGTCGCCGCTCTCTTCGACCAGCTCCTCGTACGAGATCGGCAGACCGAGCTCGTACAGCCGCTCGACCAGCTGGGCGTTGCGGGACTTGCGGTCCTCCCGGAGCCGGCCGAGCTCCTCCTGCAAGGGCCCTTCCCCGGCCTCCACGAAGTAGACGAGCACATGCGGGTTGTGCCCCTGGTAGGCGCAGGACACCTCGCACCCGGGGACGAGCCGTACCCCGAGCTCGTCGGCTCGGTGCCGTGCAGCCCCCAGACCGACCAGGGTGTCGTGGTCGGTGAGCGCGAACGCGGCGCACCCGGCGGCCGCGGCCAGCTCGGCCAGGCGCTCCGGCCCGTCCGTGCCGTCCGAACAGGTCGAATGCGTGTGCAAGTCGATCATCTGGGCCTGACGTTACCGGTGGCTCCGCGTCCACCGGGCGATGCGTCGCAGCGGCCCCGTAGGCTCGCGAGAGGTGTGCCAGACTGAGCACGAACGGGACGGGTGGCAAGACGGTCCGACGCGGCCCGCCGCGCTGAGCCGACGAGGAGTGGGGCGGAGAACCGGACGGTGAAGGAAGCCTGCGGGGTCTTCGGGGTCCACGCGCCAGGCCGGGCAGCGTCACATCTCACCTTCGACGGCCTGTACGCCCTCCAGCACCGGGGTCAGGAGTCGGCGGGGATGGCCGTGAGCGACGGCGACACGGTCACCGTCGTCAAGGACATGGGGCTCGTCACCAGGGTCTTCGACGAGCGCACGCTGTCGGGCCTGTCCGGCCATCTCGCCATCGGCCACACGCGGTACTCGACGCACGGGTCGTCGGACTGGGCGGCGGCCCAGCCCGTGTACCGGCCCGTCGGCACCGCCGGGTTCGCCCTCGGGCACAACGGCAACCTGACCAACACGGCCGCCCTGGCCGACAAGGCGGGGATGCTGCCCGGCATGGTCGCCACGGACAGCGACGTGGTGGCCGAGTTGCTGGCGCATCATCACAGCCCCGGGGCCGGGGCCGGGGCCGGGGCCGGGGCCGGGGCCGGGGCGGCCCAGGCGACGCTGCTGGCCCTGACCGCCGAGCCGCCCCCGGCCGCCGGTGCCGCCGCCAACGGCGACACGCTCTCCGAGGCGCTGCGGGCTGTCCTCCCGATGCTCGAAGGCGCCTACTCCTTCGTGCTCATGGACGCGGGCCGCCTGTACGGCGTTCGGGACCCCTACGGGCTGCGGCCGCTGTGCCTCGGCCGGCTCGATGCTGTCGGCGACACCCAAGAGGGCTGGGTACTGGCCTCCGAGTCGCCGGCGCTCGACGTGATCGGGGCGACGTTCGTGCGGGAGCTCGCGCCGGGCGAGCTGGTCACGATCGACCGCGACGGCGTCCGGTCCGAGCAGGTGTTCCGGTCCGATGAGGTGCAGCACAAGCTCTGCATCTTCGAGTTCGTCTACTTCGCACGGCCCGACACCCGCCTCTTGGGCCGCGAGGTGCACGGGACCCGCCGGCGCATGGGCGAGCTGCTGGCCGAGCAGGCGCCGGTCGATGCCGACCTCGTCATGGGCGTGCCCGACTCGGGCGTCCCGGCAGCCGAGGGGTATGCCCGCCGCAGCGGGGTCCCGTACGGCCAAGGCCTGGTCAAGAACCGCTACATCGGCCGGACCTTCATCGAGCCCGACAGCCAGGCCCGGCACGATGCCGTGCGCCGGAAGCTCAACCCGCTGCGGGAGAACATCGGCGGCAAGCGGCTCGTCGTCGTCGACGACTCCATCGTGCGAGGCACCAACTCACGAGCGATCGTGCGCATGCTGCGCGAGGCGGGGGCGACGGAGGTGCACTTGCGGATCTCTTCGCCGCCGTTCCGGTGGCCCTGCTTCTACGGGATCGACACGCCGACACGGACACAGCTCCTCGCCGCCACGAAGAGCGTGGAGGAGATGGAGCGGTTCCTCGACGTCGACTCGCTCGCCTACATCAGCCTCGAGAACCTCGAAGCGGCCATCGGCGCCGGCATGGACACGGGAGCCGAGGGCACATCCGGCGCACCATTCTGCGAGGCCTGCCTGACCGGGCGCTATCCCACGGCGGTGCCGGCCGAGCTTCGTACGGGCCTGGTGGCGGCGACCGTCGGCGGGGGCGATCCCTCACCCGAGGGAGGGCCCAACGGCAACGGCAATGGCAATGGCGCCGGCGCCGCGCTCCAGGCCGCGCTCCCCGGTGTCTGACGGGCCGGCGGCCGCCCCGGTCCTGGCCGAGGCGCCGCCCGAGGCGCCGCCCGAGGCGCCGGCCCCGGCCACCTACGCGGGCGCAGGCGTCGACATCGCCGCCGGCGACGAGGCGGTCGAGCGCATCAAGGCCGTCGTGGCCTCGACGGCCCGGCCCGGCGTGCTCGGCGGCATCGGCGGGTTCGGCGGCCTCTTCGGTCTCGACACGACCCGTTACCCCCATCCGGTCCTCGTGTCGTCGACCGACGGCGTCGGCACCAAGCTGCTCGTGGCCAAGGCGACGGGACGATGGGACACGGTCGGCATCGACCTCGTCGCCATGTGCGTCGACGACCTCGTGTGCACCGGTGCCGAGCCGCTGTTCCTCCTCGACTACGTCGCGGTGGGGCGGCTCGTGCCCGAGCGGGTCGCCGAGCTCGTGTCGGGGGTGGCCGAAGGCTGCCGGCAGGCGGGCTGCGCGCTGCTCGGCGGGGAGACGGCCGAGCACCCGGGCGCGATGGCTCCTGACGACGTCGACCTCGCCGGCTTCGCCGTCGGCGTGCTCGAGCAGGGAACCGAGCTGGGTCCGCACCGGGTCCGGTCCGGCGACGTGCTGGTGGGCCTGCCCTCGCCCGGGCTGCGATCGAACGGGTACACGCTGGCGCGCCACGTGCTGCTCGAGCGGGCCGGGCTCGCCCTCGAGGGTCCGGCGTGGGACGGGGCGGACACGACGCTGGCCGACGAGCTGCTGCGGCCGTCGGTGATCTACGCCCCGGCGGCGCTGCGGGCGATCGCCGAGGCCGAGGGCGGGGTCCACGCCTGTGCGCACGTCACCGGCGGCGGCCTCCCCGGCAACGTCCCTCGCGCCCTCCCGTCCCACGCCGACGCCAAGCTCGACCCGCGGAGCTGGGCGCGTCCCAGGATCTTCGAGGAGATCGCCCGGCGGGGCGGGGTGGAGGAGGGGGAGATGCGCAGGGTGTTCAACCTCGGCCTCGGCATGGTGCTGGCCGTCGACCCGGACGCCGTCGACACCGTGCTGGCGGCGCTGGCCTCCACGCCGCCCGCGGCCACGACGCCGCCCGCGGCCACGACGGCGCCCGTGGCCACCGTCGTGGGTGAGGTGGTCGAGGGCTCCGGACAGGTGCGCTGGTGATGGCCGACGCCGGGCCGACGAAGGACGTCCTCGACGCGCTGCGCGAGCACCTGCTCGAGCACGCCATCCGCCGGGGTGACTTCGTGCTCAAGTCGGGCAAGAAGAGCACCTGGTTCATCGACGCCAAGCAGACGGTGTGCCGGCCCGAGGCCATGCTGCTCGTGGCGGAGGCCGTGCTGTCGCTGGTGCCGCCGGACGCCACCGCCATCGGCGGCCTCACCATGGGCGCCGACCCGGTGACGTTCGTGACGGCAGCGCTGGGAGCTGTCCGCGGCCGGCCGCTGAAGGCGTTCAGCGTCCGCAAGGAGGCGAAGGACCACGGCGGCGGCGGGCGGATCGCCGGGGCGCTCGACCGCGGGGACAAGGTGGTCATCACCGAGGACGCCGTGACCCGGGGGACCTCGCTCCTCGAGGCGGCGCGGGTCGTGCGCGAGGCCGGTGCCGAACCGGTGCTGCTGGTGGCGCTCGTCGACCGGGGCGGCACGGTCACGGCGATGGCGGCGCGGGAGTCGCTGGCGTTCCGGGCGGTGCTGACGGCACCCGACCTCGGTTTCCCGTTCGAGGGAGGGGACGGCCTGCCGGGCTGACGTGAGGTCCAGGGGGGCCGGGTCGGCGGCGCCCACCTCGGTGCGGCGGCTCACGGTGACGTTCTGCCCTACCGGCCGAGCGCCGGTGCCGGCACCCTCGTGGTGAGCCGCAGCGCAGCCGGGCGCGGCCGGCCCGGGAGGAGGCAGACATGGCCTACGAATCGACCCGTACGTTCCGCTACCCCAAGTCACCGGAGGAGGCGTTGGCCGACCTGCAGAAGGGCTTCGCCACCGTCGGGATGCTCGACCGGGTCCACGAGCCGACGGCCACCGTCGTCGGGCACTGCCGCGTGTCCCGGCCATGGCCGATGACGGTGCGGCTCCGGGGATCGGTCCTCGACGGGCACGAGGGCCACTCCGTCACCCAGATCAACGCCTACGGCAGCGACATCTGGGAGAGCGGCGCCCGCCGGGCGCTGGACCTGGTGGAGGACGCGCTGGAGCGACTGGCCGGCTGACCGGGCCCCTGGCCACCCGGGCCCCTTGGGGACGCCAGGACCTTCGGCCCTGTCGACCGGGGCCGGGCCGGCCGAAGCTCGGCCGGTGAGGACCATCGCGGCGGCGCTCGCGGCGGCAGCCAGCTTCGCCACTGCTGCCGTGCTGCAACAGGAGGCGGCGCAGGCCGTGGACCCCGGCGAAGCGCTGCACCTCCGGCTGCTGCTCGACCTGGTGCGGCGGCCGCGGTGGTTGGCCGGCATCGTCATGCTCGTCCTCGGTTTCGTGCTCCAGGCGGTCGCCCTCGCCAACGGCCCGGTGGCGCTGGTGCAGCCGATCGTCGCCACCGAGCTGGCGTTCGCCATCCCGATCGCCATCTGGCGCCGCCGGCGAAGAGCGGGAGGGAGGGAGTGGCTCGGCATCCTCTTCGTCCTCGCCGGGGTGTCCGGGTTCCTCGTTGTCGCCTCGCCGGCACCCGGGGTGGCGGACGCCAGCGCGCGCGACTGGCTCGCGACGCTCGTGCCGGCCGGTGCCGTGCTCGCCGGGGCTGTCGCGATCGCGCGGCTCGGGAGGGGCCCGCGGCGTGCCTCGCTGCTCGGCGCCGCCGCCGGCCTGGCGTTCGCCCTCCTGGCGGTGCTCACCAAGTCCGTCACCCACCAGCTCGGGCAAGGCCCCGGGGTCGCGGTGACCAGCTGGCAGCTCTACCTCGTTGTGGTCCTCGGCATCTGCGCCCTCGTCGTGTCGCAGAGCGCGTACCAGGCAGGGCCTCTGGCCCTCTCGATGCCGGCGATCGCGCTGGTCGAGCCGGTCGTCGCGGTGGTGATCGGGGACACCCTGTTCGAGGAGCAGGCGCGCCTCGGCGGCGGCGCGCTCGCGCTCGAGGTGCTCGCCGCGCTCGTGGCGCTGACCGGGCTGGCGATGCTGGCCACGTCGCCGACGGTCCTGAGCATCTACGAGCAGGGCCAGCGCCAACGTCAACACCAATCCCGGAGCTAGCGGTGGCCCCCGCGCCGACCCAGCGACGTGGCCGTCCCCTCTTGCTGGGGAGCGAGCTGCAGGAGGGCGAGGGACCCCGTGCGGTGGTCCGATGGTGACGGGGCGCCCCAGGGCCGGCCCGTGGATCGTCGTGCGCGGTCGCTCCCTGTCGACCCAGGTCCGCGGGGCGATCGTGGCGACGGTCGGTGGCCCCGAACGGGCCCGGGTCGTCGCCGTCCTCGCCGCCGCGGGCGGGCTCGCCAGCGCCGATGCGGCGACGGTCGGCGCCTCGGCGACCCAGCTCCGCGCCGGCCTCCACATCAGCAACACGGACATCGGTCTTCTGGTCGCCCTGACGTCGGCCGTCGGCGCGGTGGCGTCGATCCCGTTCGGGGTGCTGGCGGACCGGACCCGGCGGACGGCGGTGCTGGGCATCTCGGTCCTGCTGTGGTCGGCGGCGATGGTGTGGAGCGCGACGGCGAGCTCCTTCGGCGGCCTCCTCCAGGCCCGCCTCGCCCTCGGGGCCGTCACTGCCTCGGCCGGGCCCGTCGTCGCCTCGCTCGTCGGGGACTACTTCCCCGGGGGCGAGCGGGGCCGGATGTACAGCTTCATCGGGGTGGGGGAGCTGGTCGGTGCCGGCGTCGGCTTCCTCGTCACCGGCGACCTGGCGGCGCTCTCCTGGCGGGCGGCGTTCGCCGCCCTGGCGGTGCCGGCGCTCGTGCTCGGATGGGCAGTCTTCCGGCTTCCCGAGCCGGCCCGGGGGACGACCTACTTCCCGTCGCTCGAGCCGGCCTCGACGTCGGCCGCCGCGCCGGCGAACGAGCCAGCCGGCGCGGCGCCCCTGGTCACCGACGCCCAGAAGCTGGCGGTCGAGCGCGGGATCGCGCCGGACCCGGTGCGCGTCGCCGTCGACCCGTCGCGCCTCGGGCTCTTCGGTGCGACCCGCTACGTCCTGGCCGTGAAGACCAATGTCCTGCTGATCGTCGCGGGGGCGTGCGCCTACTACTTCCTCGCCGGGGTCCAGACGTTCGGGATCGAGTTCGTGAAGGGGCAGTACGGCGTCAACCAGGCGCTGGCGAGCCTTCTCATGATCGCCGTCGGCGCCGGCGCCGGTATCGGGGTGCTCGTCGGCGGTCCGCTCGGCGACCGGCTCCTCCGCCGGGGGCGGATCGACGGCCGGGTCCTCGTGGCGGCGATCGCCGCCTCGATGACGCCCGTGCTCTTCATCCCGGCCCTGGTGACCCGCAGCGCGCTGACGGCCCTCCCCTACGTGGTGCTCGCCGCCGCCGCCCTTTCGGCACAGAACCCGCCGATCGACGCCGCCCGGCTCGACATCATGCCGGCGCCGTTGTGGGGGCGGGCCGAGGGCATCCGCACGCTGCTGCGCGCCGCCGCCCAGGCCATGGCGCCCCTGTTGTTCGGCGCCATGTCGGACCTCCTGGGCGGCGGGCACGGCGGCCTGCTGTGGACGTTCGTCGTCATGCTGCTGCCGATGGGCGCGAGCGCCTACTTCCTCTTCCGTTGCCGGCGGACCCTGCCCGGCGACGTGGCGACGGCAGCCCTCGCCGGCACGGGCACCGGCATCAGCCGCCGGCGCTGACGACGCGCCTACGTTGTCCAGGTGACACCTCCGTCGTCGAGCCCGCCGGCGCCCGCAGACTGGCACCGTCAGTCCGGCTACGACGTCCGCTTCGAGTGGGGCCCGGTGGCTGCGGCCGAGCTCGGTGCAGGCGGCGTGGTCGTGGTGGTGGACGTGCTGCGCTTCACGACCGCCGTCGAGGCCGCCAACTCGGCCGGCGCCGCGGTCTACCCGTGGCGGTGGGGGGATCCCGGCGCGCCCGAGCGGGCCCGGGCCGTCGGCGCCGAGCTGCCGTCGCAGCCGGGCCGGGGCGGGCCGGCCCTCTCGCCGTTGCTCCTCCGCCAGCGGCCGGCCGGATCGAAGGTGCTCCTGGCGTCGCCCAACGGCGCCACCTGCTCGGTGACCGCTGCCGAGGCAGGTGCCACCGTGTTCGCCGCCTGCCTGCGCAACGCCGGCGCGGTGGCCGGCGCGGCGGCGGCGCTCGGCCGGCCCGTCACCGTGGTCGCCGCCGGTGAGCGATGGCCGGACGGCTCGTTGCGCCCCGCCTTGGAGGACCTCCTCGGCGCCGGGGCCGTCCTCGCCGAGCTGACCCGTCGCCGCGCCGGGGTGTGCTCACCGGAGGCCGAGTCGGCGGCTGCGCTCTTCGGCGCGGCGGCCAGCGTCGGCGACCTCGTGCGCCACTGCGCCTCGGGGCGGGAGATGGCCGACCGCGGCCGGGCCGACGAGGTGGACTACGCCGTCGACGCCGGCGCCAGCAACGTGGTGCCGCTGCTCAACGAGGGTGCCTTCCGGGCCCTGCTCCCGTAGCCCGGTCTACGCTGCGGCCGGTGACGGCGGAGGACGACCGCCTCGTCAGGCTCGCCGCCTTCACGTGGCTCGGCGACCTGGCACGGCGGCACGGCGAGGCGGTGCCGTGGTCCGCGCTGGCCGAAGGCGTCCCCTTCCGTGGCGGCCGGGTCCAGATCATCAGCCAGCGCGGGATCGTCTTCCCGCGCCAGATGGCGGCGCCGCTGTCGATCATGACGACGGCCGAGCGCTCGGGGGTCGGGCGGCCCTACGACGACGAGGTCGGGCCCGACGGGCTGCTGCGCTACCACTACCAGCGGGGTGGTCCCCGTCTCCGGGTCAACGAGGGCCTGCGGCTGGCGATGGCCGAGCGGCTGCCGCTGGTGTGGCTCTTCGGATTGGCCCGGGGGAGCTACCACCCCGTATGGCCGGTGCAGGTCGTCGGCGACGATCCGGCCGCCGGTGTCGTGACCGTCGACATGGCCGGCACGGCCGTGGCTGCCGGCGGCGTGCTCGCCGTCCAGGAGCCGGGGCGCATGTACGCCGTCGGGGAGGTCCGGCGGCGCCTGCACCAAGCCCGGTTCCGCCAGCGGGTGCTCACCGCGTACCGGTCGGCGTGTGCCATCTGCAACCTGCGGCACGGCGAGCTGCTCGACGCCGCCCACATCCTCCCCGACGGGCATCCGAAGGGCCTGCCGGTCGTGCGCAACGGCATGTCCCTGTGCAAGATCCACCACGCGGCGTTCGACCAGATGCTGCTCGGCATCCGGCCGGACTACGTCGTCGAGGTGCGGCGCTCGCTCCTCGACGAGGAAGACGGACCCATGCTCCGCCATGGCCTGCAGGCGTGCCACGGCAACGCACTACGCGTCGTCCCCCGGCGGGCCGACGACCGGCCCGGTGCCGAATTCCTCGAGGAACGTTTCGAGCTGTTCCGGGCTGCCGGATGAGCGGCCGCACGACGGCCGGCCCGCTCGGCGTCAGCCGACCGGTCCGCTGGCCAGCCGCACGCTGGCGCTCGTCGCCTGCCCTGTGGCGGTGGTCCAGTGCACGGTGACCGTGTCCCCCGGGTGGAGGCGGTCCATCACCGAGGTGAGGTCTGTCGTCGACGAGACGGTGTGGCCGTCCACGCTCGTGATGACGTCACCGGCGCTGAGGCCAGCCGACGCCGCCGGCGAGCCGCTCACGACGCCTGCCACCGGCACCCCGGCACCCGTCGTCCGGCTGGAGGCGCCTGTGCCTGTCCGGGCCCCGCCGGCTGTCGACGTGGAGGACACCTGGACGCCGAGGAAGGCGGTCTGGCCGATGTGGACCGTGGACGAGGCGGAGCCGTTCTCGATCTGGTGGGCGACGGTGAGCGCCGTGTTGATCGGGATGGAGAAGGCCTGCACGGTCGCCCCTGTGGCTGTGCCGAAGGAGGTGCTCGCCTGGCCGCTGGACGATGATCCCGCCGTGTCCATGCCGACCACCTGGCCGGAGGTGTTGACGAGCGGGCCGCCCGAGTCGCCGGGCTGGATGGGTGCGTTGGTCTGGATCATGCCGGTGAGGTGCTCCACCCGGCCCGACCCCTGGTCGGAGGCTGTGATGGCCTGGTCGAGCGCGGTCACCGTGCCGCGGGCCACCTTCGGCGTCCCGCCGGCGCCACCGGCGTTCCCCAGGGCGATGACCGACTGGCCGGCCGCCACGCTGGAAGAGCTCCCGAGCGTGACCGTCGACAGCCCGGACGCCCCCGTCAGCTTGATGACGGCGACGTCGGCCGACGTGTCGTAGCCGAGCACGGTGGCGTTGTAGGTCTGGCCGTTGCCGACGTCGGTCGCCTTGATGCTGGTCGCACCCTCGACCACGTGGTTGTTGGTGAGGACGATGCCTGTGGAGGAGAGCACCATGCCGGTGCCCGCCGCCCCGGCTGTCTGGTAGCCGAGGACCGTGTCGATGTTGACGAGCCCCGGGTCGATGGCGCCGATCGGTGTGGACGCCGACGACGACGAGGTGCGGGTCGCCGACGGGCTCGAGCCCGAGAAGGCCGCGTACCCGACGACGATCCCGATCCCGAGGCCGGCGGCGGTGACGGCGGCGGCGGCCCCCACGAGGGCCCGTGACGGCCGGTGCCGGCGCGGCGGCGGCCCGGCCGCCGGTGGTGGCCCGTAGGCCCACCCGGGCCCGTACGGCCAGTGCGCACCGTACGGCGGCGGCGGCGGGGGGGGAGGTGGCGGCGGCGGAGCCGCCCCCTGGAGCGGAGTGGGCGCTGCCTCCTCGCCGGGAGCGCCGGGTGCGGCCGCGTCCTCGCCGGTGGCAACCGGCGTCGCGACGGGAGCCTCGACCGCGGTCTCCGTGTCGTCGTCCTCGCGCACGGGGTGCTCGGCGGTGTCCTCGAGCAGGCCGGCCACGCGTCGGTCGCTGGCCTCGCTGGCGTCGGCCGGCGAGTGGAAGATGATCACTGGCTCGTCCATCTCTACAGCTCCTTTCACGGCTGTGCCGTCTTGCTGTAGATCCTGCGGTCCGCGATTAACGCCACCAGATGACCCACCTAAGAAACGCCGCTGAAATCCTCCTCCGGTGTGCCGAACCCGGCCCCGCCCAGGCCGCCCCCTCGCCACCGGGGCGAGGCCGTGGCAGCGCTACCCGGGCAGCCCGGGCAGCCCGGGCAGCCCGTCGAGGCTGGCGGCGTTGGTCGTTGCCTGGTACTCCGCCAGCCCGTCGGGACCCTTGTTGGCCGACCACTTGTCCATGGCGTCGCGGTGGTCCACGAAGTCCATGAGGGGCACGCCGTAGCCGCACGAGTCCGAGATCCGCTCGGCCTCCACCACGACCACGGCCCGGGTGCCGAGCGGTGCGCCGTCGGGACCGGAAGCCGCCGGGAACCGGGCGCACAGCCCGGCGAAGCGCGGGTCGCCCGCCTCGACGACCTCGCCACGGCCGTGGACCCGGACGATCCGGGGCGGGCCGGTGAAGGCGCACCACATGAGCGCGATCCGCCCGTTGTCCCGGAGGTGGGCCACGGTCTCGATGCCGCTGCCGGTGCGATCGAGGTAGGCGACGGTGCGGGGCCCGAGGAGGGCGAAGGTGCCGTCCGTGCCCTTGGGGGAACAATTGACGTGGCCGCCGGCGCCGGAGGGCGCGGTGGCCACGAAGAAGACCGGCTGGCCCAGGACGAAGTCGGCCAAGCGCCCGTCGATGGCGTCGTAGGTCCGTCCCATCGGCCGAGTATGGCAGCTCCGCCGGCGGGCACCCGGCCCGGCTTGGGAGGCTTGCGAGCGGTGTCCGTGAAGATCGGCACGTCGGGGTGGCAGTACCGGCACTGGCGCGGCACCTTCTACCCCAAAGGGCTCGCCACCTCGAAGTGGCTGGCCTTCTACACCCAGTCGTTCGATACGGTCGAGGTCAACAGCGCGTTCTACCGCCTCCCGTCCCCCGAGACGTTCGAGCGCTGGCGCGACGGCACGCCGGCGGGGTTCGAGGTGGCGGTGAAGGCGTCGAGCTACCTCACCCACAACAAGCGGCTGCGCGAGCCGAAGGAGCCGGTGCACCGGTTCCTCACACGGGCACGGCACCTCGGCGACAAGCTCGGGCCGATCCTGCTCCAGCTGCCGCCGACCATGAAGGTGGAGGCCCAGCGGCTCGACGAGGCGCTGGCCGAGCTCGGTCCGGGGTTGCGGATCGCCGTCGAGGCCCGGCACGACAGCTGGGACTGCGACGAGGTGTACGGCGTGCTGTCGAGCCACGGCGCCGCCTGGGTGGTGGCCGATGCCCCGTGGCGGACGTGGCCGGTCGTGCGCACGGCCGACTGGGGCTACCTGCGCTTCCACGAAGGGAAGGCCAGCCCCCGCCCCTGCTACGGCCGGGCAGCCCTCGAGACGTGGGTCGAGCGGGTGGCCGACCGGTGGCCCGGGAGCGCCGACGTCTACGCCTACTTCAACAACGACGCGTGCGCCTGCGCCCTACGCGACGCCCGGGTCTTCGGCCACCTGGCCGAGAAGGCCGGCCTCGCCGTCACCAAGGTCCCGGGTCGCGGGGTGGTGCGCCTCTGTGCCGACGAGTAGTCGTCAGCCGGCGGTGCGGGCCTCGTCGAGGGCGGCGAGGATCTCGTCGCCGTAGCGCTCGAGGCGGATGGGCCCCATGCCCCGGCATCGGGCGAGGTCCTCGAGAGTGGACGGGAGGCGGGCGGCGATGCCGGCCAGCTCCTTGTCGTTGAGGACCACGTAGGCCGGCACCTTGTCGCGCTTGGCGGTGGCCGAGCGCCACGCCCGCAGCGCCGCGGCCGCGGCCAGGTCGGGCTCTGGCCCGTCGTCGGCCGCCGTGGCCGCGGCGGTGGGGTGGCGTCCGGACGGCCGGGCGGCGGCGCCGGCGC
>DAHUZJ010000120.1 GCA_027306585.1 Acidimicrobiaceae bacterium | reverse complement strand
GCCGGCGACGGCCGGCGCCGCCGGGGAGGGCGGTGGCGGACCGCCCGGCGGACCGGCACCGCGGCGACGAGGCAAGGGGCTCGGCGGGGACCGCCTCGGGGAGCGCCGACGCCGGGACCTGGCGGAGCGGCTCGAGGCCCTGGGCGGGATGGCCGAGCGGATCCGTGCCGTCGAGGAGGTCCACGTCGTGCCCCGCACGCGCCAGCCCGAGCCCGGGCTCGCCACGGCCGTCGCCGCCTGGGCTCGCGGCGCTCCCTTGGGCATCGTGCTGTCCGTGGCGGCCCACGACGTCGGCGAGGTGGCGCCGGGTGACTTCGTCCGCACGGTCAAGCAGCTCGTCGACCTGGCAGGACAGGTCGCGACCGTGGCCGACGACCCGGTGACGGCGGCCGCCGCAGCGGCCGGGGTCGACCTCCTGCGCCGTGACGTGGTGGCAGCCGGCGGGAGCCCCCATCTCGCCGCCGACGGGCCGGCCGCCGACCTGCCAGGGTCCGCCGTCGGGCCCTGAGGACGCCCTAAGGTGACGCGGGCCATGGCCCCCTACGTGGAGGAGACATTCAGCGCCGAGGAGCAGACCGTGCTCCGCCGCTACTTCACGAACCTCGACCGGCCGGTGTTCGCTCTGGTGAACCTGCCCGAAGTGGTGAAGGGCGCCCTCTTCGCCCGCTACTCACGCTCGTCCAAGTCGCTGCGCCGCCTCTTCTTGGACGAGTTCGTGGGCGAGCTCGACATCTCCGGCGACGCCACCGTCGACGCCACCGTCGGGCTCAGGCGGGCCGAGGAGCTCTACGAGCGCGTGTTCGGCGAGTACGGGGACGACTCCGTTGCCCAGCTGGGCGGTGTGCACCTGGCCTGCGAGCAGGCCTCCAACCTCCTGACCAAGATCCTCGAGCGCGGCCGCCTCATGGCGTACCTCGAGCAGTCCACCCGCTACATCGGCTACGACCGCCGGCTGCCCAACGGCCACTACCGGTACCACCGGCCGCCCGAGATCCTCGAATCGGCGCTCGGCGCCCGCTACGTGGGCGAGATGGACCGGATGTTCGACACCTATGCCACCGCCCTCCCGGCGGTCGTGACGTGGCTCACGGGCCGCCATCACCGCAACCCCGGGGACTCGGACTTCGTCCACCGTCAAGCCGTCCGGGCGAAGGCGCTCGACGCCGTGCGCGGGCTGCTGCCGGCGGCGTCGCTCTCGAACATCGGCATGTACGGCAGTGGGCAGTCCTACGAGCTGCTCCTGCTCAAGATGCGGTCCCACCCGCTGCCCGAGGCGCAGCACTACGCGCAGCTGATGCTGACCGAGCTGCGCAAGGTGATCCCTTCCTTCCTCCAGCGGGTCGACCGGCCGGAACGTGGCGGCGAGTGGTCCGAGTACCTCGCAGCCACCCGCGACGGCACGGCCCGGATCGTCGCCGAGCTGTGGCCCGACGGCCTCCACGACGACGCCGACGGCGGGGCGCCGACCGCGACCGGCGGTGTCGGTGGGGGAGGGGCGTCGGTGCGCCTCCTCGACTTCGACCCCGAAGGGGAGGACAAGGTGCTGGCCGCCGCCTGCTTCCCCCACCTCGACGTCGACGAGTCCCGGGCGCTGGCCGCGGTCCGCCGCCTGGGGGCCGACGAGCGCGCCGCCCTCCTCGCCGCGTACGTTGGGGACCGGGCCAATCGCCGGCACCGGCCAGGGCGGGCCTTCGAGCGAACCGACTACCGCTTCGAGCTCGTGACGGACTATGGCGCCTTCCGCGACCTCCAGCGGCATCGGCTGCTGACCGTGGACTGGCAGCCGCTGTCGACGTCGCTCGGCTGCGAGGTCCCCGAGCTCGTCGAGGAAGCCGGCGCCTCGGCCGCGTACGTCGAGTCGATGGCCCGGTCGGCGGCCCTCCATGACGCGCTCGCCGCCGAATTCCCCGCCCAAGCGGGGTACGCCGTGGCTCTCGCCTTCCGGCTCCGCTACGTCATGCAGATGAACGCCCGGGAGGCGATGCACGTCCTCGAGCTGCGCTCGGGCCCCCAGGGCCACCCCACCTACCGCCGGGTCGCCCAGGAGATGCACCGGGCCATCGACGAAGTAGCCGGTCATCATGCACTGGCGGCCGCCATGCGCTTCGTCGACTACGGGACCCCGGACCTCGAACGCCTCGACGCCGAGCGCCGGGCGGAGGCCCGCCGGGCCGCCCGCACCGCATCGGTGAGCGATCCTGGGGGAAAATCCGCAACGCCCTGAGCAGGGAGAACCCGGGTCGTCCCTGGTCACGCCCCTGACCATCACCTTGACGCCACCAGCACTGAATTGCCTAGGGTACGGGCAGTCCCAGACGCCCCGTGGGGATGGCCCGAGCAAGGCCGTCGGCGGGGGGGATGCTGTGAGAGGCGGCGCAAGGTTCCGGGGGTCGAGTAGAGAACGTCTTGCCCTCGGGGGGCCGACCCCGAGCGAGGCGAGATGGCCCCAAAGGCCCCCGGGGCCCGGCCGCCTGAGTGCCCCGCGTGCGGCCGGCAGCCGCCACGCCGGGGGGGGACAGCGCCGCACCGGCCGTTCCGGCCGCCGGGAAGACCGGCGTGAACGGTGCCCGATCCTGGCGGTCCATGATCGCTCGACGCCGCGCGGGGAACGTCTATGCTCCCGCGGCACATCATCACCGGAAAGGCGATCATGCCCGACGATCTGGACGACGTTTCGATCCCCGACGACCTGGACGACCTGGACGACCTGGACGACGCGGACGACGCGGACGACGAAGACGACCTCGTCGAGGACCTCGACGACGACCTCGACGCGGGGAGCGACGACGCAGAGAGCGACGACGCAGAGAGCGACGACGCGGGGAGCGAGAACGAGAACGAGAACGAGAACGAGAACGGCACGACGACGGCCACCGCCGAGCGATCCGCGGAGGAAGGCGAGGACGAAGAGGACGAAGAGGACGAAGAGGAGGACGTAGAGGCGAGCCTCGACGTCATCCTGAAGGAGCGCCTCGTCGTCGTCGACGACGAGCCCGATGACGACGAGGCGGCCGACGGCGAAGACCGGTCCGAGCCCTCCGAGCGCGTGCTGCCCAAGCAGCCCGACGAGTTCGTGTGCCGATCCTGCTTCCTCGTCAAGCACCCGAGCCAGCTCGCCGACAAGAAGCGGCAGCTCTGCCGAGACTGCGTCTGAACGGACCCCGCCGTGCCCAACGACCCTGCCGCCGAGAAGCCGGACGACACCCCGGACGACGGTGACGCCGCGGCAGCGGATGGCGAGCCGTCGCTCGCCGCGAAAGCCCTGGACCTCCTCGTCTTCGCACCCGCGGGCGCCGTCCTGAACGCCCTCGAGGACGTCCCCGGGATGGCGGCGCGCGGCCGCTCGGTGCTCGAGCAAGAGGTCCGCAACGCCCACCTCATCGGCCAGTTCGCCGTGCAGGAGGGCCAGCGGCGCCTGGGGCGCGGACTGGACCTGCTGCGTGTCCAAGCCGCGACCGCGCCGCCAGAGGCCTCTGGAGCATCGCCCAAGGCATCTGGAATGCCGCCCGTGGTCGCCGACGGGCCGTCGCAGCCGCCGCCCGTCGAAGAGGTCGTGACGGCCTTCGAGCCGCGCCTCCCGGCACCCGCGCCGGCTGCCGAGGCCGCCGACGCGGCCGACGCGGCCGAGGCTGCCGACGCGCCCGAGGCACCCGCTGCCCCATCGTCCGCACGAACGGGCGACATACCGGTCGACGCCGAGCCACCCGCCACAGCCGCCGAGGGCTCGGTCCTCGACGAGGTGACGGCCGATCTCGCCATCCCCGGCTACGCCACGCTGTCGGCCTCCCAGGTGGTCCGCCGGCTGGACGGGCTCGGACCCGGGGAGCTGGCCGCCGTGTTCCGCTACGAGTCCGCCACCCGCGGGCGGCGCACCATCCTGCACCGGGTCCAGCAGCTCCTCGGCCCGGGCGGCGCGACGCCACCGGCCAGCGGCGTCTGAGCTGGCGACCGGTCGGCGTGGAGGGCGTCCGCCCCGCGACCCCCGGCGACCTCGACCGCTGCGCCGAGCTCTTGGCGGCGGCACGGGACGGCACGGCGGCGCGACGCGGCGGCGCGCTGCTGCGCACGCACGGCGCCGACGCCGCCGTGCCGCCGACGGGCGAGGCGGCCGGCACGGCCGTCGCCCGGTGGTGGGGCGACCCTCGGAGCATCCTGCTGGCCGGCCTCTTCGAGGAGGCGGTGGTCGGGGTCGCGGCCGGCACCGCCCATGGCCCGGTGGGCGTGGTCGAGTGCTGCTACGTCGAGCCGGCGGCGCGAGGGGTCGGCGTGGGCACGGCGCTGGCCGAGGGACTGGTGGCCTGGTTCGCCGAGCGGGGCTGCACCGGGATCGACGCCTGGGCGCTGCCCGGGGACCGCGTGACCAAGCAGCTCCTGGAGGGAGCGGGGTTCAGCGCCCGCCTACTGGTCCTCCACCGCCGGCTGCCATGACCGGCGGCCGCCGAGGCGGGACCCGCCGCGGCGGCGGGGGAGGGATGCGCAGGCCCAGCAGCTTGGCGAGCTCGGGGACCGATCCGGCGGCACGGCGCGCCGCCTCGTGGGCCTCGGGGGCGTCGGGGATGCCGGCCGGCTTCACCGAGCGCCGGACGGGCGAGTCGACGACCGCGTCGAGCAGCGCCTGCCAGGCCACGGGGTCCACGTCGGCACCCATGGCGGCGCCCGCGGCCTCGGCCAGCCGCACGGCGAGCACGGCGGGGAGACGGGTGCCCGGCTCCGGAGGGCGGCCCGATGCGGCCAGGGCGTCGGCGATCCGGCGTTCCTCGACGGCGCGGGTGAGCCGCGCCAACCATTCGTCCTGGAGCACCTTCACACGCTGGTCGAGCGTCTCGCGCAGGGCCTTGGCCATCGCCCGACCCTCCTCGTCGAGCGTCACCGTCCGCGAGGCCGTGACGACGGCGCGCAGCTCGCGCAGCCGGAGATCCCGACCAGCGGCCTGTGCCGCCGTGGCGCGGTCCTTCCAGTTGGCCAGGTTCACCCGGGGGAGCAGCTGCTCGGCGATGGCGAGGACCGCGTCGGCGTTGACGGCCGCACCAGCGGCCGCCGCGTTCTGCTCGGCGATGGCCTGGCGGACCGCCGGGATCCCGCCCCGCAGCAGCTGCTCGGCAACCGGCAGCTCCTGAGGGGCCAGCCCCGCCAGCACGGCGTTGCGGTGAGCGGTGGAGACCGGTGCCCGGCGCTCACGGCGGGCGACGGGGCCTGCGCCACTCCGCTCGCCGCGGGCACGCTCTGGAGCCGGACCTTGGCCCTCCCGGCGAGGGGCGCCCTCGCCCTCCGCCCGCCGCGGTCCCGGCCGTCGTCCGCCGGCGTCGCGCCGGCCGCCCTCTCGGCGCCCGGGGCCTTCCCCGGTGCGGCGGCCGCGGCCGCCGGGGGCGTAGCTCACGGAGACGTCGGGGCCTCGGCGCGGCGCCCCCAGGACCTCGATGCGGTTGCCGGGTCGCTCCTCGGACTTCTCCGAACGCGCCGACAGGGCCACGACCTCCAAGCCCTCGAGGCCCGACTCGACCTCGGCTCGCAGCACCGCACCCGCGGCGCTGCCCGCCGGCACCAGGCCGGCGTCGACGGTCCCCTTGGGCTGCTTGGCGCCCGCGGCGCGCCACGTGAACGTGCCATCCTCGGAGCGGCTGGTGAGCTCGATGTCGATGCGACGAGACATGCGGCGGTCACGCTACCTGCTCTCAGGAGCGGTCGTGGCACGGGCCCCGGCACCCCTGCTCCCGGGCGCCCGCCCGCTCGGCCGACGGGTGCCTCGCTACCATGTCGGCGCGCGTACGGCGTGCCGACGTGCCGACCGGCTCGACCCGCTGGGGCCCCCGGGGGGGGCAGCGGGCCGATCCGCCACGCCAGGAGGGAGCACATGCCGCAGGACCACAGCGCCAGCGAGCCGCGGCCCGCGGGTCCGGGCGGCTCGCCCCAGCCCTCCCCGTGGGCCGGGGCCACCCCGCCGCCGCGCCAGGCGGCGCCCGGGACGGACTTCGGCGGTGCCGGGCCCTGGGGCGGGACCCCGGTGGCGGCGCCCGGCGCGACCGGCGAGGCCCCGTGGATGCCGGCTCCATGGACCCCGCCCCCGTGGACGCCGCCCCAGTGGGGGTCGGGCGACGCCGCCCCGGCGACCACCGGTCCGGCGCGCCGGAGCGGTCGGCGTGGGAACGGCCGCTCCGGGGTGACCGCGTGGCTCCCGGTCGCCCTTGTGGCCGCCCTCGTGGGCGCCGGCGTCGGCGTCGGCGTGACCGAAGCCGTCGGGCACGGCAACGGCGCCGGGGTCACGGTCGCTGAGGGCACCGCCACCCCGGGCGCCGCCGTCCTCAGCGGCAACATCACCATTCCCCAGCTCGTCCGCAAGGTGCTGCCCGCCATCGTCTCCATCGACGTCCGGGGGCGCGCCCAGGGCGACGAGGGGACGGGGATGATCCTCTCGTCGAGCGGCGAGGTCATCACCAACAACCACGTCGTGGAGCTTGCGGAGACCACACGGTCGGCCACGATCACCGTCACCGAGTCGGGGAAGACCACATCGACAAAGCAGCGCGCCACCCTGGTCGGCGCCGACCAGACCACAGACGTCGCCCTCCTGCAGATCGCCACAGCCAGCAACCTGCCGACCGTCGTCCTCGGTGACTCCGCCAAGGCACAGGTCGGCGACGCCGTGGTGGCCATCGGCAACGCACTCGGGCTGGCCGCGGGCACCCCCACCGTGACGCAGGGCATCGTCTCGGCCCTGGGCCGGACCGTGACGGCGGGCGGCGCCTCGGTGGCCCAGGAGACGCTGACCAACCTGATCCAGACCGACGCCGCCATCAACCCCGGCAATTCCGGCGGCCCGCTCATCGACACTGCCGGCCAGGTGATCGGGATGAACACGGCCATCGCCGGGAGCACCGGGACAACCAGCGCCCAGAACATCGGGTTCGCCATCCCCTCGGGAAAGCTGGAGTCCCTCCTGCCGAGCCTCCAGAAGGGCGGGACGGCCAACGGCGGCGTCCTCGGCGTCGAGGTCGAGACCCTGACCTCGCAGCTGCGCCAGCAGTACGGCTTCACGCCCACGGCCGGCGCCGTCGTCCAGACCGTCGTCGGCGGCTCGCCCGCCGGCCAGGCGGGCCTGCGCCAGGGCGACGTCATCGTCGCCCTCGACGGCACACCGGTGACCTCGGCCGAGCAGCTGCAGTCGTTCACCCAGCAGCACCAGCCCGGGGACCGCGTCCAGGTCACCTACTACCGCGGCGACCTGCAGAAGACGGCGACCGTCACCCTCGAGTCCGAGACCCAGCTCCAACAGCAGCAGAGCCAGACGCCGCTCACACCCACATCGGCCACCCGCTCGCCCACGGGGACAACAGGCGGGAGCGTGTCGCCCTTCGGCTCCTGACGAGCGAGCCGCCTCAGGGGTGCTGCTGGCGGAACCGCTCCTGGCAGGCGTGCAGCTCGGCGAGGGCGGCCTCCTGGCCCTGGAAGCCCTTGGTCTCGGTCCGCTTGCCCGGCTCGAGGTCCTTGTAGATGCTGAAGAAGTGCTCGAACTCGTCGAGCAGCCCGGAGGGCAGGTCCGACACGTCGTGCACGCCTTCGCGCAGCGGGTCGTGGGCGAGGACCGTGATGAGCTTGGCATCGGGGCCCGCCTCGTCGTGCATCTGGAAGAGCCCGATGACTCGCACCTGCACCAGGCACCCGGGGAAGGTGGGGTCGTCCAGGACCACCAGGGCATCGAGGGGGTCACCGTCCTGGGCCAGGGTGTCGGGCACGAAGCCGTAGTCACCCGGGTAGGCCGTGGCCGTGGCGAGCCGGCGGTCCAGCCGGATGACGTGCCGCTCGTGGTCGTACTCGTACTTGTTCCTGGTCCCCGTGGGGATCTCCACCATCACTTCGATGACCGGATCGGCCATGCCCGCCCTTCCTCTCCTCGGTGGTGCGACGATCGCGCGTGGCAGGTCCGTCCGGCCCGCTCGTTCTTTGCTCGACCAGCTTGTCCTCTACCCGAAACGCCCGTTCGACGAGCACGAGCCGGAGCCGTCGTGCGTCGGGCCGGGTCGGCGGATCGTAGCCGCAGCCACGCCGGCGCCCGCGACGCACAGCCCGGCGGCGATCGTGACGGCCGTGCGAAAGCCGCCGTCGAAACGCGCCGGCTGGCGGTAGGCGGCACCGACGACCCCCGACAGCGCGGGCAGGACGGCGACCGCCAGGAGGCTGCCGAGGCGGGCGACGGCGTTGTTCACGCCGGAGGCCATGCCCGCCCGCGCCTCGTCGAGGGCGCCGAGGGCGGTCGCCGTGAGGGGCGCCACCGTGGCCACGAGCCCCAGCCCGAACACCACGACCGCCGGCAGGACCACCGCCGCGTACCCGACGCCGGGGCCGAACCTTCGCATCAGGAGCAGCCCGGCCGCCATGACCAGCGGCCCGGCCGTCATCGGCCAGCGCGGCCCGATGCGCTGGCCCACGGTCCCCGAGACGGGCGACAGGACGAGCATGAGGAGCGTGATCGGGACCATGGCCGCACCGGCGGCAAGGGGGGAGTAGCCCACGACCTGCTGCAGTTCGATGGCCACCAGGAAGAGGCCGCCACCCAGGGCGGCGTACACGACGAAGGTGACAGCGTTGGCTCCCGAGAACTGGCGCGACCTGAAGACCGACAGCGGCAGCAGCGGCTGGCGGCGACGGCCTTCCACGACGACGAACGCCACGAGGGCAGCCGCCCCCGCCACGCCGGCGACCACCGCCACCGGCGTCCCACTACCCGCCGCGGGCCCCTGGATGAGCGCATACGTGACGCCTGCCAGGCCGCCGGCGCCCAAGGCGGCGCCCTGCACGTCGACGCGCCGGCGCGGGCGGGACGGGGCCGGCTCCGCCACGTGGCGGCCGGCCACGAGCACGAACGACGCCAATGGCAGGTTGAGCACGAAGATGAGACGCCACGACGCCGCCGTCACGAGCCAGCCGCCGATCAGCGGACCCACGGCGGCGGCGACGCCCCCGAGGCCGGCCCACAGGCCGATGGCGCGCCCGCGGTCGTCGGCGGCGAACGTCGACTCGATGATGGCGAGGCTGCCCGGTACGAGCAGGGCGCCGCCGATGCCCTGGACGGCCCGGGCGGCGACCAGCACGCCGAGGTCCGGTGCGGCGGCGCACGCCGCCGACGCCACGGCGAACCAGACGGCCCCCACGAGGAACACGCGGCGCCGCCCGACCACGTCACCCAGGGCGCCACCAGCCAGGAGCAACGAGGTGAGCGTCACGAGATAGGCGGCGAGGACCCACTGCAGCCCCGAGACCGGCGCCTGCAGGTCCCGCCCGATGGCCGGCAGGGCCACGTTGACCACGGTCCCGTCCAGCAGGGCCATGCCCGAGCCGACGACCGTGGCGGCCAGGACCCAGCGGGCCGCCGGCGTCCCGGACCGGACGGGACCGGCCAGCGGCGACTCGACAGGTGACCCGACCAGCGCCGGACCGTGCGCCCGGTCCGGGCGTCGTGAGCCCCCGGACGCCTGGGAACGGCGCATCGCCGGCAGCCTAGGCCGGGATCGTCACCGGCAAGCCGGAGGAGCACGCCACGCCACCCAACAACAAGGAGCGGCGACGCCCGGGCGCCGTCCACCCCCTTCCCTGGCGCACCTCCCCCGGCCGCCGATAATGGTCATTATGTCAAATTAGGACCGGGGGTCCCGCACCCGCTCGGGACGGGGTGCCACCACCCCGGCCGCCTCCCGCGCCCGGTGCTCCCGCCACCAGGTGATGGCGGCCGACAGCTCGTCCCGGTCGAAGTCGGGCCAGTAGGCCCCCGTCACGAAGAACGGCGAGTCGACCGCCTCCCACAGGAGGAAGTTCGACACCCGGTGCTCGCCGGACGTCCGGACCAGCAGGTCCACGGGCGGCAGGGCCGGCTCGTACAGGTGCGCCGCCAGGGTCGCCTCGGTGATGGGCGTCCCGTCCCGCCGGTGCGCCTCCAGGAGCCGGCGGGTGGCAAAGACGAGCTCCTCCCGGCCGCCGTAGTCGAACGCCAGCGTGAACTGCAGCCCGGTGTTGTGCTGGGTCAGCTCCACCGACTTGTCCATCTCCCGCAGGATGCGGCGCGGGATCTTCGACGTGCGCGACACCGGACGGCCGATGCAGCGGATCCGCACGTTGTTGGCGTGCATCTCGTCCCGGCGTCCGAAGATGTTCTTGTGGAGCCCGAGGATGTAGTCCACCTCGAACTTGGGCCGGGTCCAGTTCTCCGTCGAGAAGCCGAAGGCGGTGAACCAGCCGATCCCGAGCGCGTCGGTGCCCCGCACGATGTCGGCGAGCCGCTCCTCGCCGTTGCGGTGGCCCTCGGTCCTCGGCAGTCCCCTCGCCTCCGCCCAACGGCCGTTGCCATCCATGATCACGGCGAGGTGGTGCGGCACGGCCGGCAGCACTCCGTCGCTGGTCGCAGCCGCCGGCA
>DAHUZJ010000112.1 GCA_027306585.1 Acidimicrobiaceae bacterium | reverse complement strand
TGGTTGGAATGCTGCGTGTCCTGCCCCGAATGGTCCCCGAAGCCCCCGGTCGCCCCGAGCTGGCCGGCCCGGACCACCCGATGCGCCAGGTCACCCGCCAGATCGCCTTCGAGCCCGGCGGCTGGACGCCCCAGCGGGCCGTCAAGGTCCTGGAGCTGTTCGACTCCTTGGCCCCAACCTGGGGCGAACGCGACGGAGGCGGGAGAGGCGACGCCCTTCGCCTCGTGCTCGGGGACGCGCTCGACCGGGGCGGGCCGGTGCCGCCGGGATGGTGCCTAGAGGTCGGGTGCGGGACGGGGTCGGCCACCGGCTTGCTGGCGCCTCGCTTCGCCGGCGTGGTGGGTCTCGACCTCTCCTATGAGATGCTGGTCCGGGCGGGCGGGGCCGGGGCCGGGCGCGTGCGGGGCGACGGCGCCAAGCTCCCGGTGCGCAGCGGGGCCGCCGCCGCCGTGGCTCTGGTCAATGCTTTCCTCTTCCCGGAGGAAGTGGACCGGGTCCTCGGGCCGGCCGGTGCGGTGATCTGGGTGAACACCCTGGGAGACCGCACCCCGATCCACCTGCCGGCCGATGAGGTTCTGGCCGCTATGCCGGGGGACTGGGAGGCTGTGGCCTCGGAGGCCGGCTGGGGGACCTGGACGGTGTTGAGGCGGGCCGGGTAGGACCGGCCTCCGTGATGGCCGGGCCGGCCGGCGGATCGACCCGGCGGCCTCAGTCCTCTTCGGCCGGGGCGATGATGCGGTAGATCGGATTCAGGATGGTGGGCTGGCCCCGCCGGTTGATGACCACGCCCTCGGCCACCAGGCGGGAGCCGGGCTCGATGCCGGGGACCTGCCGGCGGCCCATGAAGGTGACCGTCAGCCGTCCGCTGGGGTCGGCCAGGACGCACTCCAGGCTGGGGGCGCCGGCCCAGGGCTGCACCTTGACCGAGCGGACCCGCCCGGCCACCTTGGCCGGCAGGCGCTCCTGGATGTCGCCTATGGGTGTGAGCCCGGGGATCTTCAAGGCGGCCAGCACCTCGTCCACCTGACGCTCGGGGTGGCGTTGGCCCGGGCGGTCGCCCGGGCGGTCGCCCGGGCGGCGCTCCCCGACCAGCTTCTCCCGGGCCTGGCGCTCCTCCTCCCATCGGTCCTCGCCCTCGGCCGTTTCCTTTCTGTCGCCCTCGGAGGCCAGGATGCCGACGCGCACCGTGCCGGGCCTCTCCCCGCTGATGCGGGCCAGTTCCCGGCTGACGTCGAAGGGGACGATGGTGGCGGTCACGTTGTCGAGCTGGCCCAGGGCCAGGACGATGCGGTCGGCCGTCTGGTCGTGCAGGAAGCGGCTCCACACCCGGCTGTAGGCGCGGCGGGGCAACAGGACGCTGACCTCGGTCTGGCCCCCGGCGGCCGCCTCGGCCGCCGTCTCCAGGGCGGCCCGGGCCAGGCGGCGGTCGGGGCACTCGATCAGCTCCAGCGACATGGCGCGCAGTCCCAGCCGCCCCCATCGCTCGGCCAGGAGGTCGGCCCGGGCCGTGTCCAGGGAGAAGTGGATGGCCCGCACCTCGCTCGGATTGAGGCTGCGGGCGTACTGGATGGCCCGGGCGGTGGCCAGGTCGAGGCGGTCGACCAGGACGATGACAACGTGGTCGTGCAGGATGCGGGCCTCGGCCGCCCGGGCGGCCAGGCCCTCGCCCAGCACGGCAGCCTCCAAGCGGTACTGACGATTGAGCCGGATGAGGCCGTACCACATGATGGGGAACAGGAGGACCACCGCCCACGCCCCCTGGGTGAACTTGGTGACGGCAAAGATGAGCACCACCAGCCCGGACAGGACGGCCGCACTGCCGTTGATCACCAGCTTGTGGCGATAGCCGCGCTGGCGGTTGGTCAGGTGGTGCTTGACCATTCCGGCCCCGGCCATGGTGAAGCCGGTGAAGACGCCGATGGCGTAGACGGCCACCAGGGCATCGACCTGGGCCCGGCTGATGATCAGCAGGGCGATGGAGACCACGGCCAGGACCACGATCCCGCTGGAGAAGGTGAGGCGGTGACCCCGGCGCATCAGCTGGCGAGGCAGGAAGGAGTCCTCGGCCACGAAGCTGGCCAGGAAGGGAAAGCCGTTGAAGCTGGTGTTGGCCCCCGTGTAGAGGATCAACAAGGTGGCCAGCTGCACCACGAAATACAGGATCGACCCGAACCCGTGGGCGCCGAATACGACCTTGGCCTCCTGGGAGATGACCGTCGGCGTCCCGCTGACATAGGGCAGGGCATGGGTGAAGCGGGCCAGTAGGGACACGCCCAGCACCAGGGTCCCCAGGGTGACGCTCATGGCCACCAGGGTCCGGCGGGCGTTGGTGCCTTCGGGCGGCCTGAAGGCCGAAACTCCGTTGGAGATGGCCTCGAGACCGGTGAGGGACGACCCGCCGTTGGCGAAGGCCCGCAGCAGATAGAACACGCCGAGGCCCATCAACAACCCGCTGCCCTTGTGGCCGAGGGACACCAGCCCGGCATGATGGACACTCAACTGGGCCAACCGACCGGTGGCCGCCTTCCAGAAGCCAACCGCAATCACCACCAGCATGGTGAAGATGAAGAAATAGGTAGGCATGGCAAAGGCCCTACCGGCCTCCCGGATGCCGCGCAGGTTTCCGTACAGAAGGATCAGGACCACGCCCACGGTTATGGGCACGGTGTAGGGGGTGAGCGAAGGCACGGCCGAGGTCAGGGCGTCGGTGCCGGCGGCTGTCTGAACCGCCACCGTCACCGTGTAGTCGATGAGCAGGGCCACCGCCGCGATCTGGGCCACCTTGGGGCCGAAGTTGTCCCGGGCCACGACGTAGGAGCCACCGGCCTTGGTGTAGAGCTGGATCACCTCCACGTAGGAGAGGGTGACGAAGAAGAGCACCCCCAAGATGGCGAGGGTGATGGGCACGACGAGCGTGAACGCCGCCAGGCCGACGTAGGGCGTCAACTGGGTGAGCATCTCCTCGGTGCCGTACGCCGAGGAGGAGATGCAGTCCGGGGCCAGGACACCGAGGGCGATCGGCCGGCTCAGGCGCTCGTGCTTCAGCTGCTCGCTGACGAGCGGGCGCCCGAGCAGGCTGTTCTTCAGCCGGTAGCGGAACGACTCGGGGTACGGGGCGGCGCCGTCCGCCGGGATGGCCGTGGGCGGCCGGGCCGACGGCGCGGTGCGCGACACCGTGGCAACCGGCTGGTCCACCAGCTCTTGGTACGCCGGCAGGTCCCCCCCCACGTCGCCCGCCTCTCCGGCACTGGTCCGGAACTCGCGGCCCGCTTCGTCCACACCCGGCTCGGAGGAGGTCACGGCGCCAACAGTAGAGCCGCCGGCAATGGGCCCCGTCTCGTCCCGCCCCGACCCGTCGTCTTTACAGACGGATCGACGGCGTGTAGCACTTCCGGGATGCACGTCGTCGTGGTCGGGTGTGGCCGGGTGGGCGCCGGCCTCGCCGTGTCCCTCACCAAAGAAGGGCACTCCGTGGCCGTGATCGACCGCAATCCCAAGGCCTTCCGGCGGCTGCCCGACGAGTGGGACGGCCACCGGGTCACCGGCTCGGGGTTCGACCGCGACGACCTGGAGCGGGCCGGTGCGGTCGGCGCCGACGCCCTGGCCGCCGTCACGAGCGGCGACAACAGCAACATCCTCACGGTACGGATCGCCCGGGAGACGTACGGCATCGCCCACGTGGTGGCACGCATCTACGACCCCCGGCGGGCCGAGATCTACCAGCGCCTCGGCATCCCGACCGTCGCCACGGTGACCTGGACGATCGACCAGGTGCGACGACGGCTCCTCCCCGACTTGATCGCCGGCGAGTGGGCGGACCCGACCGGGCGGCTGCTCCTGGTCGAGCTGCCGCTGCCCGACGCATGGGCCGGCCGGCGGCTGGGGGACCTCGAGGTCCCCGGGCGGATCACCCTCGTGGGCGTCACGCGGGCGGCGCAGCCACGCCTCGACGCCCGCGAGCTGATCGGCCAGGAGGGCGACCAGCTGCACGTGGCCGTCATGAAGGACGCGCTCCGCGAGCTCGAACGCCGGCGAGCCGGCAAGCTCGAGGGGGAGCCGTCTGCACCCGACGCCACGACGGGCGAGGCGAACGGCGCTGCGGCGGAGCGGGGAGGGCGTCGGTGAAGGTGGCCATCGCCGGGGGCGGCAGCGTCGGGACCGCCATCGCCCGGGACCTCACCACGAACGGCCACGAGGTCCTCGTGCTGGAGCAGGACAGCGAGCTGGTCGAGCGGCGCCGCGCCGAGTACGAGGGCGTGACCTGGGTGACGGCCGACGCCTGCGAGGTGTCCTCGCTCGACGCCGCCGGGCTGGCCACCGTCGACGTGGTCGTGGCCGCCACCGGCGACGACGAGGACAACCTGGTCGTCTCGCTGCTGGCCAAGCAGGAGTTCGCCGTCCCCCGCGTCGTGGCCCGGGTCAACACCTCCAAGAACCAGTGGCTCTTCAACGAGAGCTGGGGCGTGGACGTGTCGGTCTCCACGCCCTCGCTCCTCACCGCCCTGGTCGAGGAGGCGGTGTCCGTCGGGTCGCTGGTACGCCTGCTCCAGTTCCAGGGCGGCTCGGCCAACCTGGTCGAGGTGACGCTGGCGGACGACTCGCCGGCCGCCGGCGTGGCCATCGCCGACCTCGGCATCCCCCGAGACGCGACGATCGTGGCGGTGGTGCGCGACGACCGGCTCGTGGTCCCTCGCGGCGACACGGTGCTGCAGGCCGGTGACGAGGTCCTCGCCCTCGTCACCGCGGACGTGGAGGGCGAGGTGCACGCCCTGCTCATCGGCGGCTGAACGGCGCCGGGCAGTCGGCGAGCAGTCGGCGAGCAGTCGCCGGGCAGGCGGCGGGGTGGCGGCGGGGTGGCCGTCGGCCCTCCATGCGCCGGAATGCACCCTGGACCGCCGTACCATTGGCGCGTGAGGGCAGCGTTCTTCGACCTGGACAAGACGGTGATCGCCAAGGCGTCGATCGCGGCGTTCGGACCGCCCTTCCGCCGGGGCGGCCTGATCAGCCGGCGAGTCGTGGCCCGCGCCATCCTCGGCCAGCTGATCTACCTGCAGTTTGGCGCGAACGAGGCCCGGCTCGGCCGGATCCGCGAGTCCATGCTCGCCCTCACCAAGGGCTGGGACCGCGACCGCGTGCGGGCCATCGTCCGCGAGACGCTGCTCGAGACGGTCGAACCCCTCATCTACAACGAGGCGCTCGAGCTGATGGAGGCGCACCGCCGGGCCGGTGACCGGGTGTACCTCGTCTCGGCCTCGCCCGAGGAGATCGTCAACCCGCTGGCGGAGCTGCTGGGGGCCGACGGCGCCATCGCCTCCGTGGGCGAGATCGACGACAACAACCGCTACACGGGCAAGATGTCCTTCTACGCCTACGGGCCGGCGAAGGCGGACGCCATGCGCGCGCTGGCGGCGCGGACCGGCGTCGACCTGGCCGACTCCTACGCCTACTCGGACTCGGCGACCGACGCCCCCATGCTCGAGGCGGTGGGCCATCCGATCGCCGTCAATCCCGATCGACCGCTCGCCCGCCTGGCGCGCGAGCGCGGCTGGCAGATGCGTCAGTTCACCAACCCGGTGCGGCTGCGCGACCGGGTGTCGGCCCGCACGTCCGTGCTGACCACTGGAATGGCGCTGGCGGGGGCGGCGCTCCTCGTGTGGTGGGCGTCACGTACGCGCCCGGCCGAGCGGAGCCGGGCGATGAGCCGCCCCTTGCAGGCCGTGGAGCCGCGACCCGCGACCTGAGCCCGAGGCTCAGGCTCAGGCGGCCCGCAGGCGCTTGGCGGCGACGACGCCGAGGGTCACGAGCACGGCAAAGATCAGCAGCTTCTTCATGGAGCAGATGCTACTCCGGTGACCGCCGCGCCGGCGTGTGCGGCACCGGCACGGTCCAGCAGATCAGACGGTGAGCAGGTCGCGGGCGCCCGTGTCCGACGACGGGTGGCGCAGCTTCGACATGGCCCGGGCCTCGATCTGACGGATCCGCTCCCGGGTCAGGTTGAAGTGCTCGCCGACCTCCTCCAGGGTGCGAGGCTCGCCCCGGTCGAGGCCGAAGCGGAGGCGCAGGATCTCGCGCTCGCGTTCGTCGAGGGGGGACAGCAGCCGCCCGATCTCGTCGGGCAGGAGGGACACGGCCGCCACCTCGAAGGGGGATTCGGCCGAGCGGTCCTCCACAACGTCGCCCAGCTCGGCATCGCCGTCCTCGCGCAGCGGCTCGGACAGCGAGAGGGGCTCGGCCCGGAACCGCAGCGCCTCGACCAGCTTGTCCTCGGGCATCTCGACCTCGACGCCGAGCTCGGCCAGCGTGGCCGGCCGCCCGAGCTTGAGCTCCAGGCGGGCCTGGGCCTTCTGCACACGTGCCAGGGTGTCGCCGGCGTGCACCGGCAGCCGGATGGTCCGCCCGGTGTTGGCGATGCCGCGGGTGATGGCCTGGCGGATCCACCAGGTCGCGTAGGTCGAGAACTTGAAGCCCTTCCGCCAGTCGAACTTCTCGACGGCGTGCATGAGACCGAGGTTGCCCTCTTGGATGAGGTCCAGGAGGGGCAGCCCGGAGGCCTGGTACTTCTTGGCGATCGAAACGACCAACCGCAGGTTGGACTGAACGAACGTCTGCTGAGCGTGCTCGCCAGCGATCACGGCCCGCCGGAACTCACGCTTCTTGGCGGCGGAGAGGCCCTTTGGCGCCTTGCGCAGCTCGTCCTCCGCCTCTCGACCGGCCTCGATCGCCTGGGCGAGGCGAACCTCGTCGTCCTTGGTCAGCAAGGGGTACTGGCCGATATCGGTCAGGTACAGACGTACGAGGTCCTCGTCGTCGCGTTCGATTCGTTCCTTCGCCAATGGTCTGCCGAGCCTTCCCAGTAGTAGAGTCGGCACCGGCGGCGTCAACTTGACCCCGCGGTGCCCTCCCCATGTGACCACGACCGCCCGCACCTCGACGCGCAACTGGCCGGTGTCCGCGATTCTACAGCGGGGGTCAAGCGCGCCGATCGTCCGGCCAGGGGCTACACACGATCACTGGGCGGTCTGCAGCGCATTCCGGCCCAACGCCGGTAGCGCCATGGGGGTGCACCAGCAGGGCTTGTCGCTGATCGGGCAGGTAGCGGTGCTCGGACGGCCGCCCTCGGGCAGGTGGTGGACGTGACCGGGGTCAGGCACCCGGTCAAGCACCCGGCCAGGCGACGAGGGGCTCGCTCGGCTTCCCGGCACCGGTCTCCCCGATCGCCGTCCCGACGAGGAGGTGCTCCACCACCGGCGTGAGCGCTGCCTCCTCTTCTGCGAGGGCGTCGAGGGCGAGGCCCAGCACACGAGCGACGGGACGGTCCGCCACGGCCACGCACCGGTCGAGATGCCGGCGATAGGTGGCGGCGAGCCGTGGGACCAGGTGGCCGTGGAGGCTCACCACCCGCGCCCCAGGATCCTGGGCCACCGCCAGCTGCTCGACGGCGGCAGCGACGTCACCCGACGGCCGGGTGAGGGCCTCGGGGTCGAGCCCGGCGACGACCGGGAGGCGTTCCGCCCACTCGCGGGCCAGCCAGCCGTGCCGGCGACTGGCCTCGAACAGGGCGACCTGTCCGCCAGGGGTCATGCCGGGGTCGGCCGACCACCTGCCGGTGAGGGCGAAGAGCCGCTCCTCCGCCCAGCAATAGGCGCCGACGAGCCTCGCCGTCTGGTGCAGCGTGAGGGCCACGCGGGCCGGCTGGCGCTCAGCCACCTGACCGGGCAGCCACGGCCTCGGGGCCGGCGGCGGTGTCGGGGGCGGCGGTGTCGGGGGCGGCGGTGCCGGCGGTGGGGGTGCCGGCGGTGGGGGTGCCGGCGCGAGAGCGGTACCCGTTGGTGATCGGCATCCGCCGGTCCTTGCCGAAGGCCTTGGTCGTGATGCGCACCCCCGGGGGCATCTGGCGGCGCTTGTACTCGGCACCGTCCACCAGTCGGACCACTCGGTCCACGACGACCGGGTCGAAGCCATCGGCCACGAGATCGGCAGCGGTCCGGTCGCGCTCGACGTACGCCTCGAGCACCGGGTCCAAGAGGTCGTAGGACGGCAGCGACTGGTCGTCCCTCTGGTCGGGCCGCAGCTCGGCCGACGGCGGCTTCTCCAGCACCGCCCCTGGCACCGGCTCGGGGAAACCCTCGGCGGCCGCCCGCCGGTTGCGGTAGTGGCACAGTTCGTAGACGAGGGTCTTCGGGACGTCCTTGATGACGGCGAAGCCACCCGCCGAGTCGCCGTAGAGCGTCGAGTACCCGGTGGCCATCTCGCTCTTGTTGCCGGTCGTCAGCACGATCCAGCCCTCGGCGTTCGACATGCCCATGAGGAGGACTCCCCGGATGCGCGACTGGAGGTTCTCGTCGGTCAGGCCCTGTGGCCCCCCTTCGATGACGGTGCCGAGCAGCGCTGCGGTCGCCGCGTGCACGGACTCGATCGGCAGGGTCTCCAGCGCGATGCCGAGCCGATCCGCCAGCTGGCGGGCGTCGGCCAGCGACCCGGCGCTCGAGTAGCGGGAGGGCATGGCGATGCCGTGCACCTGCTCTGGGCCCAAGGCGTCAGCGGCGATCGTGGCCACCAGCGAAGAGTCGATGCCGCCCGACAGCCCGATGACGGCACCCGAGAACCCGTTCTTCGCCAGGTAATCGCGGGTGCCGAGGACGAGCGCCTCGTACACCTCGGCAACGGGGTCCAGCGGCTCGGGCAGTGCCGTCGGTGGGAGGGGACGCTGGTCCCGTGGCACCCGGCCAGCGCCGAGCGCCACCACGTCGCCCGCCACCTCACGGGCAGGTGCCGGCTCGACGTCCACCACGACCAAGTCGGTCCGGAACTGACTACCGCCGGCGAGCACCGCTCCGTCGGCGCCGACGACCAGGCTGGCGCCGTCGAACACCAGCTCGTCCTGGCCACCCACCTGGTTGACGTAGGCGATCGGGCACCCCACCTCGGCCACCCGGCTGCGCAGCATGGCCAGGCGCTCGGCCCGCCGGCCGCGCGAGTACGGCGAGGCGTTCAGGTTCAGCACGAGCTGCGCACCGGCACGGCTGAGCTCGGCCACGGGACCCGCGTCGGCCCAGATGTCCTCGCAGATCGACATGCCGACGTGTGCCTCGCCGATCCGGAAGAGCACCGGCGGCCCCGACCCCGGAACGAACCAACGCTGCTCGTCGAAGACGCTGTAGTTGGGCAGCAGGCGCTTGCGGTAGACGCCGGCGATGCGGCCGCCGCCGCACACGGCTGCGGCGTTCGCCAGCTGCGTCGGCACCTCCCTCCCCCGCCACAGGCCGCCGGCGACGAGCGCCGGGGGCGCCACCCGCCCGTCATGGTGGGCGGCCGGCTGGGACGTCAGTGACTCGACGCCGGTGGGCGACCCGGCGCCTCCGTCGTCAGGCGAGGCGACGGCGCCGACGAGCCGCAACTCGAGAGGCTCGACGAAGCCCACCACGGCCACGCAGTCGCCCGTCGATTCCGCGACGGCCCGGACGGCAGCCAGGTTGTCGGACACGAACCCGGACTTGAGGAGGAGGTCCTCGGGGGGGTAGCCCGTCACCGCCAGCTCCGGGAACACGCAGATGTCGGCGCCGGCGGCCTCGGCCCGGCGCAACGCGGCGAGGATGCGCTCGACGTTGCCATCCAGGTCGCCGACCACGGGATCGAGCTGGGCAAGGGCGACCCGCACCATGCGACGAGCCTACCGGGGGCCGGTTGAGGCGCCAGCTGGGCCACGATCGCCGCCGCCGCGCTCACCCGGCTGCCGGACCGGAGCGTCGCCGGACGCGACATCCGGGGCCGGTGGCGGCCGGCCCGGGATGCGAGCGAGAGGGAACCTCTCGACAGCATCTCTTCCTACCTTTCTGCTCCGCGCTCGGCGCCGTCATCTGGTGGCGCCAGTTGGCGACCGCTCTCTGCCTCGTTTGCGACCGCATGCCCGTAGCTCGACATCGCTCATTCATGGATGCGGGGCTGGAAGCGCCCCGGCTATCAGCTGTGAGCCCGGTGTGCACCCCTTTGCGCGTTCACAAAGAGCATGCGCCCTGGGGCGACGGCCGGCAGCGGGCGACGGCCGGCAGCGGGCGAGGACGCTCGGCCGCTCGCTGTGTCAGGCGCGGTGGCCGCTCAGCTCTGGGCCGGCAGCGGGGCTGCGGGCGGGCGGAGCCCCGTCGGACGCCCGCTCCGGAGCGACGTGCGGGTCAGGCGAGGGCAGGCCCGGGGCGGTGGGCAACCCGGTCGGGACTCGGGCGGCTTCCTCGCCGAGTGGCGCTTTCGGCACCCGGACCGTGAAGCACGCACCACCTTCGGATCGGCCCGACACCGCGACCGCCCCACCGTGGGCGCTGACGATCGACTGCACGATCGCCAGACCGAGCCCCGCGCCCCCGTGGGCGCGCGAACGCGAGGGATCCGCTCGGAAGAACCGCTCGAAGATGCGCCCTGCCGCCTCAGTGCTGAGACCTGGACCGTCGTCGGCGACCTCGAGGACGGCAGCATCGCCGTCGTCGGCCACCCGCACCGTGGTGCTCGTGCCTGCAGGGGTGTGCACCCGTACGTTGCCCAGGAGGTTGTCGAGCACCTGCCGGATGCGCACGGCGTCCACCGACGCCGGCACCGGGTCCGACGCGGACAGGGTGACCGGCCACTCGGGCCCGACCGTCCGTGCCGTCTCGACCGCGTCGGCGGCCACATCGACCAAGTCGATCTCCTCGAGCACCAGTGGCTGGTCCTCGTCGAGGTGCGCCAGGACCAATAGGTCCTCGACGAGGTGCCGCATGCGCGCCGATTCGCTGCGGATGCCGCTCAGCACGCGCCGCAGGTCGTCGGGTCGTTCCGCGGCCCCTCGGTCGAACAGCTCGGCGTAGGCGCTGACGGCGGCCAGCGGCGTGCGCAGCTCGTGCGAGGCGTCGGCGATGAACTGACGCATCCGCTCTTCCGACCGCTTGAGGTCGGCCACCGTGCGGTCGCGCTCGGCGAACGCCGCCTGGATGCGCTCGAGCATGACGTTGAGCGCTCGAGCCACGCGCCCGACTTCGGTGCGCGCCTGGTCGCCTGGGACCCGCTCGTTGAGCTGACCGGCCGCGATCGCTTCCGCCGTGCGTTCGACGTCTCGCAGCGGGCGTAGCCCCACCCGCACGAGCCAGAGGCCGAGGCCGAGCGCGACCGCGAGGGCGATCGCGGTGGCGGCCGCCTCGAGCAATCGGAGCGTCCCAAGGACGTCCAGGGTCCCGGCGAGGGGCACGGCAACGAAGAGCTGATCCCCCTTTGCCGGCCCGGAAGTGAGGACCGACGTCTGCACCCGGAACTGGTGACCGTCGGGGCCGGGGGCAGTGAAGAACGCGGCCCCGTCGCCGTGGCCGCCCGATGCAGCCGGCCGGCCCCCGTTGGCCGCCCGCAGGACGGGGAACCCCTCCTCGAGTGTGTCGAGCTCCGTGATCGCACACCGGTACACGACGTTGCCCGCGGGTGCGCGGACCTCGATGACGGTCCCCGGAGCGAGACCGTGCGTGTCGATCGACTCCCCGTCGAAGCTTCTGCACGTGGCGGGGTGTGTCGTCCCCGGCGCCGGGGAAGGGGGCGGGGGGATCGACGATTGCGGCTCGGTGATCGACTCCTCGACCGACCGATGCGAGAGCGAGAGCGAGGTGTCGACCTGGCGGTACAGGGAGGACTGGAGCAATTCGTACGTGGCGATGTCGGCACCGACCAAGGCCACGAGGGCGATGATGGCCGTGGCCAGCAGGAGACGGATCCGAAGCGACACCGCCGCTCACCCGTCTCGGTGGCCGGGCGAAAGTGCGCGTTCCCAAGGTGCGGGGGGCCCGGATCGGGCTGGGCACACGGCACGCCCAGATCGGGCTGGCCGAGCTGCCGGGCGCGCCGACCGGGCCGGCGACGAGCCGGACCCGGGCGGCGTGGTGGGGGTTGCTGTGAGATCAGGCAGCAGCAGGGACATCGTCCGACGCCGTCCGCCACGCCTCCGGGAGGGGCACCGGCGCCAGCGTCTCTCGTTGGGCGAGTGCCTCGCGGCGCATGGCGAGGACGATGGGAACCGTGGCCACGGCAACGACCAGGACCATGAGGGGGATGCTGGCGAGCACGAGCAGCATGTGAGCTCCTTCCTCGGCGTTCTCGGCGCGCTCGGCGCCCTGGACGATCTCTCGGGGGGACCCCCCTCGGGGGGACTCCCCGACGTCGCCCATTCTCGGGGGCGGCCCTGGCAGCCCCCCAGGGCTCCGCTGTGCGCCAGATGTGAACCCGAGCGGCCACCACGCTCCCCCGCTCCCACGTGGCACGAGCCTTGCCGTGGGCGCCCGCCCACCGGACGGCGCCTCGGGGAGGGAGCCGCACGGATGTCACCCCAGGGCGGGCGGGGCACCGATCAGGGGGCGGGCGTGTGGCGGGACGTGGGGTGCGGCGCCACGACGTCCCCCTCGTCGGCCGCGTGCTCGTCGTTGGCCTGGTCGGGGGCGCGCTTGGGCAGCCGCACGGTGAACCGGGCGCCGCCGGCCGGGCGGCTGGCGACCTCCACTTCCCCACCGTGGGCGCTCACGATGGCATCGACGATGGCAAGCCCGAGCCCTGCTCCGCCCTGGGCACGGGACCTGGAGGGGTCGGCCCGGAAGAACCGCTCGAAGATGCGGCGGGCGGCCTCGGGGGTGAGCCCCGGGCCGTTGTCGGCCACCTCGAGCACGGCCACGTCGTCCTCCTCGGTGACCGTCACGGTCGCCGTGGTCCCCGGGGGCGTGTGCACGCGCACGTTGCCCAGCAGGTTGTCGAGCACCTGGTGGATCCGCGTGCCGTCGACGTCGGCCTGGACCGGTCGCTCCGCCATGATCTCGACGGGCCAGTCCGGCCCAACGGCCCGGGCGGTGTCGACGGCGTCGGCCGCCAGCTCGACGAGCTCGGTCGGCTCCCGGACCAGCGGGCGCCCCTCGTCGAGGTGCGCCAGGAGGAGGAGGTCCTCCACCAAGTAGCGCATCCGGGACGACTCCTGCTGGATGCCGCGCAGCACCCGGCGCAGGTCCTCCGGACGCTCGGCCGCTCCGCGGTCGAACAGCTCGGCGTAGGCCGTGACGGCGGCGAGCGGCGTGCGCAGCTCGTGCGACGCATCGGCGACGAACCGGCGCATCCGCTCCTCCGACGCTCGCAGGTCGGCCTCCTTTCGGTCGCGCTCGGCGAATGCGACCTCGATGCGCTCGAGCATGACGTTGAGGGCGTGCGCCACCCGGCCCACCTCGGTGCGGGCGTCGTCGCCCGGCACGCGCTCGGTGAGCTGGCCGGCGGCGATCGCCTCGGCCGTCCGTTCGACGTCACGCAAGGGGCGCAGGCCGACCCGCACCAGCCAGAAGCCGAGCGCCAGGACGCCGACGATCGCGACCCCGGTCGCCACCAGCTCCAGGTTGCGCAGGGTGTCGAGGACGTCGAGCGTGTCCGACAATGGCACGGCCACGATGAGCTGGTCACCCTTCGCCGGGCCATCGGTGAGGATGGACGCTCGCACGCGGAACTCGTCCCCGTTCGGCGCCTCGGCGGTGAAGTAGGTCGCGAGCTCGTCCCGGTCCGCCGACGCTCGATCGAACCCGGTGATCTTCGCCGGGAGCGTCGGGTAGCCCTCGTGCGCTGTGCCCAGCTCGGCCGTGTGGCACTGATAGACCACGTGGTCATCCGCCGACCGGCCCTCGATGACGGTCCCCGGCGTGAGGCCCTCCGTGTCGACGACCACGCCATTGAAGGACGGACAGTGCGTGGGCCCGCCACCGCCGGACGGCGGCTGCGATCCGCCGGATGGCTCCTGGCTGGGCTCGTGGCTGATCGACGCCTCGACCGACTGATGGGACTGTTGGAGCGAGCTGTCGACTCCGCGGTAGAGGGAGGACTGCAGCAGTTCGTAGGTGGCGATGTCGGCGCCGACGAGAGCCAGGAGGGCGACGACCGCGGTGGCCAGGAGCAGGCGGAGCCGCAGCGACACCTAGGGCTGCTCGGGCTCTTTGAGGACGTACCCCACGAGGCGCACGGTGTGGATGAGGGGCGGTCCATGCTTCTCGAGCTTCCGTCGGAGATAGCTGACGTACGTCTCGACCACGTTGGCCTCGCCACCGAAGTCGTAGTGCCAGACATTGTCGAGGATCTGGCTCTTCGAGAGCACCTGGCGCGGGTTGCGCAGGAAGAACCGGAGCAGGTTGAACTCGGTGGCCGTCAGCCGGATCGGCTCGCCGTTACGCCGCACCTCGTAGGCCGCCTCGTCCATCTCGACGTCGGCGAAGCGGAGCGTCCCCTCTTCGGCCTCGGTCCCTGCCCGCCGGAGGATGGCACGCGTGCGCGCCACGATCTCGGCCAGGGCGAACGGCTTCGTCACGTAGTCGTCGCCACCGACCGACAGGCCGGCGACCTTGTCCTCGAGGGCGTCCTTGGCCGTGAGGAACAGGATCGGCGCCTCGACGCCCTCGGCCCGGAGGCGACGCGTGACCTCGAAGCCGTCCAGGTCGGGCAGCATGACGTCGAGGATGATGAGGTCGTGCTCGTGCTCGTGCGCGGCAAGGAGGCACGCGCGGCCGCCGGTGGCCGTCTCGACCTCGAACCCCTCGTAGCGAAGCGAGGTTGCGACCGCGTCGACGATCGAGGGTTCGTCGTCCACGACAAGCACCGTTGGCTTGTTCGCCGGGTCCACTGGGCCGACCTCCCTCCGAGCAAGCTCGCCGGTCTGGCCCGTGGACGGCAAGGCGCCGCGGGCCTTCTCGCCGAATCTACCCGGCGACCCGGCTCGGAGAAGCCGTCAGCGGCAGCCGTCAGGCCCCAGCCGTCAGGCGGCAGCCGTCAGGCCCCGGATGGCGCGACCCGGGGTCAGATGTCGTAGTAGAGGGCGAACTCCCAGGGGTGCGGCCGCAGGCGGACCTGGTCCGCCTCCTCGACCCGCTTGTACTCGAGCCACGTGTCGATCACGTCCTGCGTGAACACCCCGCCCTTCTTCAGGAAGTCCTGGTCGGCTTCGAGGGCGTCGAGCGCCTCCTCGAGCGACGAGGGGGTGTGCGGGATGGCCGCCAGCTCGGAGGGCGCCAGGTCGAAGAGGTCGACCTGCAGCGGCTCGGGCGGCTCGATCTTGTTGCGCACGCCGTCGAGGCCGGCCATCAGCTGGGCGGCGAACGCCAGGTACGGGTTGGACGAGGCGTCGGGGCAGCGGAACTCCACGCGCTTGGCCTTGGGGCTCTTCGAGTAGAGCGGGATCCGGCAGGCCGCCGACCGGTTCCGCTGCGAGTACACGAGGTTGACCGGGGCCTCGTAGCCCGGGACCAACCGCTTGTAGGAGTTGGTGGTGGGCGCGGCGAAGCCGAGCACCGCCGGTGCGTGCTTGAGGAGCCCACCGATGTACCACCGACCGATGTCGGAGAAGCCGGCATACCCGTCGCCGGCGAAGAGCGGCTCGTCGCCGTCCCAGAGCGACTGGTGCGTGTGCATCCCCGACCCGTTGTCCTGGAAGAGGGGCTTGGGCATGAAGGTCGCGGACAATCCGGCGGCGAACGCCACGTTCTTCACGACGTACTTGTAGGTCATGAGCTTGTCGGCCATGTGGAGCAGCGTGTCGAAGCGCATGTCGATCTCGGCCTGGCCGCCCGTCGCCACCTCGTGGTGCTGGATCTCGATCTCGATCCCCAGCCGCTCCAAGGTGAGGATCATCTCCGAGCGCAGGTCCTGGAAGTGGTCGCTCGGGGGCACGGGGAAGTAGCCCTCCTTGGGGCGCAGCTTGTAGCCCTTGTTGGGCAGCTCGTCGGCCCCGGAGTTCCAGTGGCCCTCGATGGAGTCCACCCGGTACTGGGCGTAGTTGACGTCCTGGCCGTACTGGACGTCATCGAAGATGAAGAACTCAGCCTCCGGACCGAAGTAGGCGGTATCGGCCACGCCGCTGGTGGCCAGGTGCGCCTCCGCCTTCTTGGCGATGTAGCGGGGATCGCGCGAGTACGGCTCGCCGGTCACCGGGTCGTGGACGAAGCAGTGGATGTTGAGCGTCTTGTGCTCGCGGAAAGGGTCCACGTAGGCGGTGTTCGAGTCCGGCAGGAGGATCATGTCCGACTCGTGGATCTGCTGGAACCCCCGAATGGAGGACCCGTCGAACCCGAAGCCCTCGGTGAAGACCTCCTCGTCGAGGGCGTGGGCGGGCGCCGAGAAGTGCTGCATCATCCCGGGGAGGTCGCAGAACCGTACGTCCACGATCTCGATGCCCTCGTCCTGCACCATGCGGACGACCTCCGCCGGCGTGCGCTCCTGCATGCTCCCTCCTGTGTCCATCCGGGGTCTTTGCGCCGGCGCTGGCAGTGTCCGCGGAGAACCGCCGTTTCCACCGTGACACCGGCTCGATGACACCCTGACCGGGCTGGGTGCCCCTGGCAAGCCGAAACACCTGCTCAGGCCCGCTGTTCACGCGGCGTTCACAGATCTGCGGCGGTTCACCGGCGCACGTCTGCTGTAATGACGGCGGCCCTCCAGCACGAGGGGCCGGCACCCGGAGCCCGGGCGACTCGCGGCGCACCCCGCGAGCCAGGGCGCCGGACCGACGTGGACGACGCAGAACGGAGCGACGTGAGCTACCAGGCCGAGTACATCTGGATCGACGGGACCAAGCCCTCTCCGCTCCTGCGGAGCAAGACGAAGATCGTCGCCACCGGCAAGACGCCGGGCATCTGGGGCTTCGACGGCTCGAGCACCAACCAGGCGACCGGCGACAACTCGGACTGCGTGCTCCAGCCGGTCTTCACCTGCCCCGACCCGCTCCGGGGCCCCGACGACGTCCTCGTGATGTGCGAGGTCCTCGACGTGGACATGAACCCGCACCCGACCAACACCCGGCACGCGTGCGTCGCCACCGCCGAGCGTTACGCGAACCACGAGCCGTGGTTCGGCATGGAGCAGGAGTACACGTTCCTCCAGAACGAGCGACCCCTCGGGTGGCCCGACGGTGGCTACCCCGCTCCCCAGGGGCCCTACTACTGCGGAGTGGGCGGCGACAAGATGCCGGGCCGCGAGATCGTCGAGCGCCACACGGCCGCCTGCATGAAGGCCGGCCTCGGCATCGAGGGCACCAACGCCGAGGTGATGATGGGCCAGTGGGAGTTCCAGATCGGGATCCTCCCCCCGCCGGAGATCGGCGACCAGCTCTGGACCGCCCGGTGGCTCCTGTTCCGGATCGCCGAGGACTTCGGCGTCTACGCGACCCTCGAGCCAAAGCCGATCCTCGGTGACTGGAACGGCGCCGGCTGCCACACCAACTTCTCGACCAAGGAGATGCGGGCCGAGGGCGGGTGGGACGCCGTCATCGCCGCCTGCGAGGCGCTGGGCAAGAACATCGATGAGCATGTCGAGAACTACGGCGTGGGCATCGAGATGCGCCTGACCGGCGCCCACGAGACCCAGCACTACTCGAAGTTCAGCTACGGGACGTCGGACCGCGGCGCCTCCATTCGCATCCCGTGGATCGTGGCGAAGGAGCGGAAGGGCTACCTCGAGGACCGCCGGCCCAACGCCAACATGGACCCCTACGTGGTCAGCCGGCTGCTCGTCAACACCATCTGCGGGGCGGCAGAGGCGGCCGGGGGCTGACCGTCCCCGGCCCACGTCGCCTTCCAGGTCTGGGACACTTTGTCGGTGCAGAGCCAACGCGACTACGTGCTGCGCACCGTCGAAGAGCGCGGCATCCGCTTCGTCCAGCTGTGGTTCACGGACGTCCTCGGGACGGCGAAGGCCGTCAACATCACCCCCGCTGAGCTGGAGAACGCGCTCGACGAGGGCATGACGTTCGACGGCTCGTCCATCGACGGGTTCAGCCGCGTCCAGGAGGCCGACGTCCTGGCCCGTCCGGACCCGAAGACCTTCCAGCTCCTGCCGTGGCACGGGCGGGACGAGTCCGTCGCCCGGGTCTTCTGCGACATCTTCAACCTCGACGGAACCCCATTCGAGGGCTGCCCGCGCCACGCCTTGCGCCGGACGCTCGAGCGAGCCCGTTCCGCCGGCTACACGTTCTTCGCCGCACCCGAGGTCGAGTACTTCTACTTCGCCGACGCCGACCCCTCACGGGCGCCCCGGGGCCTCGACTCCGGCTCGTACTTCGACCTCTCGCTGGCCGACCGCTCCAGCGACCTGCGGCGCAAGACCGTCCTCGTGCTCGAGGAGATGGGCATCCCGGTCGAGCACGCGCAGCACGAGGACGCCCCCAGCCAGCACGAGATCGACCTGCGGTACACCGACGCCCTGACGATGGCCGACACGGTCATGACCGTGCGCCTGGTGGCGAAGGAGATCGCCCGGCGCGACGGCGTGCACGCCAGCTTCATGCCGAAGCCCCTGGCCGGGGTGCAGGGCTCGGGCATGCACACCCACGTCTCGCTGTGGCGGGGCGAGCACAACGCCTTCGCCGACCCCGACGACCCCTACGGGATGTCGGCGACCGCGTACCGGTTCGCGGCCGGCCTGCTCCACCATGCCCAGGAGATCACGGCCGTCACCAACCAGTGGATCAACTCCTACAAGCGCCTCGTCAGCGGCTACGAGGCGCCGGTGCACATCGGGTGGGCACGCAACAACCGCTCGGCACTCGTGCGCCTGCCCGTGGTGAAGCACGGCAAGGTGGGCTCCACCCGCCTCGAGTACCGGGCCCCGGACGGCGCCTGCAACCCGTACCTCGCCTTCGCGGTGATCCTGGCCGCCGGACTCGAGGGGATCGAGCAGGGCTACGAGCTCCCGACCGAGGCCGATGCCAACCTCTTCGCCCTGAGCGAAGCGGAGCTCCATGCGAAGGGCATCGATCCGCTACCCTCCAGCCTGAAGGAGGCCGTCGACGCCATGGAGCGCTCGAAGCTCCTCTTCGACACCCTCGGCGAGCACGTCTTCGAGTGGTTCATCCGCAACAAGCGGGAGGAGTGGGCAGCCTACCGGTCCGACGTCTCCCAGTACGAGCTCGACCGGTACCTGCCGAACCTGTGACCTAGACGTTGGAACCGCTGCTCTGCTACCCGGACCCGCTGCCGGCGCCCCTCCAGGCCGCCCTGCGCCAGGGTGGCTACGACTCCCGCTGCGTCGACCGGCCGGAGTCCGTCGAGGCAGCCGAGCAGGCCGCCACCAAGGAGGGCTGGCCCGGCGCCGTCATCAGCGCCACCGGCGACCTCGCCGGGGCGATGGCGATGTGCCGGCACCTCCGCCGGCGAGAGGTGCCCGTCGCCCCCCTCCTGCTGGTGCTGTCGGCCCCACAGCTGGCCGAGCTGCAGCCGCGCGACGACCTCTTCGACGACTTCTGCGTGCTCCCGGCCGCACCGGAGGAGCTCGTCGCCCGGGTGGAGCACCTGCTGTGGCGGTCGGGGCGGGGGCTCGCCCCCGACGTCATCGAGCACGGCCCGCTCGTGCTCAACCTCGAGACGTACCAGGCGGCAGTCGCCGGACGCGTGCTCGACCTCACCTACATGGAGTACGAGCTGCTGCGCTTCCTCGCCGCCAACCCGGGCAAGGTGTTCACCCGGGAGACCCTCCTCAACCGGGTGTGGGGCTACGAGTACTACGGGGGGGCGCGGACCGTCGACGTCCACATCCGGCGGCTGCGGGCCAAGCTCGGAGAGGAGCACGCCCACCTCATCCAGACGGTGCGGTCGGTGGGCTACCGCTTCGGCCAGGGGTCGTGGTCTCCCAGCACCGCGGCCCGAGAGGACGACGGCGGGTGAGCCCGCGCTCGCCGTCGGCGGCTCACGCCCAGGCGTAGGCCCAGGCTTCGACCTCGACCCGGGCGCCGAGGGGCAGGGCCGCCACCCCCACCGCCGAGCGGGCGGGAGGCGGTGCGGGGAGGTGCGCCACCCAGATCTCGTTCACCAGCGAGAAGTCGTCCATGTCGACCAGGAACACCGTCGCCTTCACCACGTCGGCCAGGGCGACACCCCTGCTGGACAGCACACCGGCCAGATTGGCCAGGGCCTGGCGGAGCTGGGGACCGGTGCCACCCTCCACGAGCACCGGGCGGCCGTCCCGGCCGGGGACGGTGCCGAGCTGGCCCGACGTGACGACCCACCCGCCGGCTCGGACAGCCGGCGAGTAGGGGCCGACGGGAACACCCGCCACTGGACCGGTCATCGCCGCACCTCCATGCTCGTGTGCTGCTCCGTGCTCTGGCCGGCCCGGCGGGTCGGCCACTTCTCGGGCGTGCCGTCGGCCAGCCAGGCCGCCGCCGCCGTTGCCGCCAGCACCGCATCCGAGGCGTTGACGGGCCAGCCGTCGGAAGGATGCACCGTGACGTCGACCCACGGCATGTCGCGGGCGGACAGGATCCCGAAGGAGCGGATGGTCAGGTCGCGCACCACTCCCTCGGCGTCCACCGCGATCCCCTCGCTGCGGACCCACCCGAGGGCCTGGTGGACGGCACCGATGCAGTAGGAGCGCAGGGTCGCCTCGTCGAGCACCTCGCCCGCCCAGACGTCGACCGCCACCTCGCCGGACGGTGCGATCGCGACCCGGGCGCGGCCCCCGCTCGGGGCCGCCACCTCGACCGGCGCACCGCCCGCCGGCCTGGTGCGCAACGCCGCCAGGGCCGCCGTCGCCTCGAGCCAGCCCGCCAGCCGGAGGTCGGCGGCGACGGGTGGGCCGGGGACCTCGACCTCCTCGACCACGAGGGCGGGGGCTGCCGCCGCCACCCGCTCGGCGTAGCCGTCGAGCGGCGCCGACCCCGGGGTGCGGCCCACTCGCAGGATGCCCGTGCCGTCGGCCCGCAGGCCGAGGGCGACGGGGGGCCGCTTGGGGCCGCGGCGCACGACCTCCTCGCGGTCCCACCGGGCGCGCACGACGTGGCCGGTGCGATCGGCGAGCACCCTTGCCGCCGCAGGCACCGGGGACCGGCGCTTGCCGCCGAACGCCCCGCCGTTGGCGAGCGGGGTGGCCGGCCGGCCGGCCGGCGCGCACCACGAGGCGTCTGGCTCGAGGTAGGCAGGCTCCACCCACGTCGTCCGCAGGCACACCGCCCAGTCGCCGTCCGGCAAGGGCACCGGGTGGCGGAGCGGCACCGACGAGTTGCGGCCCTGGACCTTGGGGGCGCGCGCCCGAGCCTCCGCCAAGGAGGGGGCGACGGTCCAGTCGTCGCCCGAGGGGAGGGCGACCCATGCACCGGCGGGCGCCGTGTCGTCGGCGAAGCCGGCGCGCCCGAGGACGGTGTCGGGAGAGGACGTCTGATAGGCAGGGCCCTCGAGCTGCGCCCGCCAAGCGGCGAGCAGGGGGTCCCGGGTCCGGTCCGCCACGGCGGGCGGCGGTGCAGCCGGGACCAGGGGGCGGGCCGGGGCCGGGCCGACCGGCACGTCGAGCACGGCAGCGGCAGCTTCGACGATCGTCTGCCAGCCGGTGCAGCGGCACAGGTGCGCCAGGAGTGCCGTGCGGATCGCCGCTTCGTCGACCGGGCGACCCGCCCTGCCCCGCCGCTCGAGGGCGGCCAGCCGCAGCAGGATGCCCGGCGTGCAGAAGCCGCACTGGCTGGCGCCGGCGTCGACGAAGGCCTCGACCCAGCGCTGCCGCAGCTCGTCCGGGAGCCCGTCGACCGTGGTGACCTCTCGGCCGACCACCCGGCGCACCGGGGTCACGCAGGCAACGCGTGGCGCCCCGTCGACCCACACCGTGCAGCACCCACATTGGCCCTGCGGGCTGCAGCCGTCCTTGGGCGTGCGGGCACCGAGCTGCTCACGCAGCGCGTCGAGGAGGGTGCCGCCGTCGTCGGCGACAGCGACCGTCCGGCCGTCGAGCCGGAGCTCGATCAGCTGAAGGAGCTGCCGCAGCCGCAGGTACGGGTGGCATTGGGGTTCGTGATGTGGAACCCGGCACCCTGGAGCCCGTCGGAATAGTCCAGGGTGGCACCCGTCAGGAGCTCGGCGCTCGCGGGGTCGACGGCGACCTTCACGCCACCGAACTCGCGCACGATGTCGTCGCCGGCCATCTCGGAGTCGAAGAACATCTCGTAGCTGTAGCCCGAGCAGCCGCCGGGCTTGACGGCCACGCGGAGGGCCAGTGTCTCCCCGCCCTCCTCCTCGGACAGCAGCTGCGCCACCTTGGAGGCGGCGCCGTCCGTGAGCGTGACCGGGTCCGGCTTCTTGCCGATGCTCACCGAGGTCGTCATCGTGGTCACCGCAGTGCCTCCTTGGCAGACCGGCCACCGCCGGCCCTGGCTCGGGGTCTGAGAGGTCCGGGGCGCCACCGGGCGCCCGTGATCAGGAGCCATGTTACCCGGGGCCGTCGCCGACCGGCACGTCACTCGGGCCCGGCAGGGGCCGCAACCAGGGACGCAGCCGGTACCATGTCCACGTGGCTGCCGGCACGCCCCGATCCGGCGCCGGCGTGGCGAGGCCGACGAGCCCTGCCCAGGCTCCGAGCGCCGAGGAGGTACGCGAGGCGCTCCGCGCCGTGATCGACCCCGAGCTGGGGGACGACATCGTCGACCTGGGCATGGTCCGCCGCGCCGACGTGTCGCCCGCCGGGGCGGTCACCGTCACGATCGCCCTCACGATCGCCGGGTGCCCCCTGCGGTCCCAGATCGAGCAGGACGTGCGGCGGCGCCTCGAGTCACTGCGGGGCGTGACCGCCGTCGACCTGCAGGTCGGTCAGATGGACGCCGAGGAGCGCTCGGCCGTGATGGCCCGGGCCCGGTGGAAGGCCCGGGAGGACGCCCCGCCCACGGCCGTGCCGCCGACCGCCCGGGTGCTGGCCGTGGCCTCGGGGAAAGGTGGCGTCGGCAAGTCGTCGGTCACCGTCAACCTCGCCGTGGCGCTGGCCCTCCGGGGCCACACCGTCGGCGTGCTCGACGCGGACATCTGGGGGTTCTCGGTCCCCCGCCTCCTCGGCATGGGCAGTGGCGCGGGGGGCGTCGAGGCCCGTGGCGGCAAGATGGTGCCTCTCGAGCGGCGCGTGGGCGACGGCGACGGCCTGCTGCGGGTCCTCTCGATGGGCTTCCTGGCCGACGAGGACACGGCGATCATGTGGCGGGGGCTCGTCCTCAACCGGGCCGTCCAGCAGTTCCTCCAGGACGCGCACTGGGGCGACGTCGACTACCTCCTCCTCGACCTCCCCCCGGGCACGGGGGACGTGCAGATGGGCCTCGCCCGCCTGCTGCCGCGCACCGAGCTGCTCCTCGTGACGACGCCGCCGCTGGCGGCCCAGAAGGTGGCCGCCCGGGCGGCAGACATGGCCCGCCGGGGCTACCTCCGCGTCGCCGGAGTCGTCGAGAACATGAGCGACTTCACGTGCGAGCACGGTGGGGTGTACGCGATGTTTGGTTCGGGCGGCGGGGAGCGGCTGGCCTCCGACCTCGGGGTGCCCCTCGTGGGCTCCATCCCCCTCCACCCCGACATGGCGGCCGCCGGCGACGCCGGGACCCCGGTGGCCTTCGGCGACGGCCCGCTGGCACCCGTGTTCGCCGAGCTGGCCCGGGTCGTCGCCGAGGAGGTGGCCCCCGTGGTCGAGACGTCCGCCTGCACGGCCCGGCTCGTGGAGCGGGTCGAAGCGGCCGTGGCGGCGGGGACGACCGGGGCGGCGGAGACGGACGCCGGCGCCGGCGCCGAGATGGCTCAGGGGGCGGGCACCGGCAGCCAACGGCAGCTCAGCTCCGGATGATCGTCCTCGCTCGCTGCGCCTGAGGCCGCGCGGCCGTCGGGCGGTACCCTGCGGGCCCGGCCCTCGGCGACGAGCTTGCGCAGGTGCGCCCACAAGGAGGCACGGGCCACCGGCAGCAGCGTCGGGGCAACGTCCGCGTAGACCGCCGGCAGCAGCTCGTCCAGCGTGCCCCCACCGCTCGCCTCGAGCGTGGCGAGCACCACGGCTTCGCGTTCGAGCCGGTGGGCGACGATCGCCTCGACGACGGTCGCCGGGTCGCCGATGAGCCGGCCGTGCCCGGGCGCGATCGCCGCGAGGTCGAGGTCGCCGACGCGCCGGAGGCTGGCGAGGTAGGCGCCCATGTCCCCGTCGGGCGGTCGGATGACGACGGTGGCGCCGTGCATGACGTGGTCGCCGGACAGGAGGATGCGCCCCGGCTCGAGCAGCCAGCAGAGGTGGTTCCCGGCGTGGCCCGGCGTGTGGACCGCCTGCAGGCGGAAACCCGCCCCCTCGAGGGCCCAGCCGTCACCCGCCGCGATGTCGGGGACGAACCCGTCCCGGGCCTCGTAGCCGACGAGCCGAGCGCCGACCTCCCGGGCCAGCGGCGCCGCACCCGGGGCGTGGTCGGGGTGCGTGTGCGTCGTGAGCACCCAGCGGATCGAGCCACGCCCCGCGGCGGTGGCGAGGATGGCTCGCCGGTGGCCCTCGTCGTCGGGGCCGGGATCCACGACGGCAAGCCCGTCACCGGTCCCCACGACGTAGGTGTTGGTCCCCGGCCCGGTCATGAGGCCTGGGTTGGGAGCCGTCAGCCGGATCAGCCCGGGTGCCAGCTCGTCGGCACGCCCGGGAACCGGCGGTGGGCCGGCGCCGGCGTCGGGAACGGCCCGGGGACGGGAAGGCGAGGTCACGAGGGCTCGCCGGGGGCGGGGGCGGGGGCGGCCGGGGGGTGAGCGGTGTTGGCGGCCAGGGACGCTGCCCGCAGCGCCCGGTCCGTGGCGGCCGGATCCCCTGCGGTCGGCGAGGGAGCGACCGCGTCATACCCCGGGTCGCCGGGGAGCACGATCCGCACTCCCCGCCCATCCGGCACCAGCCGTGGGAGGAACGGCGGTGCACCGGCCAGGTCCACCGCTGCCGCGGCAGCGGTGGCGAGCAGCTCGTCGGTGGTGGCGCAGCGGCCGATGGCCTGCAAGGTCCGGATGGTCGGGAAGATCAGCTCGATCCGGCCCTCCCGGTGCAGGGCCAAGGCGTCGGCCGGCCGCACCCACCGGTCGGCGATGGTCTCGGCGGCGTCGTGCGCCGGCGTCTGCTCCGGAGGCGCAGCAGCGACGAAGAAGCGGGTGTCGAAGCGGCGGGGAGCACCCTCGGGCGTGATCCAGTGAGAGAAGTAGTGGACCTCGTCCGCCGGCAGCCGCAACCCCTCCTCCCGGCACACATCGAGGAACGACCGGCGTCGCCCGTTCATGTCCTGCCGGTGGCGGGCGAAGCGGGCGACCTCGGCGTCCTCCTGGAGCGCCAACAGGCTCTCGCTCCGGCGGGCCAGCAGGAGCCCGGCCTCTTCGAAGCACTCGCGGAGAGCGGCCACCCAATAGGCCAAGCCGCCGCCGGGCAGGCCGAGCATCGCACTGGCCGACGCGTCGTCGCGGCCCGTGCACAAGGCGGCGGCCTCGGGACCACCGTCCGAGGGATCGACGGCGCCCCCCGGGAACACGTAGACACCGCCGACGAACTCCGAGCGCGGATTGCGCCGGACCATCAGGACTTCGAGCGGGGCGTCGGCATGGTTGCCGTCGCGAACCATCATGATGGTGGACGCCGGTCGCACGGACGTGGACATGGACGGCGCGGCGGGCGGCTCGGTTGGCGGCGCGGCGAGCGGCTCGGTTGGCGGCGATCCGGCAGCGGGTCGTGGCACTGCGGCTGAGGCTACCGCCACCGTTCGTCGACCCACCCGCATCGGCGAGCGCTGCGGGGCGGACCGAGCGCGCGAACCGTCCCCGACGGGCCTGGTCTACGCTGAGCGGGCCGGCGGCTGGCGTTCGAAGAGATGCCGTCGCCGCCGGACCGCCACCGGGGCTGCACCAGGCGCAGGCACCGACCGGTCGGTTCACGCTCACCAACGAGGATTGACGCCGCGATGGCAGACAGTGCCCAGGACAAGCCGAGCCGGTCGCAAGCAGACAAGGAGCGCAGCCGCCAGCAGAGCCGCGCCGTGAACGCCCGAGATGTCGGCAAGAACGCCGGTACCGGGGGTCGCAGCGGCTCGACGAAGAACGGCCGAGGGGCCGACGCGCGGGTGAACGGCGGCGGCAAGTCCGCGTCCGGTCGTCCGGCGGGACGCCAAGGTCCGGGCGCGCGCAACGGCCGCAACAGTCCGGTACGCCGGCCTGCGGCCCCGGGCGGCAGCCGCTCGTCGACGGCGCTCCTCACCTGGGGCATCGTCGCCGCCGTGTTGGTGATCGTCATCGTGCTGGTCGTGGTGAAGGTGACCGGGAACTCGCAGACAGGCCCCTCCAGCGCCGTGAAGCCGGGACCGGTGCCTGCGAGCGTGCTCAACGACGTGACCCATGTGCCGGCGTCGGTGTTCGATGCGGTCGGCGTCTCATCGCCCTCGGTGACAGTGAACGCACCACGGGTCGAGAACAACCAGTCGCCGCTCACCATCAACGGCAAGCCGGCGTTCTTCTTCATGGGCGGCGAGTACTGCCCGTTCTGTGCCGCCGAACGATGGGCGGTGGTGGCGGCGCTGTCTCGCTTCGGAGCGATCTCCGGTCTTCAGACCATGGCGTCGGCGGCGACAGACTACGCACCCAACACCCAGACCTTCACCTTCGTGAAGGCCAAGTACAAGAGCTCGTACCTGACCGCCGCGCTGCGCGAGGTCTACAGCAATGTGAAGACGAGCACAGGGCGCACCTACCAGACGCTGGAGAAGCTGTCCACGGCCGAGGCAGCGCTCGTGAAGAAGTACGACACCACAGGGTCGACAACATCGAGCGGCAACATCCCCTTCATGGACGTCGGCAACAAGCTGGTCTTCTCCGGTGCCAGTTACTCGCCGACGATCCTGCAGAACCTGTCCCGCTCCCAGATCGCTTCGGGCCTGTCGACAGCGAAGAACCCTGTGACCCAGGCCGTCGTCACCACGGCCAACTACCTCTCGGCCGGCATGTGCAACATCGACCACGGACAACCGGGCAACGTCTGCACGAGCAAGGGCGTGACCGCCGCCGCAGCCAAGCTCGGGATCAGCGCCACATAGGCTGACCACGGTGCTGGCTCGCCTTCGCGACGTGGTGACCGATGGGTCCGCCGTGGTCCCGCCGGCGGCGCAGTGGCGGCGGGTGACCGCCCTCGTGCTCTCGCTGGCGGGGCTGGGCGTCTCCGTCTACCTGACCGTCGACCACTTCGCCAAGATCAAGCTTGTCTGCGCCGAGAGCGGCGTCGTCAACTGCCAGAAGGTGACGACGAGCGCCGAGTCGCACTTCCTCGGGATCCCGGTGGCGGTGCTCGGTCTGGCCTTCTACGTCGCCATGACCGCCCTCAACCTCCCGGCTGCCTGGCGAGCGGCGGACCGGCGGGTCCATCTCGCGCGCTTGGCCCTCGCCCTGGTGGGGATCCTGTTCGTCCTGTACCTGGTGGCGGCCGAGCTCCTCATCATCGGCAACATCTGCCTCTGGTGCACCTCGGTGCACGTCATCACGTTCCTTCTGCTCGTGTTGCTCGTCTCGACGGTCCCACCCATGCTCGGTTGGGATGCCGCGCCGGCGGCCCCGCCGAACAGCCGGCGAGATCGCGCCGGCGTCGAGGGTGGGGGCAGGGCCGGGGGTGGGCCAAGGACGCCCGCGACGAGCAAGGCGAGGTCGGGCTCGGGCTCGGGCGGTCGGACGCGCCGCTGAGTCGGTTCGGCGGCTCAGCCAGGGCGGCTCTTCAACTGGACCTGCGGCTCAGCCGGCAGCGCGGCGGTCCAGCATCTGCTTGCGCTCGTTCTCGTTGAGGCCGCCCCAGATGCCATGGGGTTCTCGGATGCGGATCGCGTAGTCCAGGCATTCCTCACGCACGATGCAGTGGGCACAGATGCCCTTGGCCCGCGCCTCGCGGGCGAGCCGGTCGTCCTTCCGTTCCGCATAGGCGGGCGGAAAGAACACCGACGCCTGCGGTCCCCGGCAAGCCGCCTTCGCTTGCCACGCCTCTCCTCCATGCCGCATCGCCACTCCGCGCTTCCCGGGGTCCCCCTACCGTCGTTGCCAGGGTAGTTCCGCGCGTTTGGGAGCTACAAGGGCGATGAACAGGGATTTCGCGCGGCGGGCCGCGGAATGGCAGCCGCTCGACGCTACGCTGCAAACGGATGGACGTCGTCGCGTTCTGCGCTGAGAGCCGTGTCGTGGTGGTGGCGGGCAAGGGCGGCGTCGGTAAGACGACGATCGCTGCCGCCGTTGCCCGCATGGCCGCCGAGGCCGGTCTACGGGTGCTGCTCGTCGACCTCGAGGGGCGATCGGGCATCTGCGCGGCCTTCGGCCGGCCGGGGAACCTCGGCTACGAGCAAGGCACGCTGTTCACCGCGCCACAAGGCTCGGGGTGGGTCGAGGGCCGACGCCTCACGCCCGACGACGCGCTGCTCGAGTACCTCGCCGACCACGGGCTCCAGCGCGTGTCGCGCCGGCTCGTGTCGTCGGGCGTGCTCGACGTCGTGGCGACGGCCATCCCCGGCATCCGAGATGTGCTCGTCCTGGGCAAGGTCAAGCAGTTGGAGCGGGCGGGCGTGGCCGATCTGATCGTGGTCGACGCGCCGGCGACCGGCCATGCCATGACCTTCCTGACCTCCGCCAGCGGTCTCCTCGAGGCGGCGCGCGGCGGCCCCGTCCGAAGTCAAGCCGCCGAAGTGGTGGAGCTGTTGACCGATCCGGCGCGTTGCCGGGTCCTGCTGGTGACCTTGCCCGAGGAGTTGCCGGTCAGCGAGACGATCGAGGCCGCGTACCTGGTGGAGGACCGGGCCGGCGTGCACCTGGGGCCGGTCGTGGTCAACGGCTGGGAGGAGGCGCCAGCAGCCCTTGCCGTGTCGGCGGGCACGGCGGCCGAGGCGGCCGGCGTCGAGCTGACCAACGCCCAACTCGACGCCCTGGAGGCGGCGCGCTCCTTCCGGCTCCGCCGAGCAGCTCTCGTCACCGAGCAGGTCGACCGGCTCCGCCAGGAGCTCCCCCTCCCCCAGCTGCACACGCCTCGCCTCGAGGCGGCCGGTATCGGGCCGGTCGAGCTCAGTCAGCTCTCATCGGCCCTCGCAGCAGAGGTCGGGCTCCTCGTTCCCGAGGTGGACGGGGTATGACCGGGCCCACCGCCGCCGAGCCAGGCCGGGCGGCCGGGGCAGGCGTGGCCGTGCCCGCGACGGCGGCGGCGTTCTCGTCGCCGCCGTCGCCGCCGTCGCTGTCGTCGCTGTCGTCGCTGTCGTCGCTGTCGTCGCTGCTCGCGGAGCGGCGCATCGTCGTGTGCTGCGGGCCGGGCGGGGTGGGCAAGACCACCGTGTCGGCCACCTTCGCCCTGGCGGCGGCGCGGGCGGGCCGCTCGGCCTGCGTCGTCACCGTCGACCCGGCGCGACGCCTCGCCGACGCCCTCGGCGTCGAGTCGCTGCCCAACGTCCCGACGCGCGTGGAGGGGCCGTGGCCCGGCAAGCTCCACGCCGTCATGCTCGACGCCCGTGGGACCTTCGACGACCTTGTGGAGCGCTACGCGCGTAACCCGGAGCAGGCCAGCTCCATCCGGTCGAACCGCCTCTACCAGAGCCTGGCCGGCGCCTTGTCGGGGACCCAGGAGTACATGGCGATGGAGAAGCTCTACGAGCTCACCGAGGAGGGGGACTACGACCTCGTGGTGGTGGACACCCCACCCACCCGCAATGCCCTGGATCTCCTCGACGCCCCACGGCGGCTCACCCACTTCCTCGAGAACCGCCTCTTCCGGGTCCTTCTGCTGCCCACGCGGGCCTACCTGCGTGCCGTGAACCTGGCCACCCAGGCGTTGCTGCGGACCATCTCGAGGGTCGCGGGGGCCGAGATCGTGCAGGACGCGGTCGCCTTCTTCCAGGCCTTCGAGGGAATGGAGCAGGGTTTCCACGACCGAGCGGCCGCGGTGCGCGCGCTCCTCGCCGACCCGGCCACTGCCTACGTGGTCGTCACCTCGCCAAGGCCCGATGCGGTCGAGGAGGCCACGTTCTTTGCCGACAAGCTGGTCGAGACGGGCACCACGCCGGCCGGCCTCGTGGTCAACCGGGTCCACCCGCATTTCGGGTCCGGTGTGACGCCGCTCCCCCGGGCGCCCGCGGGGAGCGACCTGGCAGCACTCATCGCGGTGCTCGACGGCCTCGACGCGATCGCCGACCGCGAGGAGGCGGCCTTTCTCGAGCTTGCCGACCGGTTGGCACCCGCTCCCATCGGGCGTGTGCCGCTGCTGGGCACCGACGTCCACGACCTCGAGGGCCTCGGCGCCGTCGCCGACCACCTGTTCCCCGGCGTGGCCGGGTCCACCGGCCCGGACGTCGGTGCACCCGCGCCCGTCGGGTAGGCTCGGCCCGTGGCCACCGTCCTCGTCGCCAGCGACGCGCCGAGCGTGCGCCGGCAGCTCGTGTCGGTGCTCGCCGGACCCGATACCGAGGTCGTCGAGGCGACCTCGGGCCCTGCCGTGGTCGCCACGGCGCTCGAGTCGCCGCCGGATCTGGTGATCGTCGACATGCAGATGGGCAACATGGGCGGCATGGCCGTCTGCCTGGAGCTCCGGCTCGACGAGTCGTACCTCGACGTGCCGCACATCCCGGTGCTCATGCTCCTCGACCGCCGGCCGGACGTCTTCCTCGCACGCCGGTCCGGTGCCGAGGGATGGCTCGTGAAGCCGCTCGACCCGCTGCGGCTGCGACGCGCCACCCGGGCCCTGCTCGACGGCGGCACGTTCCACGACGACTCGTACCAACCGGTCCCGGTGCTGGTGGGCCAAGGCCCTCAGCTCGAGCCGGCGGCGACCACCTCCGGGAGCTGACCTCCGACACTCGTGGCCGGACGACGATCCCACCGACCGCCACCTGATGGGCCGCCAAGTCGCCGGCGGTGGTGGCGTGGCGCCAGGGCTGACCGCGGCCCCCGGACCGCCGGCACCGCGTACGAGAGCGCGGAGGCCGCCGAGCAGGAGCGGCTGATCACCGAGGCGCTGACCGACTTGCGCGACCGCGACGTGCGGGAAGTGATGACGCCACGCATGGACGTGGTCGCGCTCACGATCCCCGTCTCGGTCGAGGACGTTGCCCAAGCCGTGCGCGAGTCCGGCCACCGGTGCTTCCCGGTCGTGAACGGGACGCTCGACGACGTGGTCGGCGTGCTCTACGTGAACGACCTGTTCCGCTCACGGCGCCCGGCTCGGCCGGGGCTTCTGGACGAGCCGGGCGGGGGGTCGGCTGGGGCTGGGCCCGTCGGCAGCCCGCTCGAGGGCGTCAGCACGCTCGAGATCTCCCGACGGATCCGACATGCCTACGTCATCCCCGAGTCCCGCAGGATCCTGGACGCCCTCGTGGAGATGCGCCACCAGCGGCGGACCTTCGCCATCGTGGTCGACGAGTACGGCGGCGTGTCCGGCGTGCTGACGGTGAAAGACCTGCTCGAGCCCATCGTCGGCGACCTCCACGACGAGTTCGACGCCGACGACGAGCCGGCGATCGTCCGGGTCGACGGTTCCCGCTGGTTGGTCGACGGCCGTGTCAACGTCGACGAGGTGCGGGAGCGACTGGGCATCGAGGTCCCCGAGGGTGACTACGTCACGCTCGGCGGCTACCTGTTCGACGGGTTCGGGCGAATACCCGATGAGGGCGAGAGCCTGGTCACCGACGGTTGGGAGCTCACCGTCCAGGAGATGGACAAGCGCCGGGTGGCCCAGGTCGTGGCTCGCATGCGGGCGCCCGACGAGCTCGCGGCGGCGCCGGTGGAGGACCCGCAAGGCACCGCCGACCCGCCGTCACACCGCCAGATCGCCAAGTTCGTCCCCGGCACCGAGTCGCGGCCGAGCCAGTTCGTTCCGGACGTGACGGGAACGGCAGGCGGGCCCGACGAGCCGAGGACGAGGCCGGAGGCCGCGGGCGCGGACGGCGGCGAGACCGCTGCCGGCAAGAGCACGGCGTCCGACGGCCCCGGTGCCATGGCAGTGAACGGTGCACGTCGGACGCCTTCCGGCGCACCCCGGCGGCGCGGCTAGGCTCGAACCGCTGCCGGACGGCGTGCCGGCAACGGGCTGTGGCGCAGTTTGGTTAGCGCGCTGCGTTCGGGACGCAGAGGTCCCCGGTTCAAATCCGGGCAGCCCGACAAGCAAGAGGATTTGCAGTTGGCGGCTCCACGCCAGCCCCGGTTCGGCGTTCCCGGC